>JBFNEZ010000270.1:0-3958 GCA_040797825.1 Thermotaleaceae bacterium | reverse complement strand
GGTATAACTTTGTCTATAGTTCTATTCTTAAAACCATCTGACTTTAATACTTCTTTAGGAAGTGAAGGATGAATGGTTAAAAAAGTAAAGGTTTTTTTGAAGTAAATTAGGATATTTTTTCTGCGCTTGGTTAAATTAAAAAGCATAGAGGTTATAATCATGGAAAAACAACCAAATCAAACACAAACGGGTACGAATATTCTATTAAAAAATTTATCTAAAAGGAGAATACTATCATGAGTGGCTATAACGCAGTATTAGCAAGGAATACGGAAAATGCTCCAAAAGGTATCGGTTCATATTCACAAACTGTAGCTTTCTCTCATTACAATAATCTTTCAGCTCAATTACCTATTGAACCAAAATCTGGTAAATTGGTAGCTGGTGGTGTAAAAGAGCAGGCTGAACAGTGCTTTAAAAATATCAAGGCGATTTTAGACAGCATCGATCATGTTATGAGCGATATTGTTAGAATCACTGTATTCGTTAAGAATATCAAAGATATTGACGCTGTAGACCAAGTTTATAAAACATTCTTCACAACCTATGTTCCTACACGGACGGTAGTCGCAGTGGCAGCTTTACCTATGGATGCTTTGGTGCAAATTGAAGCACTTGTTTCAAATGGTGAAGGTACAATTCCAAACGCACCACAAGCAGGCGACCTCATAAAGCTTACAAATAACACGGCAAATGCACCAACATGTGCTCTATCTACACAAACTGTGTCTTTCTCTCATTACAATAATCTTTCAGCTCAATTACCTATCGATCCCAAGACTGGTAGATTGGTAGCTGGCGGTGTAAAAGAGCAGGCTGGACAGTGCTTAAAAAATATCAAGGCAATTTTAGAAAGTATCGATGTTCCTTTTGACGATATTGTTAAAACTAATATCTTCCTTAAAAATCTCTCGGATATTGAAGCCGTAAACGAGGTTTATACAACATTTTTCCCAGACTCGGCTATCGCTAGGGCCGCAGCCTATGTCCCTGCACGTACAATAGTTGCAGCTTCAGCTTTACCTATGGATGCTTTGGTACAAATTGAAGCAGTGGTGTCACACGGAGATGGTACACCTCCACAAGCTGTTGAAGCCAGGCATGGAATCGTCATAAAGGCAAATAACACTGAAAATGCACCAAAGTGTTCTCTATCTACACAAACTGTAGCGTTTTCTCATTACAATCACATTTCAGCTCAATTACCTTTGGACCCAAAAACTGATAAACTGGTAGCTGGTGGTGTAAAAGAGCAGGCTGAACAGTGCTTAAAAAATATTAAGGCAATTTTAGAAAGTATCGATCACGTTATGGACGATGTGGTTAAAGTAAACATCTTCCTTAAAAATATCGCAGATATTGATGCTGTAGACGAAGTTTACACAACATTCTTCCCAGGCGGTGTTCCTGCACGAAGAACAGTTGGCGTATCAGCTTTACTTAAAGATGCTTTAGTCCAAATCGATGCAGTTGTATCAAACGCCGAAGGAACACATCCAAAAGCATAATAGGCATTTGTTTGTAAATACAGGAACTATCAAAGTAGTTCGCCATCCCTAATCCAAGAGCCTTTCACCCATAAAAGTGGTGAGAGGCTCTTGGATTGATTCATTCCCAAGACAATTTCAAGCGGGCTGGTAAAGTTGTAGCAGCACTACAAGGTGCCAAACGGAAATGGTGCCCGTTCTGTTCTTAAAAGAGCGGAGGATAGGACTCTAAAAAAGCGGATCATTATAATCCGTTTTAAAGAAAATTCCCTTCCGCCAAGGAACCAGTGGGTCTTTACGACATCAGTTTCGTCTACTCAAGGCACGTTGAAGTCGTAACCCTATTTCTTATTATAGGTATAATTTACAGTGTTTGGGGAAAGATTGGAGATACAATAACAATCATATTTGCAATACTCACCGTAACAATGGTAGAGGTATATACAGGGTATAAAGCAAAAAAAGAATCTCAGTTGACAGGAGAATCAATGGGTGTTGTCAAAACTTCAGAATCTATATCAGAAACTTGTGGTCTAAATGATCGAACAAATATGGTGCACATGGATAGTGATTATAATAAATAAACAGTGAATTAAGAAAAACTATTTATATTCGAGGTAACTTATGAAAAAATTGCTGAAAAGAGATAATATTATAAATATTGGGTTTTATGGTGGTTTAGTTATAAAAGCCATTAATGCACTGATAGAATTTATTGGCGGCTTTTTGATGATTATTGTAAGTCACGATTGGATTAACCGTCTTATACAGCTTATCGCACTTCCAGAGTTGCAAGAAGATCCAAAAGACATTGTAATGAACTACATTATTACACTTGGTGAAAATTTATCAATCAGTTCACAACACTCAATTGCAATTTATATGCTGCTGCACGGTTCAACAAAGCTGGCAGTTATATGGCTGCTGTGGAAGAAAAAAATGTGGGCATATCCTTTTGCAGTGGTTGTGTTTGGATTGTTTATTGCCTACGGAATATACAGCTATTTGCATAATCATTCGCTACTTATGCTGTTGATCATCATTATAGATGTGGCGATAGTTGTTATGATTATTTTAGAATTCAAGCGCCTGGAAATGGGAAAAATGAAGTAAGAGGTGTGCATATTAAAACAAAGAAAATCATCAACTTATCAAATGCAGGATGCACTGATTACCGTTCATGGTGGTTTTGTAAAAGGTATTCAAAAGGGTAAAGGCAGTTCAGAAAGTCTTGTGATGAATAGGGATATATTCCCTTTGAAAAGGAAGGATCCCAACTATTATTTCAAATTATTTCAGAGTGCTATGAAAAAAGAAGTGTAATGCTTACTACAAACTTAGAATTTAGCAAGTGGGACGGAATATTCTATGATGAAAACTTGCATCAGCCATTATTAATAGATATGTGGGAAAAAGCACCTATTTTTATTTCGCATCTATACATTCTAAATTTCCAATTTTATAGGGGTAAT
Source organism: Thermotaleaceae bacterium (assembly GCA_040797825.1). Lineage (GTDB taxonomy): Bacteria > Bacillota > Clostridia > Peptostreptococcales > Thermotaleaceae > Geosporobacter. The sequence goes on along the minus strand of JBFNEZ010000270.1, from coordinate 999 downwards.
AAAAAAGGGAAACTAGTACAGATTGTCTCAACTCTTTTCTTTTCAGGAACAATTTGTTCACTTATAGACTCTATTTATTGGAAAGGATCTATTGATTATATTCGTATCATTAATCAAATTACTTTAGATTTAAAGGGAATCTCTATCCCATTCATACTGGTGAATCCTAATAATGACTTACGGTGTTAATGATATGGTTCTGGATACATGTGGCAAAGTTGAAAAATGGGTTGGCAATTATCCAATAGTATCTTATGGCCCAAGCGGTATAGGATTTGTGAACTTTGCACTGTAATAACCGCCGATTATCAACGTGCAGCAGATAGTAAGAGGTTATATTGCTCTTAGAAATAGATGGGTTTACTTGTATTTATTTCAAAATATGCTATACTTATTTGAAATATCATCTATATCTAAGTGGGAGAATTAAAGAATATGAAAAATCAATCGTTTTACTCACAACTTAACAAAGATCAAAAATATATTTTAAATTGTTGTTTTTTCGTTTTTGCAGTCAATGGATTATATGCTATGATTTTAGGATCATTGCTTCCTTTAATCAGCACAGAATATGGGTTAAACAATACAGTAAGTGGCGGATTGATCTCTGCACATCAAGCAGGCAACTTAATTTCTGGATTTATTGCAGGGGTGTTGCCTCTGTATTTAGGTAGAAAAAAATCAATTATATTTTTATGTAGCTTTGTTGTTATGGGATTTTCAATCATGATTTTAACGGGTAATCCAGTTTTATTAATTTTAGGTTTTTTATTCACAGGATTAAGTCGTGGTAGTATATCTAATTTTAATAATACCACTGTAAATGAGGTATCTAATAGTAGTCCAGCGGCCCTTAATATTCTACATAGTATTTTTGCGGTTGGTGCGTTAACTTCTCCATTTTTAGTTATCCTATCTACAAACATTGCTGGAGAACTAGGCTGGAAAATAGCAGCTGGGGTTATTATTATTCTTGCTATTATTTCGATACTTCTTTTT
>JBFNEZ010000269.1:0-4007 GCA_040797825.1 Thermotaleaceae bacterium | reverse complement strand
TTCCAGATTTAACAATAAAGATGGAAGAAGTTTTGATTACTTCTCCCATCGTATATCTTTACCGTAGAACTCTAAAATTGTAAATTCACCAAATATTCTAGAAAAAATCCTATCGCTATAGGTATTTGCAATTTCCATAGGGGATAAATTGGTGGAGATGAGTATATTCTTATCCTGTATCAGCCGGGTATTGAGGATGTTAAATATTTCTGTATTGGTAAAGGTATTGGCCATTTCTGTACCGAGATCATCAATGATTAGCAAATCGCAATCAAAGAGAAGCTGATAACTGGTTTCTATTTCAGAGGTACGATTTTTATTGAACTTGTAATCCTCTAAAATCTCTAGTATTTTAAAGGCTGTTTGATAAACAACAATCTTGCCTTTATCCAGTAAGGCCTTAGCAATACAGTTGCACATAAAGGTTTTTCCTAAACCTGTGGTGCCATAAAACAGCAGGTTCTCCCGTTGATTTCGATCAAAGTTATGAACAAAGCCTTCGCTGACATTGAGGATATGCAGCATATTTTGCCGGGGTGTTAACTTCCGATCCTCAAAGGGTTCTTCGGAAAAATAATGGATATTAAAGGTTTGAAAGTTTTGCTTGTCTAGAATTTTCGATAGATTGGACATGGCATAGGCTCGATTGACCAATTTTTGTTTAAAACAACTGCATTTTTCTCCTGATGATATATAACCTGTGTCCTGACAGCTTTTACACTGAAAATTAATTTCTAAAAAATTCAAAGGGATATTATTTTCCGTTAAAAGAATAGCCTTTTCTTGTTTCAATAAGTCCATTTTATGCTGAATATCTGCAAGGGCATTTTCGTAGTTAACAGGATTACTTAGAATAGTTTTGGCGATGATTAGCCCTGTATTGGCGATTTCATCATCAATTTCTTTTATTCGGGGAATGCTCCCATAGACCGATGCCTTTCTTGCAGCCAGTTCTTTTTGCTCTTGGTCCCTTGTTTTTTCGTAATGCAATAGCATCTCATTAATAAATTGATTCTTCAAGATTTACACCTGCCTTATTCCTTCTTTCGTAGGATTTGTTCCAGTTCGTTCTTACTATATTTTGCTGTGCGCTGTTCAAAGTTGTGAAAGCGATTTTGTACAGCTTTACTTTGCTTTTTAGGAGCTTCTCGACGAATACTCTCCTTTTCATCTACATCTTGGGGAGACTGAATACCTTCGTTTTTCCAGGCTGTTAGAATACTATGTATATAGTTTATATTAGGGTTAGAGGTTTTTTTAGAGCTTTCGCATGCTTTGAGTATGATATCCATACCCAATTGCCACTCTTCAAGCCACTGGTCCATGACTTTGCGTTCAGCCATAGAAGGCTCTCGAAAGTTAAAACCCAGTGCTTTAAATATGCTTTGATATTGACTGTAGCGCTCATCGGTTTTTGAGAGATGCTCGTCCAGCTTTTGGACACTGGTGATTCCATTGTCATACCAATTCCGAATAACTGCACCAACATACTTTACGTTCTTAACCTTTTTTTGCTGTACACAATACATAAAGGCACGGACTACCAAATCCGGATCCATATTGTAGTTATAGATCCATTCTAGTATATCCATCATTTCATTAGGTACAAGGCTTCGTCGTACGAGCTGATTGATATGATAAAACATATCCTTTATTTCTGGGACTTTATTGGCCTCAATAAGATCTTCTGGAGAACAGCTGTATGTACCAGAAGCAGTTTCTTCACTACTTTCTGCAATATTCACAGGTTTATAGTTGTTATCTATATACAACTGCTTTAAACTAATGAATTCTACTCTATATTGGTGAGGGTCTTCTCCTTCAAAGGGATACTTGTAGATAATTCCTTTCTTCTCCCAAAAATCCCAGGCTTCCAGTACATCTGAAAGGGGTATGGCCAAATGCTTTGCAATTGTGTGGTGATCTACTGAAAGGGATGAGTCTCTGTCGCTGGCATATTTATATCCCAACAGATAGACCTTTACGTAGGTGCCATTGGCCATGGGCATGAAATCATTTATAAAAATATTTTCAATAGAGGTATCTCCTAGATCTATATTGCTTGTTCGTTTTACAAAATGCAAATTGATCACCTTCCTAAACTTCCTTAGAAACAGCTTTACTATATTATACCATAAGGAGGGGATTGAAATTAAGCACCTATGCAAAATATGCACATATTGGAAAAAGTACGACATATAGTTATACAAGGAATAGAATAGGGGGTATGCCCATGAAGCTTGACATCAGGAGAAAGTTCAAATTGTGTATTATTGTATTTTTATCCCTAGCAATGTCTGTAGCAATTCAACAATGGAATCTAATAGAGGAAACCCTATCGGTTTTTAATGGGATAAACAATTTCCATAGCCAAGATACCACAGAATATGTTATTAAAGCTGAGTTTGAATCTATGGAAAAACTGCTTGTAGCCAGTCAAAAAATAACTTGCACAAATCGTTCTGATACACCATTTCAGTCCCTATATTTTCACTTATACCCCAATACATTTAAAATAGAAAAGACGGTACCCTTTGTAAAGGAAGAAATGAAACTGGCATATCCAAAGGGATTTGAGCCAGGATATATTGAAATCTCGTCCATAGATTCAGGAGGGGAAGCCCTGCATTATGTGGTTTTAGGAGTAGGAGAAACCATTTTAAAGGTAAACCTCAATGAAGCCTTGGAGCCAGGGGACAAGATAGTTCTAGAAATGGAATATACCATTAAAATCCCGCCAGCCAGCGGACGCTTTGGATACGGAGAGAATACTATCAATATTGCCAACTGGTATCCCATTTTAGCAGTTTATGATCACAAAGGGTGGAATCTAGAACCCTATTACGCCATAGGAGATCCCTTTTATAGTGAAATTTCCAATTATAGGATTTACATAAGCATGCCATCAGAGTATACTCTGGCCCATACTGGAAACCTATTAAAGCGGGAAAATATAGGCGGAAAAATGCTATGGACAATAGAAGCCAATGCTGTCCGAGACTTTGCTATGATTGCTGGAGAAAAATTTAAGGTACTAGAGGATGAAAAAGACGGGACTAAAGTAAAATCCTATTTTATGGAGGATACGTATGGACAACTGGCACTGGAGACAGCGAAGGATGCTATAGGAATATTTAATAGACTATTTGGGAAATATCCCTATAAACAGTTTTCAGTAGCTGCCTCAGATTTTTTTATTGGAGGGATGGAATATCCAAACCTAGTATTGATTGATCAGACTTTATATTGTGAAGAACAAAAAGAAATATTAGAGTACGTAGTAGCCCATGAAGCAGCCCATCAGTGGTGGTATGGCATCATTGGAAATGATCAAGTGAATGAATCTTGGCTGGATGAAGCACTGACGGAATATTCTACTCTTTTATATTATGAGAATAAGTATAGCAAAGATGTTATGGACAATGTATATAAAAACATGATCGCACGATCCTATCACATATATTCTGATTCGGAAGAAAAAGAAGAGCAGATCTATAAAAGCCTCAAAGAATTTGATAATGCTAGGGAGTATCAGGCTCTCGTCTATAGTAAAGGAGCTATATTTATAGGTAAAATGAGAGATGAATTGGGGGATGAACTGTTTTTTAAAATTTTAAAGGTTTATTTTGATAAATATAAATATAAAAATGCAACTACAGAGGATTTCATTAAACTCTGTGAACAGGTAGCCGATAGATCTCTAAAAGAGTACTTCCAAAATTGGCTAAACTATAACTAAGAATAATATCCATAATTTAGCATAATGTAATAAAGAAGCATGTCTTTAAATAAAAAAATTTTTCCATAGAAATCTTGAAAATACAGAGTTATGATAAGTTTTAAGGCACCAATTGTTTTAAATATACAACAGAAAGGTTGAACCAAATGAAAACTATGATATAATAAAAAATGTCGGGTGAAGAAATGTTACAATTTGATTACAAAAAAGAAGGAATTTAAGGATTCAGTGTAGAATTCTAGGACTCTAGAACTATAGAAAAGAGGAG
>JBFNEZ010000268.1:0-4046 GCA_040797825.1 Thermotaleaceae bacterium | reverse complement strand
GTACATCTCTCTCTTCTCTTGTAGGAAAGCTTTGGAAATAAGAACCAACAAAACCCGGAGAAGTACTGAAGTAATTGTTTGTGATATATCTGAAATTTTCATTGGTAAAATACATAACAGCAAGAATGGCCGCTGGTATCATGGTAAATACCAATAAAATGATGAGTATAATCTTTTTAAAAGATAAAGATCCTTTTTCTTTTTCAACAGCATTTGAAGTAGCCATTTGTGCCCCCTAATTGCTTTTATAGTTATTAAAAGTTACTAACTGGTCAACAAATCTCTCTTCTTCTTTTTTTTCCTGATAACTATAATTTTCTTTCTCTTTTTCCTTCAATTTTTCAAAAGTTCGTCTTTCAGTAGAAGCTTTTAGCACAGCATTACGTAAATGATCCACACGGACATTAGATTGGCTGACAGATTCCTTTTGCTGAAGTATCTTTGTTTCTAATCCGTTTAAATAAGAACCGTAATTCTTTAAGGAAGATACATTTAAACCCTGCTCCATATTAATTCGCAATAATTCTTGACAGTTAACTTTGTCTTGATGATAAACTTGCAGCTTCTTCTTTTCTGAATTCAGCTTTTCCATAGCATCATTTAATTTTTCCTTTGCCATTTTTTCATACTTTTCTTTGATATTTAGCAAATTTTCATACTTATACTGAAATTTATTCATCTACAACACCTCTATTGAAAAAGTTTGCGCATTTTTTCCAGGACTTCTTCATATTCATAACATTCAGAAACCCCCTGCTTTAAATAATTGTTCAAGTGATCAATCATAGATATAGCCTGATCCACTTCTTTATTACTGCCTTTTACATAAGCACCAATACTAATCAAATCTTCAGCTTCTCTATAAACAGCTAATAAATTTCTGAATTGATTGGCCATGGCTTTGTGTTCATCATCTGCTAGATTTGGCATTAATCGGCTAACACTTCCCAGTACATCAATTGCTGGATAATGATTTTTATTTGCAAGGCCCCTTGATAGTACAATATGACCATCTAAAATACCTCTTACGGTATCAGTAATAGGTTCATTTAGGTCATCACCATCTACTAAAACTGTATATAGACCTGTAATAGAGCCGCTTTGGGAATTTCCCGCTCTTTCTAACAATCTTGGCAGTGCAGCAAATACAGAGGGTGTGTAACCTTTTGTTACAGGAGGCTCTCCAACTGCTAATCCTACTTCTCTTTGAGCCATGCTAAATCGAGTCAAAGAGTCCATCATTAACATTACATTTTTCCCTCTATCTCTAAAAAATTCTGCAATAGAAGTAGCCAACAAAGCCCCTTTCATTCTTACAAGAGCTGGTTGATCCGATGTGGCCACAACTACAATAGAACGTTTTAATCCCTCTTCTTGTAGGTCATTTTCTATAAACTCTCTAACTTCTCGGCCACGTTCTCCAATTAGAGCAATAACGTTTACATCGGCTTTTGTACTCCTGGCAATCATTCCTAAAAGGGTACTTTTACCTACACCACTTCCCGCAAAGATCCCAATCCGTTGTCCTTTTCCACAAGTTAATAAACCGTCAATAGCTTTTATTCCTAAAGATAGGATTTCTTCTATCTTCTTTCGGGTCAACGGGTCAGGAGGCATGTTATTTACTGGATAGCTCTTATTCAGAAGCAAACTTCCTTTTCCATCAATAGGAGTTCCTAGTCCATCTAATATTCGTCCCAATAATTCATCACCAACTTTTACAGTAAGTGTTTCATCTGTTGCAACAACTTTACTTCCTGGACCTATGCCTTCCATTTCTCCTAAAGGCATTAGCAACACTTTCTTATCTTTAAAGCCTACGACTTCTGCCTTTATAGGTTTTTTTCCTTTGAGCGGGTAAATATGACACAGTTCTCCTACTTTTACTGCCGGACCTATAGATTCTATGGTCAATCCAATTACTTGCGATACTTTTCCACTATACTTAATAAGATTTATTGATTCAAGAGCCAAATGATATTTTTGCAAATTAAACTTTTCCATCATGATCCGCTCTCCAATAGTTCCATAAACAATTCTTTTATTTGGCTAAACTGGGTTTCTATGCTAGAATCTATGCTTCCTGAAAGCGTATCAATGATACAGCTTCCCTTTTTCAAAGCAGCATCCTGTTTTACGTGGATGTCATTAATATTTTCTGCTAGACAGAGTATTTTTTCTTTAACAGATAGGACATACTCATAATCTTCAGGGCTTACCCGTATAATTAAAGAATCCGTGTAGGTACATTTTTCTAAACCTAGTTTTATCAACCCCATAATTATTTCGTAATCCTCTTGAATCTTAGTATTTAGTATTTTTTCAGTAGTATCGATTACTAATCGAATGATGTCATTTTCGAGCATTCCAATTTTTCTCTTTTTTGATTCTATTATTTCTTCTTTGATTGCTAATGCCTCTCTTATAAGAGCATCGGCTTCTTTTTTCCCATCAGCGTAACCTTCATCCAATCCTTCTTTATAGCCATCTTGCTTTGCGTTTTGATGTATTTTTTTTGCATTCTCGTAGGCCCCATTGATAATTTCTTCAGCTTCAGCTACTGCTGAATCCTTTTTTTTTTGAATTTCTCTCTCAATTTCCTGGATTTTTTGCTCATATATCTCTTCATAAGTAGGCATCTCTAATTCATTAGAGTCTTCCCGTTGGATTTTTTCTTCCTCTAAGGGCTCCCGTTGTTCTACTTGTATTTCTATTCTTTCACCTAGCTTAACATAAGATGATTTTAGAATTCTAGACAACGATCTCGTCCCCTCCTCCACGTGAAATTATAATCTCACCTGCTTCTTCAAGCTTTCTGATAATATTTACTATCTTTTGCTGCGCCTCTTCTACATCACGCAGTCGAACTGGTCCCATAAACTCCATATCTTCTTTGATCATCTCAGCCATACGCTTAGACATGTTTTTGTATATAATTTCTTGAACTTCCTCTGTTGCACCCTTTAGGGCAACTGCCAAATCATTATTCTCCACTTCACGAATAAATCTTTGAATAGAAGTACTATCAAGGGTAACAATATCTTCAAATACAAACATCCGTTTTTTGATTTCCTCTGCCAGCTCTATATCCTGGACTTCAAGAGTTTCAAGAATAAACTTTTCTGTTCCTCGATCTACGGCATTTAAAATATCTACAATAGATGAAATTCCTCCAGCTGAAGTATAATCCTGGGTAACCATAGAAGACAGTTTTCTTTCCAGTACAGCTTCAACTTCTTTAATAATCTCAGGAGATGTTCTATCCATAGTAGCGATTCGTTGAGCTACTTCAGACTGCTTTGCCTGAGGTAAGGCGGAAAGAATTTGGCCTGCCTGCAAAGGATTTAAATAAGCTAAAATCAGCGCAATTGTTTGAGGATGTTCATTTTGGATAAAATTTAACAGTTGGCTAGCATCTGCTTTTCTGACAAAGTCAAAAGGTCTAACTTGCAAAGATGCGGTAAGTTTATTCACAACATCAAAGGCTTTTTGTGATCCCAATGCTTTTTCTAATATTTCTTTAGCATAATTAATACCGCCTTCAGAGATATATTCCTGGGCCAAACATATTTGATAAAATTCTTCAAGAACTTTTTCCTTATCCTCAGGCGGAATTTTTCTCATATTTGCAATTTCTAGAGTTAGTTCCTCAATTTCCTCTTCTTGAAGATGTTTAAATATCTTTGCCGATTTGTCAGGCCCTAAAGCTATTAACAGCACCGCTGCCTTTTCTTTTCCACTCATTCCAAGTTTTCGAGCCATTCATCTACACTCCTAATCTTCATTTAGCCATGTTTTCAACAGTTGCGCTACAGCATCTGGCTTTCTATCTACAAAATTATCAATCTGCTTTTTATAGTTTGATTTTTCATTAACATCCAGTTCAATCTCTTCAAAGCTTTCTTCTAGAGGTGCAACTGGTGTTTCTGACAAGAGATTATCCATTTCCTGCTTTCTTTGCCTTGTACGGTATATGGTAAACCCTATTCCACCAAGTAACATGGCCAACATCAATGCTACTGCCCAAATAGGAATGGTATCAAAAA
>JBFNEZ010000267.1:0-4060 GCA_040797825.1 Thermotaleaceae bacterium | reverse complement strand
CCCTAAATGTATGGTTTGCGTTCTATAGGAATTTATACTTTGCTATTGGTTTATGGACTTCTTTAAATGAGGGTCAATATTTGACAGATAAAAATTGATGAGCTATAATGTTTATTAATGAAAAGGATACCTTAAGTTTACAGAATTGCTAAATATTGAATGATTAAAGAGATATAAGGCTGATTGGACAACCAAAGGCATTATCGATAGATAATGCCTTCTATTTTTTGTCTGGGGGGATAAGCTTGAAAAAAACAAAGGCGCAAAGATATATAGGCATATTGCTGACTATTTTAATGATTCTTTTTGTAATAACAGGATGTAGTAAAAAAGGAGATCCAAGAACGATTACCAACACGCAAATAGAGCTTCGAAGTCAAGAAACCATGCTAGAAGAAAGTATACAAACCAATTCAGAAAATACAGAGACATTAGAAAATCAGGAAAAGATAGATGATTTTATGGAAGAAAATGAAGAAGCTGTGATCTTTCAAAAAGAAGAGAAAGAGACAGAATCCAAGGAAAAAGCTTCAGATAAACAAGAAAAAGCTTTAGACAAACAGTTGCCTGATGATCAGGCTTCTAAAGCATCGGATGTGGTAGAAATTGATGGGGTTACATATAAAGGATATAAGGGACCTGTGTAAGGAGAAATCAAATATCAGGAAGGAAGGCCTGCAACTGAAAATGCTAAGGATTATAAGGCATCGGGGAATATAGAGAGTCCTTATCAGATAAATCTTACAGTCACAAGAGACTATGGATATAAAAAAATTTATTCTAAAAATGTAGGATTGATAAAAGATGAAGTAGGAATGGAGGTACTCTTTAGAAATTTGGATATTCAGACAGCCTATGGAGGAGGATTTGTAAATGCTATCAATGGACTGGAATCTGCTTATACCTTTAAGACCGGGAAAGACAGAAAAAAAAGAGGACTGGTTCTATTGGGTTAATGGGATATTGGCTCCTGTAGGTGTAGCTGAGTATCGCCCTCAGGCTGGGGATGAAATATGGTGGGACTATCATGATTGGAACATGACCATGTTTGTACCTGCTGTCATTGGTTCCTATCCCCATCCGTTTATAGGACCACTGTTTTTTGTTGATTGGAAACACTATTATACCTATAGGAGAATTAGATGGCAAAGAAAGTGTTGAAATCGACTATCAACTGGATAATGCTTTAAATAATCAAAGAGATTACAATTATTTATCCTATATCTACGAGAAGGCTGATCTGAAAAGTTATCAAAGACAACTTCTTGATTATTATTTTTATCAGATAGAGGATGGCAGAAACATACTCAAGCTCTTCGGTTTTAGTAAAGAAGAAAGAGAATTGCAAGTAGATAGAAAAGTACAGCATGTTCAACAGATTGCATTAAATGTTTTTGATATTTCCATGGAGAATAATGAAGGGATTGTTTTTTATCCAATGGGGGCTATCCAACCCATCATGCTTCAAAATGAAGGTTCAGAAAACCCTCATAGAAAGGAAACGCTCCTAGAAGCAGGAAAAGATAAGATTCTTTACTATGCGCTGCCAAAGGAAATGCTTATCAGTGAAATTCAAATAATCGCAAAGGGGGAAGGCTCTGATTTTGGAATTGAAGTATTTAATCACACTTCTCACAGATGGCAACCTCTTAGCAATAAAGTATTAGAACAAGGATATATAGAGGCTTTGGGAATAAAAGGGTTATTGCTCTTAAAAGTAGAAGGAAATGGAAGAATGATACTCCCCCAGATTTCACTTAAAGGGAGAAAATAAAAGGAGATGGGTGAAGTGTTGAATCTACTGGAAATGAAAAGATGGAATCGATGGCTAATCGGAAGTCATGTGCTCATTCTTAGTATATTGCTTCTCAGTTATTTATTGATGATAGCTTTTCGAAGCAGTGGTTATAATCCAGAATTATATAAAAAGGCTTATCTTTATATGATGAGCCTAAATGTAATTTTGATTTCCTGTCTGATACCAATATGGAAAGAAAGTTGGACAAAGGCAAAAATCCTGGAGATAGCTTTAGAGATATTATGGTTGAATTTTTCTTATGTCCCTTTAATTTTGATGCTTTTTTCTATAGGACAGCTTCATGGTGTAAATCTGTTGCTGCCATTGTGGATACAGATTCTTTGGAGTGGAGTGCTTTTTACACTAAAGGATTTTTTTTCTGCCCTAAATTTATCAGAACAATGGAAGAATTATATATTTATTATCTGGATAGGTTTTATGCTGTTTATTAGTTTGATTTTTTTATTTTTATACAGCCAATATGCTGAATTGGTGCTGACTACAATCTATGATAAGGATATTCCCAAAGGATTTTTTCTTAACCCACTGCTTACCATAAGCGGTCTTCTTTATTACCAAACAGGAGGAACAACACAAATGAATATGGAGCCAGTTCTTATTTTTTCATTATTCTGGTGCTCTTTTATTCTACTGTGTTATGGGGTGACACACAGCTACCAAAGAAGAGCAAGAGGTATTGTCTATGAAAAGTCTAAGAATTGATAAACAATTGAAAAAACTTAGAAGAAAGATTTGGATGAATAAAACTATTCAAATAATATAACTTTTATGTCCCTATAAAACGAATTTTGCTGTCTGTAGTTATATTGCTCTTATCCTTTGGATTTTCCTTTGTCCCATCAAGAGGCTGGGAAGCAGCACAAGAAAAGGTCAATATAAACAAAAGCTTAAGAGAGGAAATAGGGAAAATAAAAGAAATGGAAAGAAAAATTGAATCAGAAGCAGAAGATAAATATGATGTAAATCATGAGGATTTCAAAGAAATAATTAACCCCTTGCAAGAATTGAGGAAAAAACTAGAAGAAACCTTCAGTTATAAAGACGGTGCCTTAGAAATTGTCGCTGCACAGGAAAAAATAAAAGCCTATGAGCAAGTTCAAAACAGGAGAAATAGAGAGCTTTTTTCTGGTTTATTTCAGGGTTTAGAAAAAAGTCACCCTGCCATGACATCTGCTTTTTCTGAAGGAAATACCGGGGAAGCTTTGGCATTAATGGAAAATACAAGCTTTACAGAAAAAGAACAGGAAAGAATTCTGCATAATTTGAATGAATTAGAAAATCGAATAAATAAAGAAGATTTTAAAAACTCATTGAAGCAAATGCAAACCCAAGGAAAAGAAGGTTCCCTTGAGGGAAAAAACCTAATAAATATGCTGGAGGATCTTAAATACATGCAAAAGCTCCAAGTGGCACAAGATACACTTTTATGCCGTGGATGGCAATATAATAAAAAATTTGCCGAGGAACATCCTGAATTTCAGCCTTATTACGACACAGAAAAGAATGAACGGCCTTTTAATAGCTACTCGAATATGTCTAACGAATACGCCTGGTGGAAATGTGACAAAGGACATACTTTTGAATGGTCTATTATTAATTTTTCACAATTAGGACGGTTCGAATGCCCGATTTGTACTAATAAAATGTTTGTTGCAGGAAAGAATGACCTTGAATCACAATACCCTGATCTTGCTACAGAATTCGATATAGAAAAGAACGGAATTACGCCTGATAAGGTAGCTTTTACATATACAAATGATGAAATATGGTGGAAATGTGCAGAAGGACATGAATTTCAGCGTTCAGTATGGTATAGAGTTAATCAGGTAAGAGGATGTCCTATATGTAATCGCTCGATTGTTGTTAAAGGAATTAATGACTTCCAAACTGCTTTTCCTGATGTAGTAAAAATCTGGGATTATGAAAAAAATGAAAAAGGACCTGATACGATTTCAGACAGAACCAACAAGAAATTTTCTTTTAAATGTAAACAAAACCACCATTATGAAACTCAGTTAAAAACTGCTGCTTTCAATAATTTTGAGTGTATGATATGTAGCGGGAAAATCATACAAGAAGGAGTAAACAGTTTGGTTGATACTTCTCCAGATTTAGCAAAAGAATTCAGCCAAAATGAAGAGCGTAGGCCATCTGAATTTACCAAAAAAAATGTATATTCAATTAAATGGCAATGTCCAACATGTAGTGGAGAATAGGGTTATCTTATAATTGAACGGGAAA
>JBFNEZ010000266.1:0-4076 GCA_040797825.1 Thermotaleaceae bacterium | reverse complement strand
TACCTATTATACACATCCTCAGGCATTTACATTTGGAAGCAGGATGATCAAAAAGTTCATTGCCCCAATGAGTATAAAAAGAGCTGAAAGAATCATTACAGATTCGGAAAATACAAAAAAAGATATCATAGGTTTTTTTCCAAAAGCAAAGGACAAAATAAGAGTTATTTATCCTGGAAGTCCGGATTTTAAAAGGATTGAGGATCAAAAACATATTGAAGCTGTGAAAGCAAACCATAAAATAGCCGGAAAATATATTTTATATATGGGGACTTTAGAGCCACGAAAAAATCTAATCCGATTAATAGAAGCTTATCACAAACTGGTGAATGAAGAAAAAATAGAACAAAAGTTGGTATTAGCGGGAAAAAAGGGATGGCTGTACAACGATATTTTTTCTAAGATAGTGGAATTGCATTTAGAGGAACAGGTGATTTTCACCGACTATATTTCTGAGGAGGACAAGTCTGCCCTGTACAGTGGAGCAGAGGTATTTGCATATCCAAGCTTATATGAAGGCTTTGGACTCCCGCCCTTAGAGGCCATGGCCTGCGGCACCGCTGTAGTAACATCCAACATTTCTTCTCTCCCAGAAGTAGTTGGAAATGCAGGCATATATATCAACCCCTATGATGTAGAAAACATAGCTCAAGGAATATATTCCCTACTAATAAATCAAGAGCTGCGAAGAGATTTAGAAAACAAGGGAATTGAGCAGGCCAAGTCTTTTAGCTGGAATAGGACTGTCAAACAGATTATTGATGTATATAAAGAGATATTAGAATAGTTAGGCATGGAGAGAGTATAAGTATGTGAATATAGACTTGAGGTGGAGAAATGAAAGTAGCGATTGTTCATGATTGGCTTACCAATATGGGTGGTGCAGAGCGTATTATACAAACTTTCCACGAGTTATTTCCTGATGCACCCATATATACTATTGTGTATGATAAAGAAAATATGCCCATTGAATTTGAAAAAATGGATATTCGAACCTCCTTTATCCAGCGGATGCCATGGGGGAGTAAGAAATACCAAGCTTATTTACCATTGATGCCCACGGCAGTAGAGCAGTTTGATTTAAGTGAGTATGAGATAGTGATTAGTTCTTCCACTGCTTGCGCCAAGGGGATTATTACAAAACCTGATGCAGTCCATATTTGCTATTGTAACACACCTATGCGATATGCCTGGGATATGTATCATAAGTATAGCAAAGACAAAGGAAGGCTAACAAAATCTCTTATAGCCTTGTTGATGAACTATATTCGTCTGTGGGATCGATTATCTGCTGATAGGGTAGACTATTTTATTGCCAATTCACAGAATGTAGCTAAGCGTATAAAAAAACATTACAGAAGACACTCACAGGTTATTTATCCTCCTGTAGATACGGATTACTATACGCCTGGCAGCAAGATAGAAGATTATTATCTTGTTGTATCAAGACTAGTTCCCTATAAAAGAATAGATATTGTAATACAGGCTTTTAATAACCTAGGGTTACCTCTGAAAGTTATTGGAGAAGGAAGTGAACTAAAGCACTTAAAAGAAGTGGCTAAAGAAAACATAGAATTCTTAGGTCGTTTATCTGACGAACAGGTAAGAGAATACTATCGTTCTTGCAAAGCATTTTTATTTCCTGGAGAAGAGGATTTTGGTATCACACCCGTGGAAGCTCAATCCTGTGGGAGACCAGTTATTGCTTTTGCCAAAGGTGGGGTACTGGAGACGGTCCTAGAAGGTATTACGGGTTTGTTTTTCTATGAACAAAATTCGGAAGCTCTTATAGAAGCAGTAAAAAAGTTTGAGACAGACCGTGATATCTTTGAATCGAAGAAAATTAGGGGACAAGCTTTAAAATTTAGCAAGGCAGTTTTTATTGAGAAGCTTATGGCGTATATAAATGATAAATGTAATGAATTCCATGGATAAGAATTATTACAAGATAAGATGTATGGGAAGAAGGTGTAGTTGTAATGATTAAAAGCTATCAAAGGTTTTTAAATAGTATACTAGTTGGTGTTGATGCTCTTGTCATAGGGACTGCTCTCATCATAGCATGGTATATCCGATTCTATACGGATATGTTTGGAGTTGGTCAAGACCTACTAGGGTTTGGTAGCTATGTAGTTTCGCTAGTTTTTATCATACCGATTTATCTTGTAATCTATAAGGTTACTGGACTATATACACCCCAGAGAATAAAAACATTAGATAACGAACCATATTTAATTATTAAATCTAATCTAATTGGAATACTTCTTCTTATTACCATACTCTTCATAAGCAAACAGATCCATTACTCGCGATATGTATTGTTGTTGTTTGGAATTTTAAATAGTGGTTTTTGTAGTGCAGAAAGAATAATACTTCGTAAGATTTTGAGAGAATCTAGGAAGCGTGGATATAATCTTAAACATATATTAGTGATTGGAGCAAGTGATCTAGGGTGCAATTTTGCCCATAAAGTAGAGCAGAATAAACAGTTAGGGTATAATATCATAGGATTTTTAGATAATGAAAAAAAGGTAGGTTATAAAATTGCTAAGACCTATGTTTTGGGCAATCTAGATTATTTGGACAGTGTTATCTTTAACTATGATTTAGATGAGATAATCATTGCCATTCCTTTAAAACAATATGACCGACTGAATGAAATCATCAAAGTTTGTGAAAAAGCTGGTGTGAAGGCTCAAATTATTCCTGACTATTATCGGTACCTACCTGCTAAGCCCTATGTGGATCAATTAGATGATATTCCTATTATCAACATACGCTATGTGCCACTGGACGATGTTTTTAATCATTTGGTGAAGAGAACAACAGATGTTTTATTATCTTTATTAGGAATTATCGTTGCATCACCAATATTACTCTTTACATCGCTGATGATAAAGAGTACGTCACCTGGACCAATCCTTTTTAAACAGACACGAGTAGGACTTCACCGAAGAGAGTTTGATATGTATAAGTTTAGAAGTATGAAAATGCAAATTGATGAAGAAGAGAAAGTTCAGTGGACAACGAAAGATGATCCACGAAAAACAAGGTTTGGCAGCTTTATCAGAAAGACTAGCATCGATGAATTGCCACAGCTTTTTAATGTGTTAAAAGGAGATATGAGTCTCATTGGGCCAAGGCCTGAAAGACCACATTTTGTTGAGAAATTTAGAGAAGAAATACCTAAATACATGATCAAACATCATGTGCGACCAGGGATTACAGGATGGGCACAGGTGAATGGATGGAGAGGAGATACCTCTATTAAACAACGCATTGAGCATGATATTTATTATATTGAGAATTGGAGTCTTTGGTTGGATATAAAGATTATCTTTCTAACAGTGTTTAAAGGCTTTGTAAATAAGAATGCTTATTAGAAGATGATTATGAAATAGTGAGAAAAAATATCTAAAACAAATTGCATTAAATATGGACAAATAATCGAGCTTGTAGGTGATGACAGTGAAAAAGAGAAAAATGCTCCTCTTAGCAGGTCTTTTGATAGTTCTTTCAGGAATGGGCTATTGGTTTCGAACAGGATGGCAGATTGCCTATACCCTAGAGAAGGTAAAGGATGATCCCGACAGAACGATACAGATATTCCTGCCTAGGGGAGACTATAGACTGGATAAAGTAGAATTAGGGTCGAATGAAGAACCTAACAGCAGAATACAAAACTTTAAAGTCACAAAAAAGAAAGTGCCCGTAGGGACTTTGTCCTTTGAAGGTGCAAAATTGGAGGAAACCGGTGACTACTACTATTTTCTTCGGTACAATCCTACTATCAATGAGGATACTCCCCTACAAATCCATGTACGGGTACAATCTAGCTCCCAAGAGGCGGTAGAGCGGCACATCCTCTATCCCTTCGATCAAGCGAAGCAGCAGCCTATTCTTACTATTCCCAACAGTACTTGGACGGAGGCAAACAAGATTGCGTCGGGCTATGGGCTGCCTAGACAGGCCATGTTTATTGATGGAGAGGACTTTAGTATGCACTTGAATATGGTGAATGTATATGAAGCCCTAGGGAATGGCGTACGAAAAGAACATTTTGATCTGACCCTTCC
>JBFNEZ010000265.1:0-4128 GCA_040797825.1 Thermotaleaceae bacterium | reverse complement strand
GAAGCCAAAAGCTTGGCACTAAAGGAGTATGAACTGATCCAAGGGGAGCAGGGATATGGGAAATCTGCAATTTTCCCTTATGAGCTAGATTACAGCCAGTATAAGCCTCGGGGGCACTATACCCGCAGCGAAGAGCTTGAAAGATTTTTTAGAACAATGATGTGGTATGGTCAAGCACCCTTTCCCTTGTATAAGGACATAGAGGAAACCGTAGAAAATGTTGAGCAGACGCTGCAAGCCCTTCTGATGACCTATAGTCTCTTTATGGAAAATGAAGGTACGCCAGATATAATGAGATGGGAAAATATTTATGATCCTACAGTATTCTATGTAGGCAACACCGATGATCTAAATATCTATCATTATAAAGATTTGATCATGAAGGTATATGGTGAAGAATTTGATTTAAATGAGTTCAATCGTCCTGAAAAACTAGGAGAAGTGTATAAAGAGGCAAAAAAATTACCAGAACCTAAAATAAAGGCAAAGTATACATCCCTATCTACTCCTGTGGGAAAACAATTTCGCTTAATGGGTCAACGGTATATCCCTGATTCTGAAGCACTGCAGGAACTAACAGAGCCCATTGAAAGACCCATTCCTTCGGGACTAGATGTTATGGGGGTATTAGGATCACAGCGAGCCTATGATTTGGCTGTTAGTGAGCTAAAAGCCATAGAGAAGTGGCCCGGTTATGAAAAAGCTTATAAAAAATATAAAGAGGAATTTTCTCGTCTGTCAGAAGAAACCTGGCGTTCCAATATGTATTATGGATGGCTGTGGGTGCTCAGAAGCCTTTTAGAACCCTTTGAGAAAGGCTATCCTTCCTTTATGACCAACGAGGCTTGGGCAGATAAATCTTTAAGCACTGCATTGGGCAGTTGGGCAGAACTCCGCCATGATACCATTCTCTATGGCAAACAAAGTGGCGCAGAGTGTGGTGGAGGGGAGGAACCCCCTCAGGTGAGAGGTTATGTAGAACCTAATATTGGCGTCTATGAAAGACTTTTATGGTTGACAAAATATTCTAGGACCAATTTGCAGGAACGAGACATATTAACTGGCAGCCTCGAAAGTAAAATGGAACGCTTTGAGGATCTTTTGCAGTTTCTTATTAACTGCTCCATAAAACAGCTAAACAACGAAGAACTAACACAAGACGAGTATTATCAGCTGCTAACCTATGGAGGTATGTTGGAGTATCTGACTAGCTCCTTTGCTGGTGATGGCATGCGTTGGTTTGAGATTACTTCTGATACAGACAAAAATATGGCGGTCATTGCGGACATTCATACCATTGCTCCCAATGAATTAAGTTCAGGAGGGTATTTTCATGTGGGAGTAGGTCCTGCTTATGAAATCTATGTAGTTGTTCCTATTGGAGAAGAACTGCAATTAACTCGAGGAGCGGTATTTAGCTATTATGAATTTGATGCTACAGAGCGATTGAAGGATGAACAGTGGCAAGAAATGTTAAAGGAAAATAATGCACCTCTTCAGCCGGATTGGATGAAAAGCTTCATTAATGGAATTGAAAAAGAGATCCCACTGCCAGCCAATCCCTTTAGCTCTGGATGCTGATGGGCAACAGAATAAAAAAAATTCTAGGTATCCTCTGTATTTTGGGATTAATAGCCTCGTGGATGCTTTCGGGGGATAAGAATGAGGATATAACATTGGTAGCTGCTGGGGATATATTGCTGGATAGAGGGGTAAGAAAGTGCATCGAAGGAAATGGCTTCGATTATCCTTATCTTAAAGTTCAGGAATACTTTCAAAAAGGGGATATTTCCTTCGCTAATCTGGAGTGTCCCCTAACCTCAGGGGGAAGTGGTGTACTAAAGGACAGGGCATTGATTTTTAAAGGCGATGTTGAAAATGCCAGGGTCTTAAAGAATGTAGGGTTTACCATACTCAATCTAGCCAATAACCATACCTTGGATTATGCCTCTGAAGGACTGAGGAACACTTTAGAGGCACTAGAGGCCAATGGAATACAATCACTGGGAGCAGGGATAAATGCTCAGGAGGCTAGAGAACCTGTTTTTATAAAGGTTAAAGGTACTACTATTGGATTTTTAGGATATTCCCAGTTTCCTTCAGAAGGTTATTTATACTTTTCAGATAGACCAGAAGTGGCTCGAGTAGATCAAGCCCTTATGTCGAAGGAAATTCAAAGGGCTAAAGAAAAATGTGACTTTCTAGTACTTTCCTTTCATTGGGGCAAAGAATATGATTTTTATCCCAGTGAGCTTCAAAAAAATTTAGCCCATCATGCGGTGGAGAGTGGAGCAGACTTGATTTTGGGGCATCACCCCCATGTGCTGCAAAGCATAGAGCAGTACCAGGGGAAACTGATTTTTTATAGCTTGGGAAATTTTGTTTTCGATAGACAGATACAGCCAGGGACTGATGAAACAGTGATACTTAGCGTGAAAATAAACAAAGGAAAGTGGTTGGAGGCCACTCTTACACCTGTCAAAATAATAGATTGTCAGCCTACTCCTGTAGCTGGAAAAGAAGGGGAAAAGATTTTAAAAGACTTACAAAGATATTCTCAAGGGCGTAATAGTTTGATGACTATTGGAGATGAAAAAGGTTATATTGTTCCATAGAGCATAAATATGAGAAAATAGCCTAGTAGTAGGATGAAATAAAAACACTGCAAAGAAAAGAATATAAATATGATGAAGTCGTTGAAGGGAGATAATCATGAAGAAAAGGTACAAATTTTTTTCGTGGCCTGTATTTGGTCAAAAAACAACCGTAATTTTAGTTATAGGGGTCCCAGTGATCCTTGCTGCCCTTGGTATAGTGGCCAATTCTGTGGAGGTAAAAAGTGATTCCTATAAAGATAAAAAACAACCCACAGCACTAGAAAGCTTTATGATTGCTAAAAGCCCTACACACCTTAAGGATAGTACAGCAGTGAATATCGCCTTGGCAATGGTTAAAGGGGAATACTATGATATGAATTACGCAGATCCTGGAGGAGGTATCTGTGAAGAAAACTATTCTGAAGAATATGAATTGCAGGCCTATAATAATGTGATAGGAGCATATGAGAAAAAGGTATACTTTTGGAATGATGAATCGGAAATGTATGAAAGACAAAGGGAAGCTTACCACATAGATATTGAATTAGGAAGGCGACTTTCAACAGTCACTCCAGAAGAAATGGAGGCTGCAAAACGAGTGGGTGAAGATGGTTGGGAAACAAGTCTTTTATTACTTGCAGAAATTCCTGATGAAAATATTTTTATGTACGGCTATAATGATAAGGACTATCAAGGAAAAGGTGTGATTATTCAGATTGGTGAGAATACAAACTATTTTGACTGGAACTACTGCTCACCCCGAATGATTCTACCAGAGATGTATTACTATGATTATGACAACGATGGGAGAAAAGAGCTTGCAGTTACTTTAAATCTTGGAGGAGGCACGGGAGTCTCTATTACCGATTTATATGTATTGGAGAGGTATGATACGGAAACCTTAGAACCCTTTCACTTTAGAGCAGAAGACTATCTGGCCCAGATAAATGAAAGAATGACGTATCAAGTGGATTCCGATAAGAAAGTAATTGCACTGTATGACGGGAAAAATAAATTACGGGAAGCCGATTTGACATGGCTGCCAGAGGATGCTCGTGTGGAGGGTGTTTATTATGGAAACATTGTAGATTTTCAGCTGGGAGAACAGTTGAGAATGAAAATTGGGCCGGGCATGGAAATCAATGATTGGGCTTCTTTGCAATATGATGGATTAGATGATTTGGAAGCTGGTATTATTTATAAAAATGGTACATTTCGTGTGACAACCATTGAATAAATTTTGATGAATATTTCGACATGAAATTGTAGAAAATTACATAAATCTATTGCATAAATATTCATATGTAGGTATAATTTACCTATCCCATAAACAATAAGCTGGGAAAAAGGGGGGAAGGTATGAAAAAGAAATATGAAACAAAGCTTTGGGGAGGGCGTTTTCGTTTAGACGAGGATAATTTGATGGAAGAGTTCCAGAATGGATTTCTTCATACCTTATGGTTATTAGAGCCGGATATAAGGGGAAGTCTTGCCCATGTAGCAATGCTGGTAAAATGTCAGCTGATTTCAG
>JBFNEZ010000264.1:0-4134 GCA_040797825.1 Thermotaleaceae bacterium | reverse complement strand
CTTCCTGTAGCCGAGTGTATAAAATTATACGTTAAAATCATAACTGCCACCAATACTATTGACATAAGTACAAAGGTAAGTTCTCTGTCTAGCTGCACTAAATTAAACAATTTGGGATAGCTTGCGCTTTTTCCAGAAAAGCCTCCTGTTATTACTTCAAATTCAATAAATACCTGTCTGAAAATCTCTGCAACTCCTAATGTTGCAATGGCTAGGTAATATCCTTCGATCCGAAGGGAAACCAAACCAATAATCAGCCCAATGAGAAGAGGGACTGCCACTGATATTATCAAGGAGAATATAAAAGGCAATTTCATGTCATTGGTCAGATAAGCTGACAAATAAGCCCCTAATCCCATAAAACCAGCTGTTCCTAAGGATATGAGTCCAGAATAACCTAACAATACGTTAAGTCCAATGCCTACAATGGCATAAAAGATTATGGTTCCCAAAATTGTAACTGTAGAACTGCTAAGAAGTCCTAATGAATGGAGCAATGGTGTCGCAGTCAGGAGTATGCCGAATAAAATATATTTTCCATAAATGCTTCTCATCATTTTTTTCATTGTAGCTTTCTCTCCTTTCTTACACCTTTTTTACGATTTTCTTACCAATGATTCCATTTGGTCTAAACACGATAAAAGTAAGAATTAGTGTGTATAAAATAGCGTCCCCCCAAGTGGAAGATACATAATAGCTTAGAATATTTTTGCTTAATCCAATGATATATGCACCGATTACTGGTCCATAAAAGGTTTGAAATCCTCCTAAGACACAGGCTATCAAGGCATTAATTTGAACATTATCCATCATAGATATATTTACGGTGATAGCAGGGGCTAGCATGAGTGCCGATAGCGTTCCTAAAGCTGCTGCAACGGCCCACGCACCCATGGTTACAATTTTGGTGGGTACCCCCATTAGCCTAGCTGTCTGTTCATTGGACGCTGTAACCCTTACCGCCAATCCCCATTTGGTATTTTGCAGAAAGTAGAATAAAAACATCATGATAGCTACTCCCAAAATAATATTCAATAGTGCATTGTAGGTAATTGACGCACTGGCCAGTTCCAATGTCCCTGCTTCAATAAATCTTGGAAAGGATAATGGACTGGTCCCAAAAATCATAGGTGCAACACCTGATAAAAGCATTATGAGACCAAAGGTTATAATTTGTTTTGCCAGAGGCGTAACGTTCTTGGCTCTTCTCATGATTACAAAATCTATTACTACTCCTGTTGTAAAAGCGGAAATCATTCCTATTGCTGCAGCAGCAAATGGAAGGATATTCTTTGTCATGAGAAATATAGTGGCAACAAAGGCATTAAACATCCCTAACGAACCCTGGGCAAAATTGGTCATCTTGCTGGTTCTAAAGATAATAATGATACCTAGGGCCGCCAGAGCATAAACACTGCCTGATTCTAGACTACTAAATAATAGCTGTAAAAAGGTTGACATCTGTTGCTACACCCCCCACCGAATCACATTTGCAGCCCAAACATAACCAATCCCTGCTGCAATCATAAGTACTACGGATCCATCCTTTACCTTCCCTTCATCAAGAGCCAGTTTTAAGGATAGAATCTGATCCACTTGGCCCATATGTCCATAAGAAGAAAGGTATATGGATTGATTTTCTTCCAAACCTAATTCCTTCATCATATAATCATGCATTGATTTCTTAAAATGTAGTACAGCAAGATAGTCAATATCTTTCCTTGTCATATTAGATTTTTCTAAAGCCTTATCTATACAAATGAACCAGTTAGGTAGTGAAACTTCATTTAATCTGTTTTTCATATACTCGGCATCCATGACCCTTAAGGATTGATAGGCTTCCTTCAAATTGCTTTCCGTTATGGGATTTACAATCCCCCCAATCTCAACACCGGCAGATCTTGCAAGGGAACCGTCTGCCATAATATGAGAACCAAGCAAATTATTCTTGCCATAATTCTTTTTTAGAATTACCGCACCGGCCCCTGCTGCTAGATTATACATCATAGACATATTTACATCGGTGTAGTCAACAAAGTCTCCATTCCTATAGCCTCCAACAATCATGACGGTGTTGATTTCCTCATCAGCTAGCATCATGTCCTTAGCCATTTTCATTGCTGAAACCGTTGTACAGCATCTGTTTTGTACATCAATACCCCAAGCGTTAACTGCACCTATCCTATTTTGTATATATAAGGCTGAAGTGGTTAGTGGATACTCCTTCCATTCCTCTCCCATACATAAAATGACATCTATTTCTTCAGGAGAAACACCCGAGTTCCCCAGTGCATCCAAGGCTGCTAAAGCACCCATTTCTTGTGTACCGTCCTCTTTCCCTGGCACCGTTTTCCTATCGATCCCGAGTTTATTTATAACAGCATCTTCACTCCATACACCATTGGTAGCCTCTGCTATTTCCTTTGCTGTCATTACCTTTTCCGGTAAATACAACCCTATCCCTACAATTCCTACATTACTTGTCATTGTCATAACGATCCCTCCCCACGTTATTTCCACAAAATGCCACAACTCCATTGCAAACGATTTCCCGATGTTCTAAATGAAAGCAAGTGGTTACTTGCTTTAATCTTATTTTATCATCTATTCAAAATTTGTCAATACTCTTTATCTGTTCAGATGTCTATATATTTTTCAACACTTTAACCCTTATAAACACTTAGATTTCACATTTTCCTATCACATTTATAATAATTTTTTTAAATAAAAAATAGTGATCTAGACAGTTATCTAAATCACTATTTTTATTTTAAAATTTCTTCCAAATTTCATCTAGGTTTCCAGATATATTTATTTTATCGATTACTTCCGCTTTCCCTTTTTTTCTGTTTTCCTCTGCTAGAAAAGTTGGTTTTATTAGCTGAATGCCGCTGCTTAGAAAAGGGTTGCTCTTTGCTTTCTTTTTCATTCTTACTATGTTGCTTCTTTGTATTATTTTTGCGACCGTTGTCATTTTGATTAAGCTTTTTATTGTCTTTTTTTCCAGATTTATATCCTGTTTTATATTTTTTGAGATTCTTCTCAAACTTATCAATATCTATATCTTTTTCTTTTAAAATTTTTCGAATCTCCAAGGTCTTTTTAATTCCCTTTTCAATATTGCGTAATGCTTCATAATCCTTTGGTGTAACAAAGGTTATGGCTACCCCCTTTTGTCCTGCACGACCCGTTCGTCCGATGCGGTGGATATAGCTCTCCACGTCCTGTGGAATATCATAGTTAAACACATGGGTAATCCCTTCGATATCCAATCCCCTTGCTGCCACATCGGTAGCCACCAAAAATTGGATTTCAGCATTTCTAAAAGACTTCATAACCTTTTCTCGCTTTGCCTGAGTTAGATCTCCATGAAGTTCGTCGGAGTTGTACCCTCTTTGAAAAAGTGCTTGATTCAACGTACTAGCTCGTCGTTTTGTACGACAGAAAATAATAGCCATAAAGGGTCGATATTCATCTAGTGTTTTAAAGAGAGCATTTGCTTTCCCTCTATCCGTAGTATCAATAATAATTTGTCTAATCTCATCTAATGTTACTTTTTTGTTCTCTACTTGTATCTGTGTATGCTCTTTTAGATAGCGAGAGGCCATGTTTCGTATTTCACTTGGCATTGTAGCTGAAAAGAGCATGGTATGGCGGTTATCTGGTGTTTGTTGAATAATAGCTTCTACTTCTTTGAGAAAGCCCATATGGAGCATCTGATCTGCTTCATCTAAAACAAGTATTCTTAGTTTGCTCAAGGAGATTGTCCCCCGCCTCATGTGATCTAACAAGCGTCCTGGGGTTCCAATAACCATATGAATATCCCCTTTTAACTTTCTAATTTGCTGTTCTACATCTTGTCCCCCATAGGCTGCCAATATATTGATACTCTTGACTTGTGCATATTTTTTAGCTTCTGCCGTAATCTGAATAGCCAACTCTCTAGTTGGTGTAATCACCAATGCTTGAATATGGGGTCGATCGATGTTAATTTTCTTAAGGATTGGCAGAATAAAAGCAAGGGTTTTTCCTGTCCCCGTTTGTGCCTGGGCAATAATATCCTTTCCCATCAATAGTGCAGGAATTGTTTTCTCTTGAATCGGCGTGGGTTCAACAATACCATTTTCATTTAAT
>JBFNEZ010000263.1:0-4147 GCA_040797825.1 Thermotaleaceae bacterium | reverse complement strand
CCTTGATGGACAAATGTTTTTATTGCTCTCTATTTGCCTTAGAAATTCAACAACATCACAATTCATAGGAATAAACTCTCTAACTAATAAGCGTTCAGCATATGTAAAAGCATAATTTTTAGTAGTCGGATAAAGACTACTGATATTCTCTATGTTTTTGATTTCATCAAATGTTCTTTTGCCCATTATAGTAATATCCATGCTTTTATATAAGTTTTGATAATGCTTAGAATTTATTTGTCACTCTACTTTAAATTCCTCTGTTGACGGCGTATTATTCCATACATACCCATCGGAACGGTAGTACATTCTTATGACAGAACCATCAGCTTTTGTGTAGTCTATAACAAAAACCTGTCCTGTTTCTATCAGCATGGGATAATTATTGTACGGTAATACATCCCCTGCTTTAGGTCTATCCATAAAATCGTCATATGCATTCTCCAAGCGCCAAAATTCCCTATATGCATAATCTTCAAATCCTATCAAGTCCTGTTTACCAAAATACATTGCTTCATATTCTTTTCCACGAACCTGGATTGTATCTACTCTATACGGTTCAATGTCCTTCGCCAAACTAGATAAATCTTCCGAACGGATGGTATCACCATAACGCTCCTTTAGTTGATTTGCCATACATGGAACAGAGTTAGTATAGTTCATCGCCTCTAGCCCAGTGTGCGCTGCACCATAAATCCCCATAATGCTTTCACCACTTAGTTTGTCGAATTCGTGGATAAAGTTCCCCACCATCATATTTTCACGGTACACATCATCTGATTGTCTGTAATAATGCTTGCCCTGCTCTATAATCTCGTTCGTTAGCAGATATTGCTCGGAGTCCTCTAAGTTATTACTTCGAAGATATTCCAAAAATCGTTCTCCTGTAGTATTGTATTGGTGTCCAACATCTGTCCCGTGGAAAATCGTTTCAGGACACTGGCTTTTTATCTTCTCGTAAAACTCTTTAACATTAGGCTTATAATTAGCAGTACCAGCCCAATCACTATATAGCGTATCCAATATATCATTGCTATCTGATTGCATCCATATGTTCAAAAACTCTGCAGTATAGTACGGGAGTTCAACAAATAAGTGTCTCATACTTTGGTTGTGGTAGTATTCGTACCACAATTCAAATTCTTTATCTAGAATTTTATCTACCCCATGCACTTCCCCGTATAGATAAATCTGTCCAGAAGATTGCAATGGTGGTGCGGATATATCACTTAGTGTTGCGCTGTTTGAACAAGCTGACAATATCAATATCATAATCATCGTCACTGCAAACGCAAAAATACTTCTACTTTTCATCTTTCTATCCCCTCACTAAATATAATTGATTTTCACAAATCAGATATCTATTTCAAATAGCTTTATTGCTTTAAGTAAGTCTGTATTGACCTCAGAGTTGTTCTCTGAAATGATATCACTCTTTCATCTAACGTTCCGATTATTCACGACGTCCGTCAGCTCTCACGAAGATGAACCCAGGATGCTGATGGATGTTGGGAACACTCTGTTATGTGAAGTTCACTCACGGAAACTGTCAATATAATTCAGTTATATTGATAAACTATACTACTTTTCTATTATGTATTTACTCAACCAATTCCTATATACCTCTAATTGTTCATCTGTATGAAAATAATGCTCGCCTTCTTGCATAATTTCTAGCTTACAATGAAATTGCTTCATAAAATTCTCTATTGTTTGAAATTCACACATTTTATCTTTAGCACCATAAAGAATTGCAGTAGCAATATCCCATTTATCTATTGGATGTTCCTTAACATAATTGTAATAATCCCAATAAAGCACTTGTCCAATAGGTGTTTTAATTTCCTTTTTTTCTTGTAATAACTCTGGTGTTATACTAAACCACATCATCATATTATTAATGATTCTCCCCATATCAACAACTGGCGATAAAAAAAGACATTGTTCTAAATCCTCTTCTTTGTATGCTAAAAGACTAAAGTATGCTCCCATACTGCATGCAAAAAGACTTATATTTCCCCACTGTTGTTTTACATAAGATATGATATTTTTAAGGTCTTGTACACAAATCTGTACTTTACATGGTATATCTTCATCCTTCCGTTCCCCATGCTGAGGTAAATCAAAACTTATTACCTGATACCCCTTCTTTATAGCACTTTCTGCAAGTAATTGAATAACTTCATCTTCTTTATTAGACATGTTTCCATGTACTGCAATGAAGACATGTGATTTTCTTTCTCCCCATTCTATTACTGGAATACCTTTTATCTTATATTTTTTCTTATCCATTCTATCTCCTAACCGGCCCTACTTGACCTACTACTTGGTGGTGCTTCGCTCCCGGCAAAGGGATGTGGTGCTCTGCCCCTTCCAATTACACATGCTCCCAGCACCCTTGTGCGAACACATTGTTATACGCTGTGCGATTCATTATTTTATCGCTAAAATGTATTACGCCTCTTCATTGACACGTATTATACTACTCCACACCCTCGAAAAGATATGCCAATTAAAACAGTAAAAAGTATTTTGCAGCAAGCAGGAACTAACATCTAATTTCTGCCCTCCATAACTAACTCGAAAGGAGAGCTCGTCATGAAAAAAGACCGCTATATTTATCCTGCAGTGTTTGATTATGCGGATGATGGAATTTCAATATTTTTTCCTGATTTGCCAGGTTGCTTTTCCTGTGCTGATACTGATGAAGAAGCAATCTATATGGCAAAGGAAGCTTTAGGGCTTCACTTATACGGTATGGAAGAAGATGGGGAGGATATGCCCGTCCCCACTACAATAAATAAAATTAATCTTGAATCACACCAAGTTGTTGTACTTGTTGAGGTTCTTATGCCTATAGTGAGGGAAGCTGTTGAAAATTTTTCTGTTAAGAAAACCCTTTCAATACCACAATGGCTCAATAAACTTGCAATTGATAATAACATAAACTTCTCACAAGTTCTTCAATCTGCTTTAAAAGAACATCTAGGTATTCGAGAGAGGCACTAAGCCTCTTTTCTTTTTTTTGGGAAAAAACTATATTCAGATAGCATAGCGTATAACGTCCCCGCATTTGCGACGCCTTCGAACTGGACCCTAGAGGAATACTCCTTAGCGGTGCCTGCCACCCAGTGAGAAGGTGTGGTGCTCTGACCTTTCCCTAAAAACGTGCTGCTAGCACCTTTATGCAAATGTATTGTTAGAGGATGTGTCAATAAGCCCTTCGCCACATAGAGTATTTCCACTATAAAAAGACAACAACTCCCTTTCTACCGCGTGCTATCACTCTGGAAGATTTAGTGGGTCGTATAGAACTGTTATCGGTAACAATTTCGAATGCATCAGGAAATTATAAACCTCTCCATTGGAATCTTTAAAAACAGCAAAATAGTCTCCATGTACAGAAGAATACTCCATTGTTACAAAGAGTAATCCTCTATCTTCATGATTTTTTTGAACATAATTTATCGCAGCTGCCTTCCCTATCTGTTGAGGAATAATACCATTAATCCATAGCCCTAAAACCAGCATAAAAAACATAACTGAAATTGTTATTTTTCTTGCTTTTATCTTCAATTCACATCACTCCCACTTGCTTTCAATAGCTAATTTAGTTTTCTTACTTTCAAAATGTAAAAGACGATAAAAGAACAGTAAAATTTTTAAATAACGAACTCTATTACCTATATCAAAAATAGAAATAAACAAATTTTTTACTACCTATCTACTATCTAGTACTATTATAATTTATCTTTCGCTGTTACGCTTTTTTACAGAATATGCAACACCTCTTGTGAAGGTTGTTTTACATTTTTCATCTACTGTTCCAATATATTTAATCTCTAATTATAGACCTCAAAGTTTTACTCTGAAATTGGCATGTCCTCTAACAGACGGGTGTTTGCGACGTCTCTGAGCCGGACTCCAAAGATTGACCGTCTTAGCGGAGCTTGGCTCTCGGTGAAGCGATGTGGTGCACTGACCTTCCCTAAAAACGTGCATCCAGCACCTTTATGCAAATGAATTGTTATAGGAAGTAGTGACATATTTTTTTTAGAAGAAAACGTAATAAAAATTATGCTTATAATATTGTGCTAAGCGTTTATATCGTTGCGTTCTCCACAAAAGTAATGGTTTTATCTTCACA
>JBFNEZ010000262.1:0-4183 GCA_040797825.1 Thermotaleaceae bacterium | reverse complement strand
TCTCAGAACTGTTAGGAAGTAGGCATCGTCCTCTACAGCCTCACTTTTAAATCTATCCTGAAATAAATATCCTACTCTACCATGTTTTTTGTTATACCATAAAACATAGCTGCCACATATCCTTCGCATAACTGTCTCTAAGGGCTCCTTATCTTCCTTTAGTAGCAGATGAATGTGGTTACCCATTAAACAATAGGCATATAATTTGTACGCACTTATCTCTCTGTATTTTTGCAAGGTTTGAATAAACTTATGGCAATCTTCCTCATCTTCAAATACAGTTTGACGATTTATTCCTCTCATCACAATATGATATATTCCGCTTTTGCTTTTTATCCTTGGCATTCTTGGCATAAAAACCACCTCTATGATATGTTATATCATAGGGACGAGCATGTGTCAACAACCCCGTCCCCTTGTCATTCTTGGGAATACAATTTTTATAGCATAACTAATCCCCCGCCAAACAACGGTTTTTTCTTTTTCCGCTTTATGGCGGCAGTGGGAACAAGCTCTTTTTTCAGTTAGAAATCACAATTTTCAAACATTGGTTCAATATGTTCTTTTATAAGTTCTATCCTGTCTTTTGCATTATGTACAAAAAGAGAAGCAATAGAAATCACTATTTTCTTCTGTGCATTGAAATAAATCGTATTTCCTCCATCTCCCATAGCCGCACAGGCATACTTTTTATCATCAATAATCCACCACAAATATCCATAGGGTAGATTGATTGTTTCCCATCGGCTATGTTCCTTTGTACTTTCACTTATCCATAGTTTTGACACAATCTGCTTTCCATTCCATTTTCCACCTTCCAAATATAGCTGTCCTATTTTTGCCATATCCGTAGGAGTTAGAGTAAGACCCCATCCTGCTGTATTTGTTCCAGCGGGGTCAGAAACCCAACCGCTGATATTCTTAGCTTTATTAAATGCCAGTTGTTCCTCTTTGCTATGAAAAATTATATTACCCTCAACAGTAATTCCCAGCGGCAAGAATAGATTTTTTGTTGCAAAATCAAACACAGATTGCCCGGTTGCTTTTACCAGAATGCCTGATAAAATATCAGGACCTATGAGGGGAGTATATCTAAATTCGCCTATCTGCCCCTTACCTCCTAATAAATCAAGCGCAACTATTACCCAGTTATCACTTGTAAAATATTTTGTATAAGGTGCTGACTTATATTTATACGGAGCTGTCATTGTTAATAAATTTTTCAGTGTAATACTTTGTATTGTTTTTTCTCCTCTTTTCACTGTATAATCAGGAAAGAAATCCAATACCTTTTGATTGACACTCTTAATGTACCCTTTATCTATGGCGATACCAATCAATATTGAAATAATACTTTTCGTCACCGAATAAACATGAATGGGATTAGTAGCAGTGCATTCATTAAAGTATTTTTCATATAGTGTTCTTCCATTTTTCAGCACAACAATACCTGCAATATTGCTATAATCATTATTTATTTTCTTTTCTAACTCTGTCACTTGTTCTTGATTCATATAATTCTCTCCTTTGTCTTTCAGGATTGATTTTGGCCTAAAGACTTGACGCTTTCTTTTTGACGGGATAATAAATTTCAGTTATGAGGTCGCTCTCTTTTGAAACTTGAGAAGGATCAGTTACATATACTTCATAAAGAGCGTTATTAGATTCATAGCCTTCCTTTTCAGCCCATTCACGTTGCTTTGTGTAGACAGAAGATAGGTTAGAATAAGAACCGCATAAAACTGTTTTTAGGCATAGTCTTGGGTGAAAATTCCTTGTACCTGTAACATATTCTTTTACTGGAATAGCAAATTCCGTATCTAAACCAAATGAACTAAATTCTCCACTGTGAAAAAGCACCATTGGCGGGGAACTCATAGTTAATTTGTCATCTGCAATTTTCCTAAATAATTTACTAAAGCAATGTCCATATTCTTCAGCAAAAGCGTATTCATGCACCATTTTTCGGATAGATAGAAGATACATAATGGGCACTTCTACAAGTTGAACATCAATATTTTCCAAATACGACATAATGGGAGTGCCTTGTTTCAAATTTGAAATATCATTATTTAGTTGGTCTAAGGTTTTTTCAAATTCTTGTACTTGTTTTTCAAATTCTTTTTTCTTTCTAGTGAGTGCAAAGTAAAGCTTTTCGTCCTGTGCTTCTTCTGATTCAAGTATTGTTTTAATTTCCTCTAAAGAAAAGTTGTATGACTTTAGGCGATTAATAAATAACATTGTTTCTAATTGTTCAATAGAATAATATCTATATCCATTTTCAGGGTTAATTTCATCAGGAAGTATCAACCCTATTTCAGCATAATAACGCAGCGTCTTTGTAGACACTTTACATATCTTTGAAAACTCCCCAATAGATAGCATGGAATATCCTCCTTTCAGTGAATTCTGTAATTCCTATCTTTATTCTACACCTTGCCCTAAGGGTAAAGTCAATGTGATAACGTCTACATGGTACACAGTGAAAGTAACATGATATAAAAATATATTCAACTCAAAAAACAGTGCGTTGGAGGCTTTCCGCTAACCGACAAGCAGGACAAGTGTATTGACACTTGCACATTTTTGTATATAGAAAAATGACGCCAACCAAAATGATGGTTGACGTCATATAGAATCTTTTATTTTTTCCACGGTCTGCTTGACAGGGAGCAGTTCACTATGATTTCCCTGTTTTATCTTATTTTTGATTCTTCACCCAATTAGAAACTTCACTAACATATACTACTTTGTTTTTTCTTTCTGGGTGTCCAATTCTCAAAACATTTATTTGAGAACTTTCTATAGTTCCCCTAAACTCCCACCATGGCATTTTTTTCTTTCCAATAGCTACGTTTTCACTCTTAATGCTAGTCATTTCATCAAAAATGCTAGTGAAGTACTCATCATATTCCCGGGATGTTAAAAATACAATGTTCGTAGGTTTCAAGAGTTTTATTTCTTCTTTAATGATCTGCATTCTTGATATACAGTTGTCTTTCAGTGAATTAGAAGTTGTATCGACTGTATCTGAATTATTGCATTTCATTATATTGGTATAAGCAATATAATCTCCCGAATCAGAACCATATAGCTCATCTGAAATAGATCTTGTATAACTCCAGTATGGCCATGAGACCTCCCATAATTCATCAGCTCTACCTCTTGAGTCTAAATATGAGTTTCTAGCTACACCTGGATTTCCCCTAGCATTTTTACCGATGAATAATAGTTTATATTTACTGAAACAATATTTATCGCCAACAAACCAAAAAGAAACTGGTCTTGAAAGATTTTGAGTGGTGTTTCTGCAATTTAGACATGCTTCAGCGTTTCCTATATCTAATTTTTCATACATATTAAAAATTTTATCTTCCAGATTTTCATCATGTCTAATCACTCAAAACCCTCTCCTCTATCTAACTGAGTTTAGAGACTTTTCTCCAAAGCAAAAAACAAGCGCCCATTGTAACTAAAAAAATCAACATCCAAATGTATTTAAAAGCAAACGATTCATTGGTTGCAATGAAAACCGCAGTTGGACCATCGGCTCCTCCAATAATTCCTATGGATGATGCCCCTTCTACCTCAACATCTGCTTTAAGCATTGTTTTTATAAGCTGTTTTATAATGAAATCACTCAAAGCAAGCATGATTGTAAGCGCTCCACTCACAAACATTCCAACCTTCAGCAATCTAATCTTTGTTGCTTTTTTCATCACAAATTAACCTCATTCCACTATGAGTTTCTCTTATTAAAATATCACATATTACAAATTTTTACAATATCTATATTATTTCATTATCTGCATTTTTATAGTCAGATAAATCACTATATTTTATACTAAATTCAGCATAATCTCCCATAACGTGAGGTACTGCTATTGAAATTACCAATGAATCTTTGGTTACATAAGAATAAGTCTGTTATTGAGTGCTTATTATTTATAAAGTATCACGTATAATTAAATTTGTTATGCCTATTTCTCTACTACTTTATAATTACCATTTTCCAGTTTCACGATTTCATATCCTTCGGAAAGTAAGATATTCCATCCGTCCCCTATTATTTCATTACCATTTATGCTCATATCATCTGCTGGAAGAAATGCTCCATCTTTATCATTAATTATAGATAAACAACTTGAAAACTAAATATAAGTATTTGTAGAAAGATCTAGCC
>JBFNEZ010000261.1:0-4233 GCA_040797825.1 Thermotaleaceae bacterium | reverse complement strand
GGTCCGGCTTTTGGGACTATAAATTGTCCAGGTAATTCTTCATCGGCAATAACAGTTGGTGCAGTGTATTTGGATGGAAAAAAATTAGCTGATATCAGTAGCCGAGGAAGATATGGGCAGAGTAAGCCTGATTTAGTTACCTCTGGGTATATTTATGTAAAAGATACAAAAGATATTCAATATGGTACTTCGTTTGCTGCTCCTATTATTACTGGTGTAGCTGCATCGATATTTGATTTATATAAAGAACCTAATTTAGTTAAATCAATAATTATGAATGCAACAGATAATATTGGGTATCCATATCATGAGCAAGGAAAAGGAATGTTTAATATTAAAAAACTGGTGGAGGTGTTAAGTGTTGGAGAGACTAATTATAGAAATTGATCAAAAACCTAATAGAGCAGTAGAAGAGATATCATGTTTCGGGAAAGTTGAAAAAATATCTGTATTTCTAAATTTATTCACGCTACAAACCTCACCGGATAATATTGATAAAATTAAATTAATCAACGGAGTAAAAAGCGTGAGGGTAGATGAAGAGGGATATCTTCAAGTAGCTGCATTTTGAGTTTAAGACAGGGTAACCTGTCTTTTTTATTCGTTAGGAAAGTGCTACTTTTTTAGCAAAAACAAAAAAATGGCCATGGGAAATCATGGCACAACAAAAAAACCTAATGAAATTAGATTATTTTTTGTATTCGTAGTGAACACCACGAATACCAGTATAAGATTTTGGGGTCATAGTACCGTCACAAACTTGACAATCAGGTTGTGGTGGAACAGATGGATCAAGTCCGTCAAACATATTATCTTCTTCTAGTTGCTGTACAATGAAACGAGGAACCCAAAGTGAATATCCACACTTAGTACAGATAAATTCTACTAAATCATCATTTTTAGAAAAACCCTCAAGAATATTCATAACAAAACCTCCATAGTGCAAATTAGTTACTAAGCACTATTATTATATCTAGGAGAAGATAAATTATCAATATAAGGGTTTCTACCTGAAATGAAGATATCAACAAGTTCCATTGTATGACCACAAGAACAACAAAGAGGATCAACCCCAAAAGCAAGAAGAATACGTGCACGCCAGTGAGAATGCTTTTTTCTAAAACGTCTCTTCTCTAAGCTTTCTATTCGATAAAGTTTAGAAGAGTGAACATATTCCTTAGCATAAAGACCATAGTATCTAATCATTTTAAATTGTTCTTCAGGAATATGGATAATTAGGCGTTTAATAAAATCGAATGCATGTATTTTTTCAGTAACACGTTTATTGTCTTCATGGCGGTCATAATAGAAGGTAACAAACTGACCATCATAATCAAGAATACGAGACTGAGCCATAGCAGGACGACCAGTATAGCGAATAATATAATCTACAGCTTTAGAAGAGTTAGAATCCATATTAGGTTTAGCATAAACATAAAATCCATCAGGATAATTTTTAAACAAAGAAGATTTAAGCCTATAAAAAGATACTCCGAGCTTCTCATTAAGCAGGGAAAGCAAAGTAGCTTGCCATCTTTTACGAAGCATATTAAAAGGGATATGAGATATTTTGCGCCAAACAGTTTTATTTCCCGAGGCTCCTTCAGTTAAGAGCATATGTATATGGGGATTCCACTTTAAATCACGGCCAAAGGTATGCATAGTAGAGACAATACCAGGCTTAAAATTCTCAGATTTATTAATTTTAGAAAACCAAGTAAGGACAGTATCAGCACTAGCCATAAAAAGCAAATTAAGTAAATTTCTATCCTTACGAAAGAAAATACGAAGTTCTTCAGGAATAGTAAAAACAACATGTCTATGCTTACATCTAATGAGCTTAGCTGAAATAGAAGAAGCACGATCCTGAATGTATTTGGCACCACAGGAATTACAAAATCGACTTTTACAGGTAAAATAGACGTGTTTAAACTTACCACAATTATCGCAGAAATAGATGGCATGGCCCATAGACGGTTCACCACATTTAATAATTTTGTCAACATTTTTAAAAACGGCAGAGCGAATAGGATGACCTTGTGCAACAAAGTCATCCCAGTGATCCTTAAAAATATCTTTAATCTTAAAAGATTTACTGCTCATAATATCACCAAGATATTTATAGCAAATAACAAGAAAAAATTCAAGGTAAAAAACAGCTGTTTTTAATAAGTTAGCTAATACTATCGATGCTAATGCGTCGAAGACGCTTTTTTATTAAAAACTGAACATGTTGAGGGAGAACTCATATGAATTGGGAAGATAAAATCTGAGGCTTAGCGGTAGTGTGATAATATCAATAAAGGGGAGAGTATTAAATGATTAAAAAAAAGGACATTCAAAACAGTATGATTCAGACAATTGAAACTGTAAGAAGAACAAATCCGCTGGTAGGGTCCATTACAAATACGGTAACAATTAATTTTGTCGCTAACGCGCAGCTTGCTGTGGGAGGATCAGCTGCTATGGTTTACTTACCTGATGAGGGTGAATTTATAGCGAAGGCTGGTGAAGCCACTTATATAAATGTTGGTACACTTCTACCGGTTTATGAGCAGACTTTACCTTATACTACAAAAGTATTGCATGAAGCTGGGAAGCCATGGGTACTGGATCCGGTAGCAGTAGGTATTGGTTCCCTTAGAACTCAGCTGTTAAGGCAGTTAAAAGAGTACAAGCCTACTGTAATCAGAGGAAATGCTTCGGAAATTCTAGCATTGGCTGGTTTATGGGGATTAGATGGTGGTACAGACCTATCCAATGTTCGTGGTGTTGATTCTACAGATTCGGTAAGCGCTGCAAAGATTGCGGCTGTTGAGCTAGCCAAGTGGACAGGTGGAGCTGTTGCTGTGTCAGGTAAAACGGACTTAATAACCGATGGTTCCGTTATAGTCTTTTCTCATGGAGGGTCTCATTTTATGGAGAAAATAACTGGGGCAGGTTGTTCATTGGGTGGAGTTATAGCAGTATATGCAACTGCTGCATCGCCGTTTATTGCGGCACTTACTGGTACTGCGGTGTTCAATTTAGCGGGAAGCCGAGCTGAAAAAAATGTGGACGGGCCCGGAAGTTTTCAGATTCATTTTCTCGACGAACTGTATAAAGCAAGTGCAGAGGACATTGCTAACAATCCATTTGAAATTGAGGAGGTTTAATCTACAAACGCTCTAATTGTTGTTGCTATAGCACCTTTCGATATAGGTGAATAATATGTAATTAGAATAGCAGAAATCATATAATAAGTCTCGTGATTCGGATTTACCTTATCATACAATTTTATCCTTACAAAAGTGGGAGACAAGTAGGAAGAAGAGTCTACGATAACTAGGGAGGGAAGAATAATGTGCATCAGAAAAAAATTAGATATATCAGCATATTTGGTTGTGGGTCCTGAGAATACGAAAGGTCGACCTGTTGCGACAATCATTAAGGATGCGGTTGAAGCCGGATTTACATGTGTACAAATCCGTTCGAAGATTGCCACTGCTCAGGAAATGATTGAATTTACCCGTCAAGCCTCGGAGGTAATTGCTCATGCTGGTAAATCTGAAGAGGTAACCTTGCTGGTAGATGACCGTTTGGACGTTATTTTGGCGGCGAGAAAACAGGGGATAAGGGTTGATGGAATCCATGTTGGACAAGCAGATATTCCAGTGGAAGTTTGTCGAGAATACTTAGGCGAAGATTCAATTATTGGTTTATCAGCTAGAACTCATGAAATATTTGAGTATATTAGGACAGTGGATGTTTCTCTGATTGACTATTTAGGCGTCGGACCTTTGCATAAAACAAGAACAAAGCCAGATTGTGGCCTTGACTTAGATGGAAAAGTGATCACCAGAAGTTTTGACGAAATTTCAAAGATTGCTAAACTCAGCCCAATTCCGGTGGTAGTCGGTGGTGGTGTTAAACTTGTTGATATACCTCCTCTTGCACAGACAGGAGTTAGTGGATTCTTTGTTGTGTCTGCTGTGTCTGAGGCTGACGATCCAAAACAGGCAGCTGCTAATCTGGTAAGAACATGGAAACTCTATGCTTCAGTTGGACATAAAGATTTAAGCAAAAACAGGTGAAGGAGCAATCTTTGATTTAGTATGTAAAAAATAAAATGTTAAAGTAAATATATCATGTCCCCCAACATTTCTTATAGAGCTGATATAAAATTATTGAAATATATCAAGAGAGCCTTTTAGAGCAAAGATAGATAAAGTGAGTAGATAAATCCTTGTTTTT
>JBFNEZ010000260.1:0-4309 GCA_040797825.1 Thermotaleaceae bacterium | reverse complement strand
GTCCAGGGCTATTCAGAAAATGAATATAAACCGAACCAAGCAGCAACTAAAGAAGAGTTTTTAACTATGCTAAGCAAGGTAAAAACATTAGAACGAAGTGAAAGTAACTATAAAGAAAGAAGAAATGAAATTCCTTTAACGATAGATAACAGTGATTGGAGTTATTACTATATAAAAGATAGCCTCAATGGATTGTCTCTATTTGAAAAGGAATTTGTTTTAGGGAAAAATCCTGATTTTACACAGGAGATTACCAGGGAAGAAGCTGCGGGCATCTTGGCCATGGCCCTGGATTTAAAAGTAGACGAAAATAGAACTGCAAACTTCAAGGATATTAATACAACTCTACATCGTAAAGAAATAGAAGCAGTGTATGCAAACAACATTATGAGTGGTTACAATAATGATGCCTTTGGACCTACAAATCAGTTAACCAGAGCAGAGTTAGCAGCAGTATTTCACAAGATATTGACTAATGATTTAGCCAGAC
This sequence comes from Thermotaleaceae bacterium, assembly GCA_040797825.1. GTDB lineage: Bacteria > Bacillota > Clostridia > Peptostreptococcales > Thermotaleaceae > Geosporobacter. The sequence goes on along the minus strand of JBFNEZ010000260.1, from coordinate 3,819 downwards.
AACTAATCAAAAAATAATTTAATAAAAAAGGCCTTACTGCTTAAAAAACGGTAAGGTCTTTTAATTACCTTGCTATTGGAAAATTAGAAAATCCAATAAATCACAAAATTAAAAAAGGAAAAGGTCATATGGAAAAAAGGAGATCATTAACGATGAGAAAACTACAAAAAAATCGGAGTAAAAGAGTAATAATTTTACTGCTGATGGTTATCTTTATCGCTGTAAACTTTGTCTATGTTCATGCAGATGCGGAATTAGATTTAATAAAACAGATAATAACGGAAAACTATTATAAAGAAATAGATCCCTGGATCTTAAGAAGTAATACTCCGGAAGAGTTATTCGGCAAGCTCGACGAGCATAGCACTTATTTAAACAAAAAAGAATTCGACATATTTACTAGAAGCCTAGACAATTCTATTGTAGGCATTGGAGCGGTGCTTCAGAAAAATCTAAAAGAAGAAGTGGAGATAGTAGAGGTACTTAAAAATACCCCGGCTGAAAAAAATGGGCTTAAAAAAGGAGCAATTCTTCTGGAAGTAGATCATAAAGAAACAAAAACATTAAAACTAAATGAAGTAGTGAAATTAATAAGAGGCGAGCCTGGATCCGTCATAACTTTAAAATTGTTAGAAGCTGGAGAAAAGGCACCTGTTATAAAAGAGATACAAAGAGATATCTTTCATGTAGATCCTGTAGAATATAAAATTATCAACAAAAATATAGGCTATATAAAGCTGCATACCTTTAATAAAGGTATGGCTCAAGACGTTAAAAAGGCATTAAGTTATTTTCAAGCAAACAAAATAGAAAGAATTATTATTGATTTGAGGGGAAATGGCGGAGGATATTTGGAAGAGGCTATTGAGTTAGCCAGATTGTTTGTTAATAGGGCACCAGTTGTCCATATTCAGACAAAAAAAGAAACTACAACCTATGCATCCTTTTTGGCACAAAGCCCCTTTAAAAAGGAAAATTTGGTAGTGCTGGTAGATAACTATTCAGCAAGTGCAAGTGAAGTGTTTGCAGCAGCAATTCAAGACAATCAGGCAGGGTATATAGTGGGAGAAAATACAGTAGGCAAAGGTACTGTTCAAAAAATATATTTTCTTCCTTCAGGAGCTGGATTCAAATTGACTGAAGCCGTCTACTTAAGCCCTAATAAAATTGAAATTGAAGGCAAAGGTATAGATCCTGATTATGTGGTTCTTAGATTCTCTAAAGATATATTTTTAGAAGGATTCAAAGATATATCCCTGGATAGAAGATTGAAGGCAAAAGATACAGGAGAAGATGTAATGGCCATTCAGCAAAGGCTAATTGCAATGGGCTATAAAATAACAGATGAGTTAGGAGATTTTGGAGATTCAACAAAAATGGCGGTACGTAAATTTCAACAAGATAACAATCTCTATGGTTACGGGATAGCAGATTTTTCTACTCAAAAAAGATTGGCAACTGCTTTCGCAGACTGGTTATATGAAGAAAAGCAGGATTTTCAGTTGCAAAAAGCTATCGAATTAGTTAATTAAATTGAGTATTCGGACTTCCAGTGTTAGCAAATAAAAAAAGAAAAAATTCAGAAAAATAGTAGATAAAAAAGAAAAAACAGGGTATAATTATAGAAAGGAGAGATGAATTTATTATAGAAAGGACGTATTGAATTTGAAAGAATATCTTATACATCATAAAAATCTTTTAAATTTAGCATATGAAATAAAAAGAGCTGTAGATGATTATTGGAATAGAGAATTAACAGAGACAGAGCTACGAGAACTTTTGTGGAAGTTTGCCGCTACAGGCAAATTATTTAAAGCTAAAGATTATAACAAAACAATTAAAAAAATAAATGGGCATGCCAGAATGGAAGTAATAGACAAAATGCTGGAAGGCTATCAACAACGAATATAAATGAAAAATTAAAAAGTGGAATAAGAGGTGAAGCAATATGTTGAGCCATGGTGATATTATAAAATACCTGGAAGTGTTAAACGAAAAAATGAAAGAAAAGGAAATACGAGGACAAATTGCTTTGTTTGGAGGAACTGTCATGTGCCTTGTCTATCATGCCAGGCCTTCAACAAAGGATATAGATGCAATTTTTGAACCCAAGCAGGCAATCTATCAAATAGCATCGGAAATTGCGGAGGAGTTTAACCTGGAAAGCGACTGGTTGAACGATTCCGTCAAGGGCTTTGTTTCAGCCAACAATGAAACAAGAGTGTTTAAAGATTTTAGTCATTTAACTGTATATGTGCCTTCTGCAGAATACATGTTGGCCATGAAGTGCATGGCCGCCAGGATTGGAGATACTCATGATGTAACAGACATAAAATTTCTTTTGAATTATTTAAATATCAAAGAAACAGAAGCAGCTCTAAATATTATTGCTAAGTATTTTCCGGAAAGAATGATACAGCCAAAGACAAAATATATGCTAATGGAACTATTGGAGGAAGAATAAAAAGGCAGGTGAACCAGGATGACCATCAAAGAATTAATGCAAAAATCCAATGAAGAACCACAGAATTTTACAATTTACTTTGGAAATTTTTTAGATGAATTTTATAACGCTGATGATTCTAAAAAAAACATTATGATTCAGGATCCGCCGGAGAATTATGACAATATAAAAAGAGAGACCTATGCTTATGTAGCAGCTGCAGTGGAAAAGCTTTGTAATGATTCTAAAATTCAAGTGCCATCCTGGGCTATGGAGTCAAAATACTTTTTAGAGGAACCTTACTTTGCTATGAATGCAAAAGGTTTTCTAAAAGTTATACTGCTATTTGAAAGCCCCAATGAATTCTTGGTCCGTAACATATTTGTATCGGAAAATGTATTGGATAGAGTATAAAAAACCAGGAGAGAAAACTAATGAATTTGATGAAAAAAGATACAGCTATTGAGAGAGAGTTGACGATCTTTGAGGCAATTAGAAGAACTACGGAAAGATTTCCTTACATCCAATGTGCTACTCAGGCTCTCATCAATATTAAACTAAGGCCTATAGATGGAATTGATGAGTGCGAGGTCTATCATAATGAAGAGTTGATTAATAAAAGCTATCGCGTTCCTCGATATGAATTGAAACAACCATGGAAAGTAGTTTCTTAAGCTAGAAACAGGAACATTAAATTAATTTAGGAGGAAAAATAATGAAAAAACTAAGTGTACTGATGATTATAGTATTGTTAGGAGTAATGCTAGTGGGAGTATATAGCTTTGCTGCTTCACCGGCAGTAAAGATCATAATTGATAATCAGGAACTGCAAATACCATCCGGGGAACCGGCAGCCTATATCGATAAGGACAACAGAACTGTTATCCCTATTAAATTTATCGCAGAAGCATTAGGAATAGAAGTAGAATGGGATGGAACGCAACAACTAGTAACATTCACAGATGCAGATATAACAGTAAAACTAAAGATAGGGGAAAGACAGGCTACAGTCAATGGTTCTACAGTATATTTTGATACGCAGGCGGTCATTACGCAAGCAAGAACTTTTGTACCGCTGAAATTTGTATCCGAAACCTTTGGAGCTAAAGTAGAATGGATTGCTAGTACAAGGACAGTAGTTATAACTACGGGAGAAATTGAATCAGATATAGTACCAGTAAATCAAGTGATTAGCAATGTAAATGAATTAAACAGAACAGATGGTATCAACATAACAAAAGCAAAGGTATTAAGCAACAATCCTTATAGAATGGAGATTTCAGAAGGACAAACAACAAGGGCTATTAGGGTAAAGGGAGAAGGTTTAGGATTAATGGTCTTAATACAAGATGGAAAAATTTCACTAGAACCTCAAC
>JBFNEZ010000259.1:0-4315 GCA_040797825.1 Thermotaleaceae bacterium | reverse complement strand
TTTATATGACTTACTAAAAGAAAATGGAATATTACCAACTATAGAAGAAGATATTAAAAAAGTAATGTAGGGGGTGAGAGGAAGTGGAGGTTATTTTAATATTAGTTTCAATAATTGCTTTGATAATGACAGTTACAGGTTCAATCAATTTATTTAGGAATAGGTATTATATGGCTATAACTGTCATTGGAATTATAATAGCAGTCTTTGTGTTGGCTTACGACGTAGTTTATTTAATTAATAATTTATAACTTTGAAGTTCTTCGTTTAATGCAACAGTGACATTATGTATGGCAATGTGAAGTTCTTCCTTAGAACATGATGGTACATTTAAAGGTAAATTTCCTGACTTTGTGAAACGATAATGAGTCAGCACATTAGATAGAGCATCTAATTTTTCAAGAGTTTTTTTATCAGCTATTAAATAAGCTTTTTCAAAGCAACACAAATAATCAGAATACTCATCACCATCTACACCAGAGCAGTAAGTAAATAGCATGATTTTTTCAACCAGTTCTTTATAAACAGCTGATTTTTCTACAAAGTAAAGTTCCATAGCCCTTATTTTTCTTTGATAACGGTTATTGATTATGCTAGTAATGACCGGGGCTATTATAGCAGCTATAGCAGTTATCATGCTGGTGATTATAGCGATATTATTTATCAATTTTAAACCCCCTTTCAAGAAAGTTTTACCACATTAGACAAAGGGGGACAAACCTAAAAAGGAGGTCTAAAAATGTCACTCGAAAAATCAATTGAGAGCTTACAGAAAACAATGATGGATCTTATAGAAATAGTTAAGTCTATAGATACATCAAACGAAGTTAAAAGGACCACATTTACTGCAGATGAAGCAGCAGATTATGTGGGAGTTGGAAGGGCGGTGATTATAGAAGCTGCAAAAGATGGAGAAGTAAAACACTTTAGAAATGGTACAAGATATCTATTCAGAAAGAAAGCTTTGGATGAGTGGATAACAGTAAAAGAAGAAGAATCAATTACCTATAAAGATGAAAGGAGTTATATGGATTATTTACAAAATGAATTAAGAAAGGAGGCCAAATAGATGAATAGTTTTGTATGTAGCCCTTTAAGTCCTGCAATAGCTTTTATATTAGGTATAACTTATTTGATACTTTTAGCTATAGATATGTATAGGGAAAATGATTAAGGGGAGTGGACAAGTGTCAAAGCGTGATAGAGCTTATAAAAGAAGTGCAAGAGTGGAGGCTGAAAGAGCTAGAAAAGAAACAGAAAAAATGATTAAAAGAATAAAAAAAGACCAGTTTGGCTGGCAGGCCAAAAAGGTCAACTAATAAAAACAATGAGTTATCTCTATTATAACATAATAGAGGCTGAAAGGAGAATAAAAATGTATTCTTTAGTGTGCAAAAGATGTGGAAGAAAGTTAAAAAGTGAGACAAGCAGGCGTCGTGGATATGGTCCTGCTTGCTATAGAAAAATCGGATCAGATGAAAAGAAAGATACAGAAGAACCAAAACATATAGAAAAAATAGAACAAGTTAAACAGTTAGGTGGTCAATTAGATATAGAGGATGTTTTATATGAAATGTCCTAAATGTGGTAAGCAAATAAAAATAAAGAAACATCAACTGCTGGATTGTATATGTGGTGCTAGGATTCTAGCAGTAGAGATTAATAAAAAGCTTATTGTTGAGGACCTAAAAAAGGAGGAAAAGTAAATGGAGAATATGATCAGTATTGCAGATAGATTTTTAAGCATAGATGAAGAAGAAAAAGATATTTGGAAGGTTAAGGACGATCTAGAAGCTAACTGGTGCTTAGATAAAATAAGAGAAAGCAAGGCAGAATACAACAGATTAGAAGCAGTATCAAAAGCTAAAATACAGCAAATACAAGAATTATTGAAGAAAGAAAAAGAAAAAGCAGATAGAGAAATAGGTTTCTTTGAATCAAAGCTAAGAGAGTATTTTGAAACAGTTGAAACTCAAGACACTAAGACATTGAAGAAATACAAGCTACCAAGTGGAGAATTAAAATTAAAAAAACCACAAGCTACATTTAAATATAATAAGAAAAAGTTAGTAAAAGTAGCAGATAAATATGAGAACATGCAAGATTATGTAAAAATTAAAAAAGATTTTGATTGGGCCGGATTTAAGAACAACTTAATAATAAGTGACGGAAATATAATAAATAAAAACACAGGTGAAATAGTTGAAATTGATGGATTAAGTATAGAAGAAAAACCAGAAGATTTTAAGGTGAAGGTGGAATGATATGAATGTGTATGAGAAACTTTCAAATATTCAATCAGAATTAAAGGCCCCTAAAAATCAATTCAATAACTTTGGGAAATACAGCTACAGAAGTTGTGAGGACATATTAGAAGGATTAAAACCTTTATTAAAAGAATATAAAGCGGCTTTAACAATAAATGATGAGGTAGCCGAGATAGGCGGAAGATATTACATCAAGGCTATAGTTAGACTCATTGACATAGAAAAAGGCGAAAGTGTAGAAGCAACAGCTTATGCAAGGGAGGATGAAACTAAAAAGGGTATGGATTTAGCACAGATTACAGGCAGTACCAGTTCATATGCTAGGAAATATGCTTTAAACGGACTATTCGCCATAGATGATACAAAGGATAGTGACGCAACTAATACCCATGATAATCAACAGCAATCAACAAATAAAGGGAAGGCATTACATTGCGAAGGTTGTGGCACTCAAATAGATAGCAGAGTAGCAAATTACAGCAAAAACAAATTTGGAAAGTTATTATGTATGAATTGTCAAAAGAAAATGAAGTAGCCTAGGGGCTTCCCGCCCCTAGGTACTAACTAAAGCAGAGGTGAAAACATGAGTAGTAAAAGATATTATTGGTTGAAATTAAATGAAAGCTTTTTTGAAAGAGAAGAAATTAAAGTTATTGAAAACATGCCAAAAGGTAAGGATTATATTATTTTTTATATGAAGTTACTTCTTAAATCAATCAAAACAGAAGGTAAGCTATTATTTAGAGATATAATACCCTATACCCCAGAAATGCTCTCAAGCATAACAAACACAGATATAGATACTGTAAGGGTTGCAATAGACTTATTTACAAAATTAGGACTTATGGAGATTTGGGATGACGGAACACTTTTTATGATTGAAACTAAAAACATGATTGGAAGCGAAACAGAATGGGCTAGGAAAAAAAGAATACAAAGACAAAACCAAGACAAAAAAATACTGTCAGGGGACAAAGAAAGAGAAGATGAGGACATAAAAAGACTTTCGGGAGACAGTTCAATGGACAATGTCCAAGAAAACGAGGACAACGTCCAAGATAAAGGGACAATGTCCAAAGATTGTCCAGACAAAAAAGGAGAATGTCCGACAGATATAGAGATAGATATAGAGTTAGATATAGATAAAGATACATACATAGAAAAAGAGAAAGAGTTAGAAAAAGAATCTCTATGTATGTATGATGAAAACCTAAAAAATATTTCAAAACTTTATGAAGAAAACATAGGAGTTATAACTTCTCTTGTAGCTGAACAATTAAAAGATGTATCAGAAGAGTTTCCAGCAGACTTATTTAAAGAAGCTCTTATCATAGCTGTAAATAGGAAAAAAAGATATATCAACTATGTAATTGGAATTTTAAACAACTGGAAAGACAATAACATCTTAACTATAGATGATTTAGAAGCTTTAAGAAGAGAAAAAGAAATAGAAAAGCAACAAAAACAACAGAATAAGCAATATAATCAGCCTAAGAAAACTAAGTTTCACAACTTTGAACAGAGGACGGACAAGTATAGCGAAGATGCTCTTGAAAGTATAGTTGAAAGAAAGAGAGAAGAACATCTAAGAAAATTGAGAGAGAAGAAAAGGGAGGAATAAGATGTTTAAAAATAATAAAGCAGCAACATTAACAGGTGAGGAAATACAATTGCTAAAAACAGCTATATCACATTATCAATCAACTTTAAAAGAAGAAGGGAAAAAGTATCTAAGATATCACTTATTGCACGAAATGAACTAATACGTAAATCAAATTTGATAGAGAATATCTTAAGAAAACTGCAAGGAATTGAATAGGAGGAATATCATGAATATCGGCCAAAGATATGAAGTTACAACATTTGGAAAAGGAAAAGGTGGAAAGGGAACGAAATTTAAAGGGACATGCATAGCAGAAGAAAAGGAATTTTATATTTTACAGCATAGAAAAGGGTTTAAAGAATGTTTTCTAAAGGCAGATTTTGCAACAGATGAATGTAAAGCAGAAGAGATATAAAAAGCCAGGGATTGCTCCCTAGCTTAATAT
>JBFNEZ010000258.1:0-4345 GCA_040797825.1 Thermotaleaceae bacterium | reverse complement strand
CAGTATAGGGATGATCGAATATTTTCATGGAAGCTTCGCCCTTCCAGACCGGAGATATGCTTACATTCCGAGATTTAAGCTGAACAAGCTCGTGAACGGGAGGTTCAAAATACTTACCTTTGGTAAGCTCTGGGAAATACCTTACGTTTACAGCAGATGCAAATGTTGGGGTAGGCAGGGAATTGCTTTCCTCAATCAGCGTTACTTTTGCTTCTGCCAGACGGCGGCCTCCAACCGATAGCGCAGCACCAAACCTGCCCCCTTTTCCTATAATAGGAGAAGCTTTAGAAGGTATATCATAAGAACGGGTTATCCAGGTTTCTCCAATCTGCTTGGGCCAGCCTTGAATTAACCCCCGCATAAGGGATTTGTCCTGATCCACCCAAATAAAAGGACAATAGGCTACTGGCGTTTCATTATAGATTGCTGATAATAAAATAATCGTTTCTCGGTACTGGCTGCAGACTGGGTCCAGATAGACCTCCTCTGAATCGCTTGTATATTGCCATTCGATGAAATAAATTCCACATTGGCTGCTGGCAAGCCTAAGGCCTTCCGGTAAAAAAGCTGCAGCTTTCTCTTGATCTGCTGTGTATTCTACAGCCAGTACATTACCTGCATAATGCCAAGGCGGGCTTGGCACGAGGCTGGACTCACCTTTAGGTGTCCGTGGAAGGGTATATCCTTTAATCATTTTTTGCCTCCTTGCTATAAATATTGAATACACCTACATTTTATAAGGGAATTAAAACCCTGTATTGTAAAATATTGCAATAGTTAATAATTTAAAGCGTTAAATGAATGATATAATGAATTATATATTTTATGTAGGATGGTGTTTATGAAGGGGATACATTATTATCGGGCAGATGCATGCAATATGGTTGAGATTAAAACCTGTGCAAATGATGTACATGCATATAAAGATCATCTTCATCAGGAATTATCCATAGGTTATATAGAAAAGGGAACAACGGTATTGCATGTAAACGGAAAAAACTATGATATTAGCGCTGGGGATGCCATAATCATATATCCCTATGTAAGTCATAGGTGTCAGCCATTAGACATTACCGAATGGCAATTTACAATGATTTATGTAGACAATGCGTTTTGTAAGGGGATTTTTGATGACCTAGATACAAAGCATTCCATTGGCATAAAAAAACTAGGTGAGTATGAGTTTAATCAGATTAAGCATTTGGTGGATATTCTAAAGAGTGATGTCAGCGGATTTGATAAGGAAGTTGAACTAATCAGTACGCTTATTCATTTATTTGACACCTGTGATGTAGCTATAAAGCTTGAAAGCAGCCGGAAGATCCATGCAGTTAAGACCTATATAAAGGAGCATTTTCTTCAGCCTTTGAATCTGAAGGATATGGAGGAACATTTTAGTATGAATAAATTTGCATTAATTAGAAATTTCAAGGATAAGTTTAATACCACTCCCAATGCCTACCAGCTGCAGCTTAAGATTAATTATGGGAAATATCTTCTGAAAAGCAGCAGCAATATAGTAGATATTGCCCTAAGGTCAGGTTTTTACGATCAAGCTCATTTTACCAAGGAATTTAAAAAAGCCTATGGGATAACCCCGCTTCAATATCATAAGTCGTTAAAATTTTAAAGCAATATTATACAATAAAGCAATAGAAAATACCTCTATAATCATTTTATAGAAGGAGGTATTGATATATGAAATGCGTGATGATTGTTGACGGAAGCTTGCCAATGGGTATAATAGCAAACACTACGGCAGCCTTAGGTATTAGTTTAGCCAGTGAAACAAAAAATTTAATTGGCAAAAAAATAGCAGATAAGGATGATAGAATTCATGAAGGTATTACAAACATACCGATTCCAATATTAACTTTATCTAAAGAAGAGATTAAGGAAAAATATGATATATTGCTGGAAAATAAGGATCCGGAGATCCAGGTTATTGGTTTTAGTGAGGTGGCGCAAAAGTCCTTAAGCTATGATGATTATGAAATAAAGTTGTCTGCTATGAATAGACAACAGATAAATTATTTAGGTCTATGTCTTTATGGACCAAAGAAAAAAATTAATAAATTAACAGGAAACTTAAAAATGTTAAGAGGATAGTATAAAAGATTTTTTCCTGTACCAGATGCTGCATCAACTGCTTATTTTGTTGTTTTTGTGTTGCTCCTTGGAATTAAAGTCTTTAGAGGATAAGGAAAGTCATTATAATCATAAACGAATCTACTCAAAGTCAAGCTGAGTTTACAACTATGGCATTGAGAAAGGCACCGAATGCACAGGTTATAGGAAGCAATTCAAGTGGTACAGACGGTAATATAGCGGTATTTAGGCTGCCGGGAGGAATAGGGACCGCCATCACAGGAGTTGGAATTTACTATCCTGATAAATCAGAAACCCAAAGAGTAGGATTATCACCGGATATTTATATAGAACCTACTATACAAGGAATAAAAGAGGGAAGAGACGAGCTTTTGGAAAAGGCACTAGAACTTATCATCAACTGACACGGGTATAAGTTTTGAGTTTTATTAAGTAATATATTTAACAGGGTATCTGATTTAGTGTTAGTGACCTCATCTGTCCCACATGCTAGTGGTTTTTGATTGCTGCATTTGGAGCAATAATACTAATTATTGTCTGATAAGTTAGCATTATCGCTCGAATTTTTACGGATTGAGGCGTCAAATTCCCCTTAGATAATTGGCCGCATTTCTTTTTTAGGAGTAGAAAACTGGCCTTTTCTTAGTTTGCCTATTGCTTTTTCCAATCTGCTTATCCCCTCTAATATTATCTTTTCGTTATGCCGGGAGAAGCAGAGACGAAATTCATATTCTTCTCCTACGGCTGCATAGAACGCTTCTCCCGGAACGAAAGATACGCCCATTTTTAAAGCCTCTTGCAACAGTTTTTTTGGTGAAATATTTTCATTGATTTTACACCATATGTAAAACCCTCCTTCAGGGATCTGAAAGGAAAGCTTTGATTTCAGTCCCAGGTTAAGTGCATCAACCATAACATTTCTCCGCTTCCTATAGATTCCCCGCATCTTTATCAAGTGATTTGCCAGGTATCCCTCCTTAATAAATAAGTCAAGCAGCCATTGTGAAATATTATTGCTGTGCAAATCAACATACTGTTTCTCCAAAATAATTCTATTAACCAATGAGGGATGAGCAACCATGTACCCCAGTCTTAATCCCGGCATCAGTATTTTTGAAAAGGTGCTTAAGTATACCACCCCGCCATAGTCATCCAGAGATTTCAAGCTTGCTGGTGGCGTATCTTCATAGTAGTAGTTGCTGTAAGGATCGTCTTCCAGAATCGCCAACCTATAACGCGCTGCGAGCTGGATAAGCTTCTTTCTTTCCCCAGTATTCATAACCGTACCGTTAGGATTTCGGAAGGTGGGAATACAGTACAATAATTTTGGCCTGTAGCGGGCCAAATAATCTTCCAATATTTCAAGCGGAAAATCCTCCCTTTGCGGCAGGCTCAATACTCTTGCCCCCAATGATTGAAAAACTTGGATAGCTCCCAGATAAGTAGGTGCCTGAATAATCACATAATCACCGGGCTCGATCAATACCCTTGCAGTAAGGTATAAACCCTGTTGAGACCCTGAAAGAATGACTACTTCATCAGCATGGCACCGGATACCTTCTGAAGCTAACATTTGAGTAATGGTATGTCTCAAGGGTTCATAGCCATGAATAGGGATATGTCCAAAATCCCTAGGATCTAACTCTGCCGAGTAATCCCTGTGAAGTTTAGAAAATATATCGACCGGATAATAATCAGGATCCGGCATACCAGCATCAAGGGAAATTTTATCCTCTAGCACATTGCTAACCATCAGTTCACTCATCAGTGAAGCCATTGAGGACTGAATATAAGGTTTTAGCAGCTGGGGCCAGGGTATTTCAGTATTGGTGCTGCTTTCAAAAGAATATCTATCGCTGACATATGTACCGCTGCCATTTTTTATACTGACGTAGCCATCCTTTTCTAGATGGCGATATGCGTTGATGGCCGTGGTTCTACTGACCTCGAACAATAAAGCCAGTTCTCTTTCGGCAGGAAGTTTTTCGCCTGCTTCCAGGGAGCCGTCAACAATCTTCGATTTTATAAGAGCAGCAATCTGCAGGTAATAGGGTGAAGTAGTGTCCAACTTTGTATGAATAATCAATTTGGATATATCCATTTCTCGATTTTCACTCCTTTGGTATCCAATTTAACAGAATAATATTATAATTGGATATTTATTTGGTATTTCCTTTTAAATTAACTTATTGTGCTAGTTATTAAGAATTTCAGAAAGGAATATTTTGGTAGTAAA
>JBFNEZ010000257.1:0-4418 GCA_040797825.1 Thermotaleaceae bacterium | reverse complement strand
GTATTTGCCACTTTGTTTTTGTATATATTTAGAGAAGTAGGACGAATAATAATAGAAACTTTTTTAAATGATATTTTATGATATTAGAAGTATGCAAGGTCATATTCACCAAATATATAACTATACTAGTATACTAGTATAGTTATGTGAAAAGAGAGGAGAACAACAAAATGAAGATGACATTAAGATGGTTCGGAAGCAAACATGATACGGTAACCTTAAGTCAAATAAGACAGATTCCAGGCTGTGTAGGGGTTATTACAACACTTTATGGTACGAAGCCAGGAGAGGTATGGAGTAGAGAAGCAATTCGATCCATGAAGGAAGAAATTGAAGCAGCGGGGCTTGAGTTGAGCGGTATTGAGAGTGTAAACATACATGATGATATTAAAATTGGCCTTCCAACAAGGGAGCAGTATATTGTAAATTATATCGAAACTCTTGAAAATCTTGGCAAAGAGGGAATCGATTTAGTATGTTATAATTTCATGCCTGTATTTGACTGGACGAGATCGGAACTTGCGAAAGAAAGACCTGACGGATCTACAGTCCTTTCTTATGATCAAGAGCTTGTAGATAAGATTGATCCTACTAAAATGTTTGAGGAAATGGATGCCAATTCTGGTGGGTTTGTTCTACCTGGTTGGGAACCTGAAAGGCTTGTAAGGGTAAAAGAATTATTTGAAATGTATAAGGCGGTAGATGAAGAAAAGTTATTTCAAAACCTTGTGTATTTCTTGAAGGCAATTATGCCAACCTGCGAAAAATATGGAATTAAGATGGCTATTCATATGGATGATCCCGCATGGTCTGTATTTGGATTGCCAAGAATTGTAAATAACAAGAAAAATATTCAAAGATTATTGGATGCAGTTCCTGTAGTGAACAATGGTCTTACATTATGTACAGGTTCTTTAGGCTCAAACCCTCACAATGATATCCCAGATATGATAAGAAGCTTCAAGGGAAGAATTCACTTTGGACATGTAAGAAACGTTATTCATCTTGCACCGGGTAAATTTGACGAGGCAGCCCATCTATCTTCTGATGGATCTTTAGATATGTTTGAAATTATGAAGGCATTTTATGATATCGGTATGACGGGGCCGATTAGACCTGACCATGGAAGAATGATTTGGGGCGAAAAGGCCATGCCTGGTTACGGGTTATATGATAGAGCTTTAGGTGCAGCCTACCTACTGGGATTATGGGAAGCAATAGAGAAGTTAACTAAACAATAAGCTAAAACTTATCAAACAATAGCTATTCAAAAAATAATCTGCCAGACATCTTTATTTTAGGGACTGTCTGGTAAGATTATATATATGAATATTGCTTATGGCTTTAATGGATAAGTATAGAAGTAGAGAAAGAGGTGGACTAAAATGAAATTGAATTTAAAGGATTTAGAGAATGGACAGGTTTGGGAAAATGCAGGGTTTGAGCTTCCTAAATTTGATATTGAGCAAGTTAAAGGAAATACGAAGGCAAATCCTACTTGGATTCATTTTGGTGCGGGCAATATTTTTAGAGCATTCACAGCAAATGTACAGCAAAACATTTTAAATGAGGGTAAGAGCGATAAGGGAATCATTGTAGCAGAGGGATTTGACTATGAAATCATAGAAAAGATGAATAGACCCCATGATAACTTAAGTGTGTTGGTTACGCTAAAGTCAGATGGGACTATAGAGAAGAAGGTTGTTGCTAGCATCGTAGAATCCTTGATTGTAGATGCACAAAATAAAGAAAGCTGGGATAGGCTAAAAGAGGTTTTTGTTAATCCAAGTTTACAAATGGTAAGTTTTACAATCACGGAGAAGGGATACAGTTTAAAGGATGCAAAGGGGGAATACTTTCCTGCGGTAGTGGAGGATTTTAATAATGGTCCTAAAAGTCCAGTAAGTTATATTGGTAAATTAACTTCCCTTTTATATGAAAGATACATCAATGGAAAGACAGCTCTTGCCCTGGTAAGTATGGATAACATGTCACATAATGGCACAAAGCTTTACTATGCCGTAAATACCTTTGTCCAAAAGTGGGTTGAGAATGGACTCGTGGATAATGACTTTGACTCTTATATTAGAAATCCTAAATCGGTAGCTTTTCCATGGAGTATGATTGACAAAATTACCCCAAGACCGGATCCAAGTGTAAGAGAGATGCTTGCAAAGGATGGCTTTGAAGATGTAGAGGATGTTGTTACATCAAAAAATACATATGTGGCCCCCTTTGTGAATGCAGAAGAACCAGAGTATTTGGTAATTGAGGACCTGTTCCCCAATGGCAGGCCCAATCTTGAAGAGGGCGGCGTTATCTTTACAGATAGAGAAACCGTCGATAAAGTGGAAAAAATGAAAGTTTGTACTTGTCTTAATCCGCTCCATACGGCCCTTGCCATATATGGCTGTCTGTTAGACTATAGGCTGATATCAAAAGAAATGCAAGATCCAGAACTGAAGACATTGGTAGAGAAAATAGGGTATGTGGAAGGATTGCCTGTAGTTGTGAATCCAGGAATTATTGAGCCAAAGAAGTTTATTGATGAGGTGCTTCAAGTAAGGATTCCAAATCCATTTATGCCAGATACACCCCAGAGAATTGCCACGGATACTTCGCAGAAGCTGGGAATTCGTTTTGGAGAAACCATAAAAGCTTATATGGCAAGAGAAGATTTAAATGTTACAGATCTAAAACTTATTCCCCTTGTGTTAGCTGGATGGTGCAGATACCTCATGGGTATTGATGACAATGGAGGCAAAATGGAGCTAAGTCCAGACCCCCTTCTCGAAGAGGTAGCACCTTATGTTGCAGCTATTGCTCTTGGAGATAAGGGACCATTCCATGAGCAGCTTAAACCTATTTTATCCAATGCAACCATCTTTGGTGTAGATCTGTATGATGCAGGCTTGGGAGAAAGGGTTGAAGAATATTTTGCAGAATTGGTATTGAAAAAGGGTGCAGTTAGAGAAACACTAAAAAAATATGTCTACTAAAGAGGTTATACTAAAAAATGAAATAGCATTGATGCTATAGCTAGAGTTTTATATATACGGGTTGCCCATTGTGCAACCCGTATATATTTAGCATTTGGAAAATATATTAAGTCCTAGAAATTTCTGTTGTGCTTAAATTATTTTTTAATATTCTTGAAAGCTTCGGCCTGCATTTTAATCCCTACCTCAGCAGCAAACCGTTCGATACTAGATGCTCCAAAGAATCCATCTACACCCTTTGTTCGCTCAAGGACATATTGAGCATCTTTAGGCTCTGCAATTGGGCCGCCGTGGCAAAGAACCATAATATCTGGGTTCACAGACTTACCTGCATCACAGATGGACTGCACCTTTTGGACGCAATCGTCCAAGGTAAGAGCGGTTTTTGCACCGATGGTTCCCTTTGTTGTCAATCCCATATGGGCGACCAATATATCGGCTCCTGCTTTGGCCATTTTCTTTGCCTGTTCTTCATCAAATACATAGGGCGTTGTTAGCAAATCTAGCTCATGGGCTTTGCCAATCATGTCGACTTCTAGATCATATCCCATTCCAGTTTCTTCTAAATTAGCCCTAAAAACCCCGTCAATTAACCCTACTGTAGGGAAATTCTGAACTCCTGAAAAGCCTTGTTCCTTTAACTGTTTTAAAAATACATCCATAATTCTAAAGGGATCCGTACCGCATACTCCCGCAAGAACAGGCGTATGCTTTACTACTGGTAGAACTTCTGCGCCCATTTCCACTACGATTTGATTGGCATCTCCATAGGAAAGTAGGCCAGCTAGAGAACCACGACCAGCCATTCTATATCTGCCAGAATTGTAGATAATAATCAAATCTACGCCACCAGCTTCCCCACTTTTTGCAGAAATCCCGGTTCCAGCGCCAGCTCCCAATATAATCTTTCCAGCAGCAACCTCTGCTCTAAGTTTATCTAATATTGCACTACGCGTTAAAGCCATATTTATTTCCTCCTTCTTACTTATTCTTCTTCATAAGTTCAATTAATTTTTTAGCGGCAGCAACTGCAAAGGCTGGATCGTTGATATCACAATCCATTTCGATGAGCTCTACCTTTTTACTATCAACGTTTTCTTTTAAGGTATCAAAGAGCATTTTATCTTCATCAGGACCATAAAAAGGTTGGCCTTCCATATCGATCATAGAAACTCCTTTAAGGGGAAGCATCAAAGCTGTTGGAGATTGTGCTTTATTCAGTTTTTCAGCAAGTATTAGACCTAACTGTCGGTTTTCTTCTACAGTGGTGCGCATTAAGGTTATCATTGGATTATGTTTATATAGGTTTCTTCCTTGAAATTTCTCTGGTACGGACTGGATAGGACCAAAGTTGACCATGTCTAAGGCACCTGTTGAAACCACTTGAGGAACCTTGCAGCGACCTGCAGCTTCAAGACG
>JBFNEZ010000256.1:0-4452 GCA_040797825.1 Thermotaleaceae bacterium | reverse complement strand
CTAATATTACACGAGAAAATCCTTTGAAAAATATGTAATGGAATTCCTTTTCTCATATATCCATAACTTTCCAAGGCTTTCTCATCTTCAAGAGCTTGACGTTGGTATGTTAAATTGTAATCTTCCACAAGTTCGTCATCTACATCTAACACATATCTAAGCCTGAAAAATGTATTTGCATCAAAAACTATTAAATGTCCAATATAATTCATTTCTTTTAATGCTTCATTAACTATTTGATAGAATAATTTAACGTCAATCGAGCTTCTTTCTTCAATTTTTTTTCGATATATTCTTTTAACGTCTCCAATATCAATACCTAGTTTTCTTTCTGCCACACCAAAATATGGATACCTGGTCTCTAATATCTCCCATAAAAAATCATAATCTTCAAGGGCTTTTTCTTTTGTAAATTCTCTCACTGTCGGTGGTGGATTTAAACGCTTATATATTGGTATTAGTACATTAAAAATAAAAACATAGGCAATAAACATCAAAAAAATTATCATAAATATTTTCTTTAGCTTTGCTTTAATATCTATCTCTCCTTTACATTTATACTTTTATCCTTCATCTAATTTTAGTACATAACTTTTGTTTTATATCATTACAAGTGAAAGTTTGGGGTATTTACTTCTTAATAAGCTATCAATGTAATCCACAATCTACAATTGTAGTTGGAATTTTATGTTTGTTTTTTTATTTAAAAGGATCAAAAAAACAGACTTCTCCACTGATTTTGATCCTAAATTAATCTTTAAACTACTATATATTGTAATTAATTCTATTTATTGTTGTTACTACCACAGTATTTCATCAAGATTATACTCTCAACGCGCCTTGTTGCTGCAATTCTGATGACCATCGAGCCTAGTCCCCCTTGGTGTAACGATAAGATATCATTAAGCGAAAATAGCTGAGGATTATTCAAAAATTCATCTTCTATGTCCCAAAAGTCTTGAAGAGTATTCATATCATCTCCTTCTTCATCACAAATTGCCACTTTCTCCGTATGTACACCATTGAGAAAGTCCATTTTTTCTTTTAAAGACATGGTTTTAAATGTACCAGCTTTATAATCCCTAAATTTTTCAATCAGCTCTTCATAATCAATATCATTCATTTAACAACCTCATATTCTGATTTGTTGAATTGCGCCTTCTCCACCAAAGGCGTACTAAGCAAATTATAAATTTCCTGTAACTCTGTTTTAATTCGCCTACAGGAGCAAATGCTCATGAAGTCCGTACTACTCAATCATTTTATTCTTCTGAAAATGTAGCGAGAAATCTAAAACACCCAAATTCATTATTTTGAACGTCCTTAATATCACCCTCATATTTTAATTTCCCAACCACAATAGCGGTATTATAAAAATCGTCTAAGCCATTCGGATAGTTTGCTTTAAGCTTTTCAATATAAAATATGTCGGTTTGAGCGAAAATCTCCTCTAGTGACTTTGACGGTGGCATATTTGATATCGCAACTAAAAAATCCTCGTCATAAGTATTTACTCCAAAATCAACTCCAAATTCAGAACCAATACAATCAACTTCTAACAACTCGTAATCCTTTTTCATATATTCATTGAGTAATTTTTGTGATTTGCAGTTACCAACAAAAACAGAAACATATTCGTCATTACTATAAGTGTAACTTTTCTGTTCAACTTCTCGCATATCCAACCTCCTAAGTTTCCGTAGATTATATAAATCTCCTGAGATGGGCATAGATCGCCTACATGAGTGAATGCCGTAGTTTTATAGTGAGCATACTTCTTCTCTATAAGTTGACACAAATTTCCTTTGCCACTCCCCCAATTTTCCTCTATTCCCCTTTTTATATGTATCGGAGTGCCGATGAGAAATATTTACAATCCTATCCTGCAATATCAAAATTTAAGGATATATTTCATGAATGTGCAATATTAGGTAATTAATCAGCACCATCAGTGTGAATTGGTATCACTTTAGGAGCTGCATTTAAAAAATCAGCTTCTGCATCAGTATTTTTCGCTGAAAAACGGGGCTAAAATCGTACATTTCTCGCCCCGTTTTTAGCTCTTTTCTACATTCAAGCCACAACATATTGTGGTCAAACCCTGTTATTTCTTTCCGAACCACAATGTATCATCAGAATTATACTCTCAACGTGGGTTGAGAGTACAATAATAATGCTACGGGGAGAGCGTCAGGATATAATTTCAATAATTCCAACGCCTAACCCTTGTTTTTATAAATAGTTATGCTAATTATAAATATGACAACTTCTATTTATTGATGTATTGTTTAATAGAAATAAAAAC
The DNA here is from genome assembly GCA_040797825.1 of Thermotaleaceae bacterium. GTDB lineage: Bacteria > Bacillota > Clostridia > Peptostreptococcales > Thermotaleaceae > Geosporobacter. Next base: position 2,147 of record JBFNEZ010000256.1, on the reverse strand, counting down.
TGCCAATAATAAAACCCTCAGCGTATTGAGGGCTTTAGCCTTAGCAGTTTTCGTCAGAAAATGATTTCTATCTCGGAATTAAAATGTTCAATTTTTAAATCCACATTCCTTTGCAAGCTGAACCTTTCGCACTTTCTCCTGTATATCTTTTAGTTGTCTATCACTTGTATTAAATTGAGTAAGACGACTGGCATCCAAAACTAAACAATTCGGTTTCTTCTATGCAAGCAGTATACTGAAATGAGCCCTCAGGGCATTCCTTATCCCAAGAGCCACAACCTAGCAAAACAGGAGGCAGCATGGAGGCTGAACGGCGGCAATCAAGTCGTCCATTGTCTGCTAATCCCTGCCACAAAAACGGAACTTCATTCTCATTTTTTATAAATGCTGAAAATCCCATCACACCAAATGCTTTTTTTGAAAAATGATAAACATTGAATCTCAAGTTATGATTTCTTATCTTCTTCAGAATTCTATGGTTTCACTGACAATTTGGATTTTACCAACTTCGTGTTATACCCATAATGTAAATATAGTTAGACATTATTTTCAACAAAATGTTCTTCATATCTGTTCCAGTATTCCATATAAGTTCGTTCTTCATTGCCATCGAAATTAAGTTGAAACATTCTAAAAGTAACAGAAATATCCTTTGGTTGCCACTGCTCAACATAGCTGTATTTATAGGTCATGCCTAGCTTTTTCATCACCTCTCCACTTCGAGGGTTGTTTCTATCGTGTGTAGCTGTAATATAGGTATATCCTGCACGTTTGATTCGTTCAACTACTGCTTTAGATGCCTCCGTTATAATACCTTGATGCCAAAATTCTTTTTTTAGTCCATAACCAAAATCATGATTCTCACTATCAGAAAGCCAAACATAGCCGATAGGCTTGTTATCTTCTTTTAGACAAATTGCATAGCGATAAATCGAAGGTTTATTGTAGTAAGCTAAAAAGTGTTCTTTCAAAAACAGTTTTGCTTCATTTATATCTTTTAACGGAAACCACGGTAAAAAAATGTTAACATCTTCATCACTTAATATTTCAAATAAAGCATCTGCATCATTGTCAGTAAACTTTCTAAGTCTAAGTCTTTCGGTTTCAATTGTTGGTGTGTTTTCATTTATCATCACGATTTCTTAATCCTCCTTACTATACAAAACATAAATACCTTCATTCAAGACTGAACGATAAATTCCTATTTATCTAATAGCTTAGAAATCATTCATGTTTCACTACTTTACTTTTCTGCAATATATTATATAATTCATCCACCGATTTATCAACTAAATTTCCATTTTTCCTCTGTCATCATTCTATTTACCCTACGTCATCCATATTTTACCCTGTTTTTAAGGGTCAAAAAACGATATTTTTCGACCCAAATTCCGTCCTCAAACCACTATACATTGTGATCAAACTCTATTTTTTCTCCTCTAAATCACAATACGACATCATAATTATACTCTCAGTCGTAGAATGTTTCCAATCGAACTTCGCTACGCTCTTTCTCTTGGACATTCCTGACATGAGGCGTACCTCTACTTACAACTCGCTTCACTCCTTGTAAGCAGGACTACAACTTCTGTATGGCCTGAGTTGACGACATTAATGTCGTTAGCCTTGCTCGTTTATGGGAACACAACAATCGATATTTTAGCTGTTTTTCCTTAAATCGTAGTTTGTGAAAACATATTAATTTAACCTGTTGTGCTAGTTAAAAATTACAAATATAAAAACTCCAGCAATTATGTTAACCTATCATTAATAGCACCCATGAAATTAAGATAGGAGGATAACATATGCTAGAGTTTTCTAATAAATATTCTATCAAAGAAATTGCTGATTTAAAAGACTTTATTACAATCATTTATATATTAATTGACGACATTTACCAGGAGATTACTCCAACACATATTAAAGAACACCGTAATATCAAGGATGCTATCCTAAGTGATAGTGAAATAATTACCATTAGCATCGTTGGTGAATTACTCACCATCGATTCAGAAAAAGCTTGGTTAGGGTTCTGCAATAAAAATCTAAGGGATTTGTTTCCAAGATTCTGCAGTAGAACTAGATTTAACAGAACTCGTAGGGCTTTACACTCAGTCATTGATGAAATTCGTAAGGAACTTACTAAA
>JBFNEZ010000255.1:0-4497 GCA_040797825.1 Thermotaleaceae bacterium | reverse complement strand
AGAATACATGAAGAAATTCCACTGTATTGGTCCAGCTTGTGAAGATAGCTGTTGCATCGGTTGGCAGGTAGGATTAGATAAGGAAACCTATCTTAAGTATAAGAAAGTAAATAACCCACAACTTAAACCCTTCTTCGATAAAATGATAAATCGTAGACACAACAAGAAAAGTGATGAAGCATATGGGAAGATTAAAATGGATAAAGAAGACAGATGTCCATTCCTCGATGAAAAACTACTATGTAAGATCCATGGCACACTAGGAGAAGAAAGTCTTTCTGATACTTGTGCCCTATACCCAAGAAACTTGCGGAAAATTGATGGGAAATTCGAGCGAAGTGCTACTATGTCTTGTCCAGAGATAGGGAGGCTAGCTCTTTTAAATCCAGGAGGGATAGGATTTGAACACATAGAGGAAGATACTAGCACAAGGATTAAACTTCACAGTAACTTTGATACAGAAGGTCATCTTTTCATCAATAAACCCCAACGATATTTCTGGGATATAAGAATTTTTAGCTTATCCCTATTACAAAATAGAAAGTATAACTTAGGAGAAAGGCTAATAATCTTAGGAATTGTATATCAGAAAGTCAAAGCACTGTGTGATGAAAAACGGATAGAAGATTTAGCAGTAATGCTAGAGACTATGAATAATATGATTGAGTCAGGAAACCTCAGACAAGAACTAGATAAGGTGCCTGTAAATACACAGATTCAAATGAAGCTTGCTAAAGAAATGACAGAACAAAAAGTGTTACAAGGGGTAACTAGTGAAAGGTACATAGAATGTCTAAAAAAAACCTTACTGGGTATAGGGCATATAAAAGGGGAAGACCTAGATATTATTCTTAAAAAGTATGAATACAACTACAAAGAATATTTTAGTCCTTATATAGAAGAAAAAGAGTATATTCTAGAAAATTATCTAGTGAATGAATACTTTAAGGAAATGATGCCCTTTGGTAACTACAAAACTATGTGGGATTCATATGTCTTCCTTTGTATACTTTACAGTATGGTGAAGCTACACATGATTGGAATATCAGGACACCATCAGGGACTCAATGATGACATTACTATACAATTAATCCAGTCATTCTCTAAAGTAGTACTGCACAATAATCAGTATATCCAAGACATTATAAAGCTACTAAAAGACAACGGCTATGATAGTCTAGCTTATATGGCTATTCTCGTAAAGAACTAAGTGAAGGAGAAGTTAAATGAGTAAGCATATAGAAGTCATATATAATATATTACCACTACTCTCCACTATTGAAGAAGGATTAAATCATATAAAGAATCAGCTTTCAGAGCTAAGATATGAGGAAAGCTTTGCATTAATTCAAGATGCAATGATGGGTATAGCAAGCATAGAGTCAGCTCTACAGCCTATGGAATCACAATTTAAGGAATTACAAGATTCTGATATGATTAAAAAAAAGCAAGATCTAAATCAATACATGAGTACAGTAGTAAATCTTTATGAAAATAAGAAGTATAAAGAATTAGAGAAAAAGGTTAATCTAGTGTTAGGGGCCTTTATTGTTTGGAGAGAATCTATTGAACAAATTGTAAGACCACAAATTATTTCGTAAGACAAAGGAGTTGATACTATGGATATAGCAGCATTATCCATGAGCCTAAGCCAAATGAAAGTAGCCCAACAGGCCAGCATCTCTGTCATGAAACTGGCAATGGATGCAGGGCAAACCCAAATGAATGACATGGTACCAATGGTACAGGAAAACACCAAGATGATGGAGCAATCTGTTAACCCGCATCTAGGGAAGAACCTAGACATAAGCTTGTAAATAACAAAAAATGAGATGATAATGATGACAGAGCGAGAAGAGGTAAAAAAGCAGCTAGAAGAACAGCTAGAAAAGGTCAAACAGCGACTACGAATCCTAGACATGATAGAAGAGAAGCTCTTTCAGATGAAGGAGCTAGCCTAAAGAGTAATCGATGAAGAATTAACCGATGAAGAAATTTCAGAGATTAACCAACAAGTCCAAAACCTAGGCCAGCAGGTAAAACTATTAGATAGTGAAGCCACCCAGCTGTCCTAGTTGAAAATTTCATAAAATAGATAACAAAGATCCTGAGCAGGGTCTTTTCTTCTGATCTTTTATAAACCAAGATTCTCGACTAATAATTAAGTAACCAACCAGTTCTCTAATTTCACTATTCTTACCAGAGTATGAAAATGCAGAAGTTGCTGAGATGAAAACAGATAAGGTACCAAGGACAGAATCTTTTAGGAAAAATAAAACAAGAGAAGCTTTATCTATATGCTTATGAAACAGTGAGTGAGCTTAGCGCCCTTGTAGATGAATACATGGACTGTTATAACCGTGAAAGAAAGCATCAATCTCTCGATTATCAGATCCCATATAACGTGTATATGGCTGCTTAGCATGCCTAAAAATATATGAGAAGGAGGACTAACTTATCAAGTACAGTTTTCTGTCTTGACAAAGGGGTCCATTACAAATTATCAAGCTCAAAGTAGATTTTTCTATAAAGTTTGACAAAGAAACTGCCGATATAATCACTAGAAAAATAGAGTAAGGTGGGTGACAAAAGATGAAAATAGAAACTAGTAATGCACTAAATAGTACCTATATGACATCTAATTCTGGTGATTTGACGGAAAGAAAAAGCAGCGGCGAAGGAAAACAAATAGAAGCTGCTCCAGTAGGTGGACCGACCTTTCCTGGAGAAAGGCAATTGATTGATGCCATAGAGAAGGCCAATCATGATTTGAAGATCAGCAATACCAGCTTGAAATTTTCTATTCATGAGCAAACGAAGCAAATCCTTGTAAAGATAGTAGACAATGAAAGCAAGGAAGTAGTTCGTGAAATCCCACCTGAAAAGATATTGGATATGGTAGCGGCCATGTTAGAGCGAACAGGACTATTTGTAGATAAAAAGGCTTAAAGATTCCAAAAAGAAAATGGAAAATAAAGGGATTCTATAAGGAGTTGAGGAAATGAGTGTAATGAGGTTATCAGGGTTGGCATCAGGGATTGACACAGAAAGCATGATTAAAAACATGATGAAGGTCCAGCGCATGAAAGTTGATAAATTTAGTCAGAATAAACAACTCATGCAGTGGCGTCAGGAGCAGTATAATAGCGTGAATAAGGACTTTGCTAATTTTGTACTGGACATACGAAAGGAAATGGAGCTGACAAAATCTACGCTGTCGGGAGTATCTTACAAAAACAGCATGTCCAATCTAAGTTGGGTCAAAAAAGCTACATCCTCCAATGACAGCATCTTTACAGCATCGGCAACAACAGCTGCTCCTGGGGGAATACATACATTGAAGGTACATAACCTTGCAGAGGGTGTTAGTGTTGCCAGCCAAGATCGTGTTGAGGCAGCAAAGGGAATGTCTACAACCTTAGCAGAACTGGGTTTTACAGAAGATAGTGGAACCATTGACTTTGAGGTGGATGGCAAAACCATTACGGTGAATTATGAAAAAGGCGATACCATTAGTAAGTTTATCAGCAATATTAACAATGCTTCGAAAAAAGAGGGAGATAAAACTATATCCCTCGGGCTGCAGGCCAGTTTTGATGCAGCATCGGGACGATTCTTTTTGTCCACAAAAGGAACCGGTGAACAAGCACAGATTAAGATCACTGCTGATGATAAGGGTATTTTAACTGGGGAGAATAATTTATTTAAATTAAAAGCAATTACGGGAAAGGATATGGATGGAAATCCAATCTATGGGCCATTAGCAGTAGTAAATACTAACGAGGAAGGTCTTAAGGGTAAAAATGCCGTCATTTCCTATAATGGGGCAGAAAATATAGAATACGCATCCAATCAATTTACCATTAATGGCATCCAAATAAATCTAAAAGCTATGCCAGCTTCAGCATCTGATACCTTCACTATAAAAGTGGATACGGACGTGGATGGGGTATACGACAAAATTAAAACCTTTGTAGATAAATACAATGAATTAATTGATAAAATGAATGGCACTATATCGGAAAAACGCTATCGAAGCTATTTGCCTCTTACCAGTGAACAAAGAGAAAGCCTTAGTGAGAAGGAAATCGAACTATGGGAAGAAAAGGCTAAGAGCGGTTTATTGGCAGGGGATCAGACCATCAATCGAACTTTGCTAAACATGCGTAACAGTCTATATGATGAGGTTAAGGGAGACGGAATCTCTTCTAAATACAACTATTTGTTTAACATCGGAATTACTACAGGGGATTTTAAAAGTAAGGGAAAGCTGGAGATTGATGAAACCAAACTAAAAGCTGCTATTGCCGATGATGTGGATGGTGTACTAAACCTATTCTTTAAAGAGTACACCGTAGAAGATGGGGACAGCGGCCGTCCAGAGGCAGAGATGAAGAAAAAGGCTAAGGCAGGAATGGGCTTGTTTAATCGGTTAGTCGATGATATTGTGGTGGGCATGAAAGAAATGATTGACAAATCGGGTACGGGTACCAATGC
>JBFNEZ010000254.1:0-4500 GCA_040797825.1 Thermotaleaceae bacterium | reverse complement strand
CACAATATGCATAGGCCAGGACAGGTGTTCCATTTGGGGCAAGATAATAGGAAAGACCCTATAATTTCATTTCCCAAGGCCTTTCCTATTATTTGAAAGGAATTTAGATTTTGTTTATAAAAGTTTTCTTATATCATATAGACTTTGTAGTACCAGCCAATTTTGTGGAAAATATCTACCAATCGTCCAGTAGCTTATACCTCCAAGATTATATTCATTCACCAATCTTAATTTGGCTGCAATACTCCTTGCATCCTCAAACCAAACCACATGCTCTCTACCCTCTTGATCATAGTAATTGTAGAAGGGACTTTGGGCTCTTTGATCATATTGTATAGCTGCTCTTACCCTAGCTGCTTGCTCAACGGCACCAACATTGGATAGGGTTCTAGCCCTTGAACCAGATACATAGGGTAATGTCCAATCATACCCATAATTGGGTATTCCCATCATTATTTTATCTCTAGGTATAGCTGTTACTGCATAATCTAATACCCGTCTTACTTCATTAAGTGGTGCCACAGCCATAGGCGGACCAAAGGTATATCCCCATTCATAGGTCATCAAGATAACATGATCCGCCAAGGCTCCATGTACAGGATAATCATGGGCTTCATAGAGCAAACCTGTCTGTGCCGCAGAAGTTTTTGGCGCAAGAGCCGTAGTAACTGTATACCCCTCAGGTCGAAGCCTCTCCGTTGCTCTCCTCAAAAACCCATTATACAATTCTCGATCTTCTGGATAAATATATTCAAAATCAATGTCTAACCCATAATAATTTTTCTCTCTCAATAGGGTTAAAATATTATTCAGAAGGGTTTCTTGTATCTCCTCACTCTGTAGGATCGCCCGTGCCACATCACTGCTAAAGCCGCCTTCCGCTTCTAAATTGGTAATCACTAAAAGAGGTGCCACATTAGCTGCCCTAGCCGCTTGAATGAGAGGTGTATCATTGATAGTCCTTAATGTTCCATCGGGGTTTACTTCATGACTGAAAATACTGAGATAGGTTAAATAGGGAAGTGTCTTTCTTAATACCTCCATATCAATATTGGGATAGGCATATCCATTCACTTCAATGGTACCCAGCTTCCTCGTCCTAGGCGGAATGACAATGATTTGGCCAGGCACAATACGACTGGGATCTGTTATCTGGGGATTTGCTGCTAAAAGTTCATTCATTGTCAATCCGTATTGCAAAGCAATACTATAAATAGATTCTCCAGCTACAATGGCATGTCTTCTTGTTCCCTCCAATATGACTAAGGTCTGTCCAACCACTAATCTAGCTGGATCTGCAAGCTCATTATCTGCCGCAATTTTTGTATAGGAAACCCCATAAAGTCGACCAATGTTATACAAATTTTCTCCAGGACGAACCACATGAATAATCATCCACTATCACGCCTTTCTACGCTTTACTACCAATATATGCGGGATAGTGAAACTTAGCTACTCTTTATATGTGTACCCAATAATAAAGTCATACTTTTGCAAGTATGACTTTAAGAATTTACGCACCATATTTTTTGCTGTTATCCATTCGTACAGTAAAATATTCACCCTCCCGCAATTCGAAATGTCCTGACTGGTAGGGCTTCCCTTCAACAGAGATATAAACATTGTTTACATTATAATTTGTTCCAAAGGTGTTCACAATACTCTGCAAAACTTGTTCTTCTCCATAGCTGCCCACATTCATATCTTCCAACAAGGCCCTGTTAAAATCTACTAACACCAAGTCCTTTTCTTCCTCCCTTGTTATCTTTATTATTTTAGTGTTCTGACTTAAGGAAGAGCGGATATCTTGAGCCGGTGGATTTTTCATTTGTTCTTCTAAAACCTGCAGAATATCTTCATTGGTTTCAATCAAAATCGTCCGTTCTACATAAATATTTCCTTCTTGATCCACAGGAGGATAAAAAAAAGTCATCTCTTGTTCTAATGGCTGGTCTTGGATAATGCCTTCAATTACTGTAAGTATCTCATATTCTCCACTTTTATAAATCGACTTTACATGTCCTACATTGACTACATAATAATCTAGCTGCTGAGCATCCTCTCCCATTATTGTGGTTACTTCAAGTGCGCGGTAATTTCCCATGGGCGTTTCTATTTCTACATTTACTCCTGTAATACTTCTCTCCATTCCATCTACCAGGGTCCAAGCAGTTCCTTCCTGAAGAGGTTCCATCAGTAAAATGTCTGTCATTTCTTCTTCTCTATCAAGTCTATTCTCATAATGATATTGTTCTTCGTGAGAGATGGAGCGCCTTAGTTGCCCATCCTCAATCTCTATTATTTGAGCCAGTACTGTCCCAGGATTCATCACCCGAAGCTGTGCTCGATTCCCTTGAATATAGTCAAAAAATACCTGTTTTTCTGCAAATTCATTGCCTTCTCCTCCATAAATATATAAGGTATTCTCCCTAAAGGGATAATAATCTGCAATCCCATATATTTTTTCTTCATTTGGTGCAGGAGCCTTACGGGTGCATCCTGCCAACAACATGAAAACAAATAGCCCTATCCAATATTTCTTCATATGAAAAACCTCCTCTTGCAAATTCTCCCCCTTTTCTTTTATTGTACCCCAAAATCAGTGAATTCTTTTCTTGCTATTTTGACTTTTGATACAATTTTCTGTATAATGTTAGAATCTAGTATAGTTGAGGGATACTTTTGTCAACAATGGAACTACTCCCCTTTAAATTAGGCTTTTTATTTATAATCCTATAGGGGTTCTTGGAGGTATCTATATGGAATTTGAAATAGTTTTTAAAGCTTTAGGAGAGTCTACCCGTATCAAAATTGTTCGCCTTTTAGCCCATAAATCTATGTATGTTTGTGAACTTGAAGCTGTATTAGAAATGAGCCAACCTAGAATTTCACAACATCTAAAAATTTTAAAGCAAGCTGGAATTGTAAATGACGAGAAGGAAGGACAGAGAAGCATCTACAGCTTAAATTTAGACCATATAAAAAGCACTTTTTCTGATTACTTGTTGTTTTTAGAGTCTCCCTTAAGCCATAGAGAGGATTACAAACTAGAGTATGAACGCTTATGCGGTTTGTCCGATAATCCACAAATCAAAACCTGTAAATCTTTTTAAACCTATACCATGGCCTATTCCTTTATCCTGGCCATGGTGTTTTATTTGCCCATCATTTCCTTCCAAATAGAAACCTTACTGCTCTACTGGCTGCTTTCCCTTAGGATTAGTTCTGCTGGAATAACTACTTTTTTACATATTTGTCTCTTTTCTATAATTCTTTCTAAAAGCAGTCCTACCGCTGTTGAACCCATAAACTCTGTATGAATTTTTACTGTACTTAAAGGTGGTACCAGATATTTAGAGGTGGGCATATCATTAAAACCAATGATGCTAACATCCTTGGATACTTGAATATTTGATTCATATAGGGCTTTCATAGCTCCTATGGCCATGGTGTCACTAGCTAAAAAAAAAGCTCCAGGCAGGTTTCCTTTTTCAATAGCTTTTTTCATCAATGCATATCCACTTTCTGCAGTATATTTTTCTAGATAGATGTGGTCCTCATCATAAATATCTTTCTCTTTCATAAATTCACAATAGGTTATTTCCCGCTTATCTTGGATAAGTTCTTTTCTAGAGCGACCCACATATTCTCTGCCTCCAATATATCCAATCCTTCTATGGCCTTGTCCGTAGAAGAATTCCAGCAATTCTAAGACTGGAGTTTTAAACTCACTTATTACTGCATCATATTTCTTCTCATTGGGTGAGAAGTCCACAAAAACAATGTTTTTTGAATACACACTAAATTCTTCGATATCTTCTTCCCCAAATTTTCCCATGGCAATCAAACCATCTAACCCATACAATTCATTGGTTGAATATTGGTCATGGTTTTTAAAAATAGTTACAATCTCAATCTTTTTTGTGTAACATTCTTTTTCAATTCCTTTTCGAATAGAGAGGTAGTAGGGGTCTGCCAACTCCTCCTTTGGAGAATACCAATGTATAATCCCCAGTTTTATTCGTTTATCTCCGCTTCTTTTTTTTTCTTTTCGTGTTTTATAATCCAATGCTTCTGCCACTTCAAAAACCCGCTTTCTTGTTTCATCCGTTACAGAGAGATTGGGATCATAATTTAAAACACGGGATACGGTAGCTGGCGAAACACCCGCTTCTTTTGCAATATCTTTAATTTTGGCCATGAAATTCTTCCTTTCAAAACATGAGCTTCTTAGGCTATATAAAAATAGCGTCTGCGACGCTTTCCCTAGGAAATCCTAAGTTTCCTTCGACGACAGCAAAGCTGTCTGAGTACCTTCCTAAAGGCGGCAGGGGATTTCATCCCCGCTCTTAAACAATGGAAAATTTTAATAAAGTTTTTTCATAGTAAGCTTTTCCTGGATTTAAAACCGCAGAATGAAAACTCCTATGATGTATGCCGTCAGGCTCATATTGGGTCTCAAAACAAATTCCATCGAATTTACTTCCCCTTCTACCGCTC
>JBFNEZ010000253.1:0-4507 GCA_040797825.1 Thermotaleaceae bacterium | reverse complement strand
ACAGAAAACCTTTTGTTTAGCCTTTAATTTACACTATTTGTGTACTAAAGTCATTTATATCCAACTATAAATGACTTTTTTTATTTTATATTCTGTGTTATAATTGATGACATTATGTTAACCATACCTCATGCTACATAACAATTAGAAAGGAGGTATTGTTATGAAAATTAATATCAATAAAAAACAGATCATTCTTTTATTAATAGTTACAGTAATCCTAGTTGGAGGTAGTGCCGTATACTTTGGATTTAATACAGATGGAGAACCGAAGGAAATAAGCTATAATGACTTCCTAAAACAGGTACAGGAAGGCCAGATAAATACTGTATATTTGGTAGATGAGCCTAAGATCAAAGGAGAAATGATCGATGGAACGATGTTTATTACCGATAATCCAAGAACTGAGAATTTTAAAGAAATAATGCTAAAAAATTATGTCAAGGTTGAAGAGAAAAGATACAATGCTGCCATAGCCAATATTGCTGCGGCTGCTGGGTTTATATTGGTAATAGGTGGAATGAGCATATTTTTATCAAAACATGCTTCTAAGCAAACCTCGAGGGAATTTTCTAAAATGTCAAATTTTGAAGCTATTCCTCAAGGGGAAATCAAGGTCACTTTTGCTAATGTAGCTGGAAATGAAGAGGCTAAGGAAAGCATTTTAGATCTAGTAGATTTTCTTCGTTCTCCTGAAAAATATGGCAAATATGGAGCCAGGATTCCGAGGGGTGTGATTCTTTATGGACCACCAGGTACTGGAAAAACCTTGCTTGCAAAGGCCTTAGCAGGAGAAGCTGGTGTGCCTTATTATGCAGTTTCAGGATCAGATTTTATTCAGATTTATGCAGGTTTGGGTGCAGGAAGGATTAGAAGCTTATTTAAAAAAGCAAGAGAAAAAGGAAAATGTGTAATTTTTATAGATGAAATTGATGCATTAGGGAAAAAAAGAGAGGGATTAAACGGTAATGATGAATCTGACCGTACACTAAATGCTCTGTTAACTGAAATGTCAGGTTTCCATGAAAATGAAGGGATTATTGTTATTGCTGCCACAAATAGATTAGATACTTTAGATGATGCGCTGCTTCGTCCAGGAAGATTCGATAGACAGATCGAAGTAGGATTGCCAGATGTGAAAGCAAGACATCAAATTTTAAAAGTTCATAGTCAAAGAAAACCCCTTTCCCAGGAGATTGATTTGGGAAAACTAGCCCATCAAACTGTATATTTCAGTGGGGCAGAGTTGGAAGGGTTACTAAATGAAGCGGCTATATTAGCTGCAAAACAAGAAACTGAATACATTCATCTGTCACATATTGAAAAGGCATTTTATACAGTTATTGCTGGAGAAGAAAAAAAGGATCGCAGTACAATTTCCAGAGTAGATAGAGAGACCACAGCTTATCATGAGGCAGGTCATGCATTGATTACAAAACTCATAGCTCCAGAAAATAAGGTTACAAAGGTGACAATTATACCGAGTACCAAAGGGGCTGGGGGGTTTAGTATGAATATTCCTCCAGACAAGATGTATCGAAGTAAAAAAGAAATGATCCACAATGTTCAGATTGCCCTGGCTGGAAGAATTGCTGAGGAGCTTATTTTTGGAGAAGAAAATATAACTACTGGAGCTAGCAATGATATCGAAAAGGCAACACAAATATTAGGATCAATGGTAAAACATTTTGGTATGGGAAAAAAAGCTGGAATGCTAAATTATGATATCCTATATGGTGGAAAAGGAACAGGAATGGATAATGAAGTGGTGTCGGAATGTAAAAGAACAATGGAGGAATTATATAAAGAAACAAAGGCTCTTCTGCTAGAACACGTGGAAAGCTTGGAGCAAATAGCCCTATTGCTATTGGAGAAAGAGACATTAGATGAAGCAGATTTAGATACCCTATTGAATAGCACAAGAAAAACAGCTGTTTAGCTGTTTTTCTTGTGTATAAAAAGAGAGAGGAGGGATAGTGTGAAAAGAAACCTGTTTGTATTAATATTTTTAACAATGTTATCATTCATCATTGGAATTAACAGCTATACAAAGCCAGTTGTGGAAATAGCAGAAAACCAATATGCTGAGAAGAAAATAGAAGAGAATAGAGAAATAAAACCATTAGATAGAAAAAGGATTTTAATTGATCCAGGACATCAAAAAATAGGAAATCTAACAAAAGAGCCAATTGCGCCTAATTCAGAAGTTATGAAAGCAAAGGTAACCTATGGAACTACGGGTATCGTTACAGGTGTACCAGAATATGTATTTGCTCTCGAAATTGGGAAAAAGCTAAAAAAGGAATTTGTAGATTTGGGGGCAGAAGTGTTCATGACTAGGGAAGAACATGAGGTGGATATATCCAATCGTCAAAGAGCAATTATAGGAAATGAAATGAAAGTTGATTTAGTAATTAAGATTCATGCCGATGGATCTGATAATAAAAATGTGCAGGGAATTTCTATACTATATCCTTCCTATGATGGAGATTATACTCAAAAAATTGCGGAGGATAGCTCTCGTGCAGCGAACCTTGTATTAAAAAATCTGATTCTTCATACTGAAGCCAAAAATAGAGGAACAATTCCTAGGAAGGATATAACTGGGTTTAATTGGTCAGAAGTTCCTGTTATTTTGATAGAGTGCGGATATATGTCTAATGTAGAAGAAGATATTTTACTAAATGATCCTGTATATAAAAACAAGCTGACTATGGGAATTGTTGAAGGTGCCTTAGAATATTTCTCAGAAAAACAAGATGAGAAAATCAATATATCAAAGCCATAGTTATAAGTTCAAAAGGAAAGCTAATAAACGATTTCCGAGATATCTTTAAGCAAATCAGAACAATAGCATTGAAATAATGGATAAATGCATATAAACAGGTCAAATGAGGAATTTCAGACCTTTTAAAATGAAAGAACCTGTTGTATAATAATGATAAATCAGTACCTGGGGTGTACGTTAGGACCTTAAAATTCAACCTACAAAGAACATCCGGGAGTTCGCGTTCCTTTACGTATGAAATGCCTCCTAAGAGTGGACTTCAAAAGTAAGGGATAGGGCACCCACCTTGGTGAGCCGCGGGTGTGAATTTTAGGCGGACGGCATTCTGGGCAGATTAATTTCCCTCAAGCACATACTCATGAGGATATGCTTGAGGGAAATTAATATTTATAAAAACTATCCTAATAAAGGGGATAGTTTTTATTGTTTTTATGTAAGCTTTCTAAAAGAAAAATCTATATTTTTAACCTTTAATTAACAATACTATAATAGAAAATGATATAGAAAGTAGTTTATACTAAATTCATCACTAGGGAGAAAAGGACGGGGAACTATGTATTTAGCATGCGAAAAAGATGTTTTATTTGAGGAACTAAAGTATATATTGAAACAACAATGTATTCGAACAGTATATCAACCGATTGTTGATTTAACTAGTGGAATTGTGCTAGGATATGAGGCTTTAACAAGAGGACCAAGGGGTTCAGCCTTAGAGTTCCCCAATATGCTTTTTGAAGTTGCAGAGAAATATGATTGCATCTGGGATCTAGAATTGTTATGTAGAACAAAGGCCTTAGAAAATTCAATAAATCTTCCAAAAGGTAAGCTGCTATTTATTAATGTTAATCCTGAAATCATCAAAGATCCTAGATTTAAAAAAGGTACAACTATTGAGTATATTGAAAAGTTTGGGATGAATCCGACAAAAATAGTATTTGAAATTACAGAAAAAACAGCCATTACTGATTATAAAAGCTTTCGTAAAGCCTTAGACAACTATGTGAGTCAAGGCTATAAAATTGCCATTGATGATACAGGTGCAGGTTATTCAGGGTTAAAGCTTTTAGCAGAGAGCCATCCTCAATATATCAAAATAGATATGGATTTAGTCCGTGACATTGATAAAGATATTATGAAGGAAGAACTAATAAAAACTTTTTGTGAATTTGCCAAAATTACAAATATGAAACTGGTTGCAGAAGGAATTGAAACTATTAATGAGTTAAACACGCTAATTGATATTGGAGTACACTATGGTCAAGGATATTTTATTAAAAAACCGGTAGAAGGGTTTGAATTTAATGAGAGACAGGTAATGGATTTAATAACTTGTAGATATGAACAAAATTCTATAAAAACTGCAAATCAAAAGCATGAGATGCAAATTGGAGAAATAGCTCGCATGGATACACCCATGTCAAGTAAAGTAAATATCATGGATGTTTATGAGTATTTTAACGAACAAGAACACATTCATGGAATCGTTATTGCTGAAGAAGGTTATCCTATGGGTCTTATCATGAGAGATAGGTTAAATTTGTTTATTGCAGAGTCAAATGGGGATATAGGATTTAGGGAACAAAGTATTCATTCAATACTTGAACAAAACCCTCTGACTCTTTCATACAATGCACCCATTAGAGAAGCTTGCAGAAAAGCAATGAACCGAAGAGAAAAGAATATCTATGATTATATTATTGTGACAATGGATGATAAGTA
>JBFNEZ010000252.1:0-4548 GCA_040797825.1 Thermotaleaceae bacterium | reverse complement strand
ATATGAATACTCTAAAGCATGCACTTCAACAAAAAGGGCTTAGTGTCCAAGAACTGAGTGTTTTTATAGGAAATCCAGGAGATTACCAACAGAAACAACATTTTATGGCTTTTCAAAAAAGACAAAAAAATAATCGTATTAAAGAAACAGGATCTAACTATGAAGAGGATTCACGACAAATAGAAGCCCAAACAGTTCAATCAATACAGCGTGGGAATGTAGATTTTTTAGCATAGGAGGTGTAAACATGTCAGATGAATTATTTTATAAGGTAGGAAGTGGGAGCACTAACATATCAAACAATACACGAGAACCTAAGCAAGATCTCGATAAGGATGCTTTTTTACAACTTTTGGTTACCCAATTAAGATATCAAGATCCATTGAATCCAGTGGATGATAAAGAATTTATTGCACAGATGGCTCAGTTTACTTCTTTGGAGCAAATGCAGAACTTAAATAAGAACGCAGAAAAAACATATGAGTTAATAGATGAAATTGCCTATTCTCTTTCTTATCAAATGCTTTCAGCAAATGCCCAAATACTAAATACCAATAAACAGATGCTAGAAGAATTAGCAAATATCAATAAGGCATTACAGGCCTATGGTATTACTCCAGGAGAAAGTAGTCAAGGTGCAAGACCAAATGAAGAAAAAACAGGAGAACAACCAGAAGCAATTGAAGTGTAAAGTAGGTGCATATAATGAATAAAATAATACCTTCCGTAGGAAGAACCCTAGAAAACAAGAGCTTAAGTACTATACATAGTAGAGGAAAGGAATTAAAGTCCTTTTCCCAAATACTCGATCAAGTTGTAGAGAATCAAGAATTAAAGTTTTCAAAACATGCATTGCTGCGTCTCGAGGCAAGAAATATTCAGCTAAATACAGGAGAGGTTCAAAAAATAAAAGAAGCCTTAAATAAGGCACAGCAAAAAGGAATACGGGAAACTTTAATTATTATGGATGAAAAAACCTTTGTGGCTAGTGTAAAAAATAAAACCATCATCACAGCTGCAACCAAGGATATGTTAGAAGATAATGTATTTACAAATATCGATGGGGCTGTAATCATATAGCTGGACCTGTTGGAGGAAGCTATTTATCTCTGATGGATGGAGGAGATAAATACAGCCATTAAAAAAAGGAGGTCATGTACCATGATGCGATCAATGTACTCAGCAGTATCTGGATTGCGTGTTCATCAAACTAAAATGGATGTCATTGGAAATAACATTGCCAATGTAAATACTGTTGGTTTTAAAGGAAGTAAAGTGACTTTTCAGGAGGTTTTTAGTCAGGTTGTTAGGGGCGCAAGCTCTCCTCAAGGAGGATTAGGAGGAACCAATCCACAACAAATTGGCTTGGGTGCAAGTATTGGAGCTATTAGTGTAAATCATTCAAAGGGAGGCGTTCAAAGAACGGAATATGCTCTGGATCTCATGATCGATGGCAACGGTTTTTTTGTAGTGACCGATGACGTGAACTTGCAAAATCGATACTATACAAGGGCAGGCGCTTTTGGTGAGGACAAATTTGGATACCTAGTGGACCCTAACGGATATAAGGTATTAGGATACAACGAAAGAGGAGAAATTGTACCTATCCAGATTAATAAGTCTGCTACTACAAATGCTACTGCTACTGCCAACTCTTACACAGAAAACGAGATTGATGAAGATACTGGTGAGTTTGACCCATCACCAGATGATATATCTCCGATACAATTAAAAGGAAATATAAACTTTAAAGATAAAGAATATACCACAACAATAGATGTTTTTGATAGTTTGGGTCGTGTACATACCATATCCGTAAATTTTACTGATAATTTATCTAATGCTGCTGGAAACATGTCTTATAGAAAGATTCAATTTACTGATGGACCTGAAAATTTGTATGTTGAATTTGATGCACAAGGAAATTATCAAAGATTGGTACAGTTAGAAGCGACAGCTATAGATGAGAATGGTATTGTCACTGCTCCTGCACAATCAGCATTGACTCAAATTACCATAGGAAACTTAAAAGGTGCAGCGGATATTGTTTTTACTATCAATGATAGTACTTTTTTAGATAGTAGTGGAAAGGCACTATTAACTCAATTTTCAGGAGAGTCTGATGCAAAAGGTGTATTGTTAGAAGGAAATAGTGCAGGAGTATTAGACAGTTTTACTATTTCTGATAAAGGAGAAGTAATTGGAGTATTTACTAACGGAGAAAAGAAAATTTTAGCTACTTTGATGTTGGCTGACTTTGACAATCCTCCGGGATTGCAAAAAACGGGAAATAATCTTTTCATAGATACGATTAACTCAGGGACGCCTAAACTAGGCAAACCAGGATCTGGAAGCTTAGGGGCTTTAGCACCTGGAGCTTTGGAAATGTCCAATGTGGATCTCTCTCAAGAGTTTGTAGACATGATTACGACTCAGAGAGGCTTCCAGGCAAATTCTCGAATGATCAGCACTACCGATGAAATGTTACAAGAGCTAGTAAATCTTAAGCGTTAAAACTATACCTCTTCCAGGCTAGAAAGCCTGGAAGAGATTTAAAGGATGGATGATATGATTCCTGTAACACGATTGAGTGGAGAAAAGTACATTATTAATAGTGATTTGATTGAATGTATAGAATCTACACCAGACACGGTGATTCGTCTTACATCGGGTAAAAATCTTGTTGTAAAAGAAAGTGTTGACGAAGTAGTCGACAAAATCATACAATATAAACGACAAGTTTTTACTCAATCACATATTATCAATAAAGATTGGGGAAATGGGGTGTAGAGATTGGATATAGCAACTATCATTGGTATCATAATTGGAATGGCTTTCATTGTTGGGGGAATCATGATAGATGGCAGTATCGCATCATTTTGGAATACTCCTTCTATTATTATCGTACTTGGTGGGACCGTTGCAAGTACTTTAGTTGCATTCCCTTTAGCAAGAGTAAAACAGGCTCTGATTGTAGTGAAAAAGGCATTCTCTTCCAAGGAACTTGCACCTGGAGAGACCATTAATAAAATCATCAATCTTGCAAATACAGCCAGAAGAGAAGGACTTTTGGCTCTGGAAGAAGCCTCAGCAAATTTAGAAGATGAGTTTCTTCAAAAAGGGGCCATGTTAATTGTTGATGGAACAGATCCAGAACTGGTAAGAAATATACTGGAAACGGAATTATCTTTCCTAGAGGAAAGACATAATGAAGGAAAGAGTATATTTGAAACCATGGGTTCCATGGCTCCTGCATTTGGTATGATAGGTACATTAATTGGACTTATTAATATGCTTCAAAGATTGGAGGATCCAAAGTCTGTTGGTCCCAGTATGGCTGTAGCAATGATTACCACCTTTTATGGTTCTGTTTTAGCAAATCTTATTTTTATTCCTATTGCGACCAAGCTTAAAATGAGGAGTAGAGAAGAAACTTTGATTAAGGAAATTATGGTTGAAGGACTCCTATCTATTCAAGCGGGGGAAAACCCAAGGATCATTGAAGAAAAATTAAAGGCATTTTTACCGCCAAAGATACGTAAAAACCTTCAAAATGAAAAAGGAGAGGGTGTTGAGGCCTAGATGAGAAAGAAAAAAGGTGGAGATGATGCAAAGGCTGGTTCGCCAGAGTGGATGACCACTTATGGAGATTTAGTAACATTATTGCTATGTTTTTTCGTTTTACTCTTCGCTTTCTCTTCCATAGACGTAGAAAAGTTTAAAGCGATTATGCAATCCTTTCAAGGTTCATTGGGTGTACTAGAGGGTGGAAAAACTATAGAAGAAACACCCTTTATAGAACAGGCCTTAGATGATGACCAATTAGCTAGCCAGCTGGAAGAACAGGAAGATTTCAGGCGGTTAAAAGAATTATTAGAAGATTATTTAGAGTCAAATGGCATGGCAAATCAGATATTGGTAGATTTGGAAGCAAGGGGTTTGCTTCTGAGGTTCAAAGACAATGTTCTTTATGACTCGGGAAAAGCCGATATCAAGCCTGATGCAAAAAAAACCCTGCGGTTTTTATCGGATTTACTGAAGCAAGAGGAATTTAAGGAAAAATATATTCGTGTTGAAGGGCATACAGATTCCGATCCTATGATACAGGTCCAAAGATTTCCAACCAACTGGGAACTCTCTGTAGCCCGTGCTTCTAATGTTGTACGTTTCTTGATCGAAGAGACCGAAATGCAGCCTGATAGATTTTCTGCATCGGGATATAGTCAATATCATCCTGTTGCTCCTAATGATACTGTTGAAAATAAATCTAAAAATAGAAGAGTCGATATTGTAATTCTCCGTTCAGAATTCGTTCAGTCTGAACCATATTATTAGAATTTCTAAAGGAGCGAAGAAGAATGACAACAAAAAAGGTAATTTTACTAAGTATCATTGGCTTTATTGTAACAGGTGCAGTATTTGGAGGTGTTTTTTACATTGCCACCAATAGGAATGCAGAAGAAAAAGTAAAAATAATAAAGACCTTTAATTATTCCCTTGGAGAGTTATATGGCAATGTTAGTGATATTTAGAATAGAAATACGAGGA
>JBFNEZ010000251.1:0-4597 GCA_040797825.1 Thermotaleaceae bacterium | reverse complement strand
AAATTTACTGCTTTTCACATAATCAATTTATCCATAAGATCTTGTTTGTAACCCATTATGCTTTTATTATTGGCTATACTTACTTGCAATTGGCCAGCATTTAATTTAGCTTTGTATATTAAATTAATCCATATAAGTCATCGTTGTATAACTAATTCATCATCAAATTCGGTAAAAATGTAACAACTTCTGGTACAAGTAATATAAGTATCATCGTAGTCAAAACAATCAGTACCACCGGAAGCGTATAACGGATTGCTTCTTTGAACGGCGCATCAGTAAGACTCATAGACAAAAACAAGTACAATCCTACAGGGGGAGTCAATCCTCCAACGACAGTAGCTATTGAAAATAGTACCCCAAACATAAGAGGATCAATCCCCAGATTGATTACAATCGGATACACTACTGGTAATATAACAACCATTGCAGCAATAGTTTCCATGAAACACCCTATCACTAACATAATAGCAATAATGATTAGCACTATAACCATTGGATTGTCGGAAGTCGAAAGTAAAAATGTACTTATCATTTCACCCACATTTTCTCTTGCGAATATATATGCATATATGTTAGCTATTCCCATTATCATCAATAGCATAGCAGATGACGCAGAAGCACGTTTAAAGATTGGCACCATATCTTTTATTTTCAAAGTTTTATAGACAAAAAAACCACAAAACAGCCCATATAAGCAAGCAATAATTCCTGATTCTGTGGCTGTAAATATACCAGAAACAACTCCTCCTATAATGATAAAAGGTGTAATCAAGGCAAAGAAAGCCTCCTTAAATGCGCTCCAAGCATCTGATAGCGAAAACTTTCCAGTTCCTTGATCAATATTGTACTTGCGAGCATAAAAGTTGCACATAATCATAAGACAAGCTCCAATTATAACACCCGGTATCAAACCTCCAATGAAAAGTTTACCGATAGAAAATCCAGTTAAAGAAGCAAAAACAATCATATTTACACTTGGAGGAATAATCGGACCCAAGGAACCCGACCCTGCAATCAAAGATGCTACAAAAGAACGATCATATCCTGCTTTTTTAAGTTCTGGTGCAGTAAGTGATCCTATGGAACTCATAGTGGCTGCTCCTGATCCCGAGATGCCAGCAAAGATCATATTTGCAGTTACACATACACATCCAAGTCCACCCTTCATCCAATTGACCGTTGAACGGCAAAACTTGAGGATTCTACCAGAAAGCTGCGCTCCTCCTAATATTTCTCCAGCCAGAATAAATAAGGGTCCTGCCATCATGGAAAATGAATTAATTCCACGTACCATCTGTTGGACAGCCATAAAACTAGGAACATCCCCTCCAAGAACCAAGGCTAATAATCCCGAAAGTCCTATTGCAAAAGAAACAGGGACCCCAATGATTAAAAATATAAGAAGCGATATAAGGGCTATTATCAGCATAGTTTATTTCTCTCCCTTCATGTATTTTTTCATATAGTTTGGGATTGTGCTTGCGTATGAAATCAACATCATAACAATGCCTACGGGAACAGCTAGATACACATATGCATAAGGCATTGGTATAGATGCTGCCATAGAAGTTTTACTTTTCAATATCATAGTAATTGAAGCTGGCAAATACCAAATAAGAAAAATAACGCATATTAGTCTTGCTACTACAAATAATATTGCCCTCTTTTTATTATCCTTCATATAGCTAAGTAAAATATCTACCGAAACGTGTCCATCAACTCGGATAGTCAATGATGAACCGATCATAGCCAGCCAAATACCCGAAAACCGCATAAGTTCTTCAGACCACGGAGTAGAATAATGGAAAAGGTAACGCCCAAAAATTTGAACACTCCCAAGAACGAGGATTATAATAAACAGTAAAACACATATATAAGTTTGTACATTTTCTATAATGTGATCTAATTTAATCAAGACATCGATAAAACCCGATTTCCCTGAGGTATTCTTACCATCCGACTTAATCAAAGTATTCATACAAAAATTCCCCCTTACTAAACCAACCAATTTGTACGACCAGTGAATATAGATCACGCAGTGTACAAATTGGTAATTATTTAGATATTATTCTATTTACTTAATTCTAAAATACGATCAATAAAATCGCCCATTTCATATTTTTCTGCAAAATCGTCATAAATTGGCCTTACAGCTTCAATCATTTTTGCTCTTTCTTCAGGCTCAATTTCAGTAATTGTTACCCCAGCATCACGCAACTGCTGCTCGGCAATATCATCATCAGTTTTTCTATTCTTAATCTGCTCCTCCGTGTTTTCTATAGCAGATTCCATAATAACATCTTGTAAATCCTTAGGTATAGAGTTCCATTTTTCTTCATTGATAGCAACTACATAAACTGAACCCATATGCCCTATTTTTGAGTAGTATTCTCCAACTTCCTGTAGATTCATATTTATCATGCCTACCGCATCCGCTTCACAGGCATCGGCAACTCCCTGTTGTATCACAGTATACACCTCACTCCAAGGCGATGTAACTACAGTTGCACCAAGATGTGTCCATGTATCAACAAACAATGGATTTTCAGGAGTACGCATTTTCATTCCTTTTATATCATCAAGAGAAGTTATAGGACGG
Source organism: Thermotaleaceae bacterium (assembly GCA_040797825.1). GTDB lineage: Bacteria > Bacillota > Clostridia > Peptostreptococcales > Thermotaleaceae > Geosporobacter. The sequence goes on along the minus strand of JBFNEZ010000251.1, from coordinate 1,995 downwards.
GTTTTTGTAAGAGGATTTCTTATCCCGTTAGAATAAACATTAAGCAAACGGACTGGTGAAGGTTCCATTCGACTTGCAATATCATCAACTAGAATTTCGTTTACTAATCTATGCTGTGCATCTAAATCTTCATATAGAAAAGGAAAATCATATACACCTAACTCCTCAATACCCAATCCACTAGCCCAATCAGATGTGCCTGCAAATGTAATATCTAATGTGCCCATTGCTGTCTGTTCTATCATTTCTCTCGCTGTACCTAGCTGGTTGCTAGGATAAATATTAATTTTAACTCTCCCATTAGTTCTTTCTTCAACCATTTCTTTAAAATTTTCGGCAGCTATGTATAAACTATGTCCTGGATTCTGTATATGCCCGTAGGTCAATTCAATAACTTCATCAGATTTATCACCTCCATCACTTTCCTGTGATGTATCTACCGAATTTGTGCATCCAATCAAAAGAAGCAAACTTAAACATATAGACAAAAAAACAGTAATTTTCTTTTTCATACTATATCCTCCTTGTATTTGTATACAATATCAACTTTAAACATTGGTTTTTAATAATTTTGTAACAGATTACATAAGATCGAATCCATTGTTATCATTCGCAATAACATTAGCTCCCTTATCAAAAAGGATATTGTTTAAACCCACCTGCATAACCTCTCAAACGTAAAAATTTCTTTTACCTTTAAGCTCTTAATGCTTTATTTAAGGTAAGTCTTACCAAGTTCATCAGCTTCAATAATAGCGTTATAAACTAACTGTTCTGTTATCTTCATTGGCTCTGCATAAATTAATTTATTGTCCATAGTCGTCTTGCGAGCAATCATAGAAACGTTTTCTTGAGTGACTTCAACATCTAATTGATCCAAAGTTACTGGTAAACCTATGTATGTCATGAACTTCATCAGCTTATCAATTTCTTCAGTAGGAGTATTCTCTAATACCATTTGACAAACAAGACCAAAGGCAACTTTCTCTCCATGAAGATATTTGTGAGTTGACGGAACAGCAGTCAATCCTGAGTGAATGCCGTGAGCAGCAGATAATCCAGTGTTGTGAAAACCAAGTCCACTTAACAGAGTATTTGCTTCAATAATATTTTCTACAGATTCTGTAATTTCACCCTTTTCCAAAGAGTGAATAGCGTTAATTCCATCTGTTAGAACTGTATCATAACACATTTTTGCGATAGCCATTCCAGCAAGACACCTTCTGTATCCGCTACCAACATAGTTTGGAGAATTGGAAGCTTTACTAGCCTTAGCTTCAAACCATGTAGCCAGAGCATCTCCTATACCTGCCACAAAAAGTCGCTTCGGTGCTCCTATTACAATTTCACTATCAACTAGTACAAATTCCGAGTTTCTCTTAATTTTTCTAGATCCTAGATGTTCTCCCTCTTCACTGTATATAACAGCTATCTGACTTACTGGTGCATCTGTTGATACTGATGTGGGAACGATTGCAAATGGGATATTTAACTTATCTGCACATAGCTTGGCAGTATCCATAGTTTTGCCTCCACCAACGCCTACAAATAAATCAACTTTATTAACCTTTGCAATTTCATTAATCCGATTTATTTCCGATTCACAACATTCCCCTTGAAAATTAATTGCTATAAATTTAGAGTTTGTATCTTTGTATATCTGCTTTAATCTCTCATTCAAACCTTGAAATAAAAATCCATCAATTAAAAAACATACATTTTTACCCAAATGACTTGTATGCTTCTCTACATTATCAAACTCTCCAGGTCCTTGAATGTAAGTGTGTGGACTTCCAAAAGCCCTTGTAGTATTGTTTATACCAATCTCCTCCTTTGCGTTTATTTTTCCATCAAATTTACCTATTCAACAGTTACTAACAAATGATAACAAATTAATCATAACATTTTTGAAATTTTATTTCAATAGTTAAATAACTCTCAACAGAATAAAAATTCAATTTTTTTAATTATATTCCTGATAATCCCTTAAAATAC
>JBFNEZ010000250.1:0-4622 GCA_040797825.1 Thermotaleaceae bacterium | reverse complement strand
AATCCTGGTGGGAGATTTTAATACAACAGGGGATCATGTAGATATGTATAATTTTAAGAAATATCTCATTGATACAGCAGAGGTATTTGAGGAGCATTACCAACATACCTATGATGGTATTGTCTTTAAATCTCGTATAGATTATATTCTGACTACACAAGATTTTGAGACCCTTCAATATGAGGTAGTAGATACAGATGTTTCAGATCATTTTCCAGTGATTGCTGAATTAAAACGATAGTTTGCGAAAACAACTTGTGTTCATGCAGGTTGTTTTTTTAAAATAATTTAGAGAAAAGTAAGAAAATGTTTTAAAAACTCCGAGAAAGTGTATTATACTATAATAGAGGAGGTGATTATTTGAAAAGACATAAAGGAGCAATATTTCTGTTAGCTTTAGCATTTGCTTTTTTATTTGTGCAAGGCTATGGGTATGCCGATAACAGTTCTAGTGTATATGTTATACCCATAAAAGGTGAGATTGGCCCTGCAACAACTCAATTTGTTAGAAATAGTGTTGCAAGAGCAGAAGCAGACCCTGATTCAGTTGCGATTATTTTTGAAATTGATACTTTGGGTGGAAGAGTGGATCAAGCTACGCAGATAAGAGATATAATCTTTAAAACCCCTCTGCAGACCATTTCATTTGTAAACAATAAAGCAGAATCTGCGGGTGTTTTAATCACCATCTCTGCACAAGACATTGTTATGGCTCCAGGTTCCACTATCGGATCAGCCGAAACGATTCCTTATAATGAGAAGAATATATCCTACTGGAAAGGGGAATTGAGAACTACTGCAGAACAAAGAGGCAGAGATGCGAAATTGGTTGAATCTATGGCTGATAGAAGAATAGAAATACCTGATCCCAAGGATCCACAAAAATATATTGTTCAAGAGGGAGAATTGCTAAATCTAACGACTAAGGAAGCTGAAGAGATTGGATTTTTAGATTTTGTATCCAAGGATTATGAACAGATATTGAAAAATTTCAACATCGAGTATCATAATATTGTTCATATAAGAGAGGACTTCAAGGTAAAAACAGCTCAGGCTGTAACCAGCTCCGTGATGTTGCCTATTATATTAAGCCTTGGATTTATTGGATTGGTGATTGAGCTTCTTACCCCTGGTTTTGGATTAGGTGGAACGATCAGTTTGATTGCTTTTGTTTTATTCTTTGGTGGAAGCTTTTTAGCAGGAAATGCTGGATTTGCGATTATATTAGTTTTTATTGCAGGGATTGTTCTGCTGCTAATTGAGGCAATTGTTCCTGGTTTTGGTGCGCCGGGGATTGGAGGCGTGATTTGTATTACTCTAAGTATTATTTTAGCTTCAGATTCTATTGCACTAGGCCTCACATCTCTTTTTGTAGCCTTTATCATGACTATAATTGTAGCCATACTTCTTCTGAAATATGCTCCTCGGAATAAGTATTTTGATAGAATCATATTAGCAACTGAATTAAAAAAGGAGGCTGGCTTTACATCTAATGATACAAGGGAAGATTTAATAGGTGTAGAAGGCACAGCGGTGACAATGTTGAGGCCATCTGGTACAATGGAGATAAATGGAACTAAGATGGATGTGGTTTCCGATGGAGGATTTATAGAACAAGGGGCAAGGTTAAAAATCATAAAAGTCGAAGGACGAAGGATTGTAGTAAATAAAATTGACTAGGAGGAAATGGAATGGAGATTGTAGTATTAGGCATTATGATGATAGTAGTTTTACTGGTTTTGGGCATTTTGTTCAGCTTTGTACCCGTAGGATTATGGATAACTGCTTATTTTTCAGGGGTAAAGATTGGTATTTTTACACTTATTGGTATGCGTTTTAGAAGAGTAGCGCCTTCAAGAATTGTAAATCCACTAATTAAAGCGACAAAGGCAGGGCTAATTTTAAATATTGATAAACTTGAAGCCCATTATTTGGCAGGTGGAAATGTAAATAGTGTTGTAGATGCTTTGATTGCTGCTCAGAGAGCAGAGATAGCACTAGAATTTGAAAGAGCTGCTGCCATTGATTTGGCAGGACGAGAGGTATTAAGTGCAGTGCAGGTAAGTGTAAATCCTAAAGTTATTGAAACGCCAAAGATTTCTGCAGTTGCAAAGGATGGTATCGAAGTGGTCGCTCGAGCACGAGTGACTGTGCGTGCAAATATCGAAAGACTTGTGGGTGGTGCAGGTGAAGAAACTATTATTGCAAGGGTTGGAGAAGGAATCGTTACTACTGTAGGATCTGCATCAAGCCACAAAGCAGTGTTGGAAAATCCTGATATGATTTCAAGGACCGTATTATCAAAGGGTTTGGATGCTGGAACAGCTTTTGAGATCTTATCTATTGATATTGCAGATGTAGATGTTGGAAGAAACATTGGTGCACAATTACAAACAGATCAAGCGGAGGCAGATAAACGAATCGCTCAAGCCAAGGCGGAGGAAAGAAGAGCTATGGCAGTAGCCAAGGAGCAAGAGATGGTTGCAGCTGTACAGGAGATGCGTGCGAAGGTAGTTGAAGCAGAGGCAGAGATACCAAAGGCCATGGCACAGGCTTTAAAGGAAGGAAAAATGGGAGTCATGGATTACTATAATTTACAAAACATCAATGCGGATACAGATATGAGAAAATCAATTTCTAAAATGGGAAAAGAGGATGAAGGAAATCAGATAGATAAGTAATAGACTTAAACATTGATTTTTTCAATCAAAAGGATGTGATAGAATGGAGTTTTTGGGTAATGTTTTACCTATTCTGCTTTTTATTCTATTTGTTGTTAATAAGGCAAAAAGGCAAGTACCACAAGACAAATCAACCAATGGTAGAATGAATACAGAAAGAGCTCTAAAGCCTGCTCATGTAGAGGATAAGAAAGTTTCTTCCAAGCATAAAGAGTTTAAAAATTTTAGAAATATTGGTGAAATACTACGTAAAGAATTAAATACAGCTATGGAAGAAATGATGCAAGTTAAAAAAATAGGCTCTCAAGAAAACAGTAACGCTGAAATGATGGAACAGAAATCGGAAGAGATAGACAAATACGGACAAGAGTACAATAGAAATATGGATCAGCGTAAAGAAGAACGTTTATCTAAGGAGATGCAAGAAACAGAAATTAGAGATAGGATTTATAAAAATGAAATTGGGAATGCAAAGCTTCTTTTTAGAAAAAATGAAATACTTAATGGGATTATTTTATCAGAGGTATTAAGCAAGCCCAAATCTTTAAGAAAATGATTGAAAGATAAAAATGCTCGAAAGTCTTGTACAAGACTTTCGAGCATTTTTGTCTTTGAAAATCGTGTACTATGGGGAAATTCCTACGCATAAACTTTATATAGATAAGGGGGGACGGATCTATGCAAAGTAAAACCAAAGAGATAAAGGAAAGCCTTTCTGAACTACTGGAGCTTCCAAAGGATATAATTTTAGATCTTCCTAGAATAACCTTGCTTGGGGATATGCAGATGTATGTTGAAAATCATAAGGGAATCGTAGAGTACTCACAAATAAGAATTCGGGTTAAGGTTAAGAATGGTATTTTAAGGATCACAGGAAAAGAGCTTTCTATAAAAAGCATTGTAACCGATGAAATTATAATTTGCGGCAGCATCGAAAGCGTAGAATTTACAAAGTAGAAAGGAGGATCCTACTGTATATGAACAAACTTTGGAGTTATTTTCGAGGATATATTATTATTCGAATAGAGGGACTTTCATTAGAAAAATTCATAAATTATGCAATTGCAAGGGGTATTTTTCTTTGGGATATTATACGATTGGACTATACCACAATGGAAGCTAAAACCGAGCTGAGATCTTATAGAAAGCTTCGAGGCGTCACGAAAAGATCAGGCTGTAGGGTAAAGATTTATGAGAAAATCGGATATCCTTTTTTTATGCGTAAAATCAAGACCCGTAAGATGTTGATTTTCGGAGCAATAATTTCTTTAGTGTTAATATTTACTGCCAGCTCCTTTGTTTGGGATATAGAGATACTAGGAGTAGATAGGATATCTAGAAGAGCTATTGAAAGTTATTTGCATGAATACGGATTGTTTATTGGGGCATTTAAATATCAACTAGATCTTGAAAATATAGAGAATCGCATGATGATTCAAATGGATCAATTGGTATGGATAGGAATAGAAATAAAAGGAACCAAGGCAGTGATTCAAATCGTTGAAAAAGGATCTGCTCCAGAAAAAATCCCCATAGATAAACCTTGTCATATTGTTGCAACAAAAAATGGTGTTATCGAAAAAGTAATTGCAAAGAACGGGAATGCAGCTGTAGAAAAGGGAAGCATTGTTAAAGCAGGACAAATCCTTATTTCAGGGATTATAACTCATGATGAATTGACAAGTAGATATGTTCATGCATTGGGAGAAGTCTATGCAAAGACATACTATGAGGAGAAAGAAAAAATGGATTTTGTTATTTTGAGAAAAATAAAAACAGGAAATAAGTTTAAGCGTAGGAGAATTGAGTTTGGGGATAACCAATTAAGCTTAAGTATAGGAGAAATTCCATTTACTAACTTTATAACAGAGACAAAGAAAAGACAGTTGAAATGGAGGAATATCGAATTACCTGTCGAAATTATAACAGAAGAGTATTATG
>JBFNEZ010000249.1:0-4641 GCA_040797825.1 Thermotaleaceae bacterium | reverse complement strand
GGAGTATTTATATATTTTGAAAAAGAAAATATTAACACCCAGTCCATGGAAAGTGAACTAATGCTTTCTATCTTAAGTAGTCTAGCGGAGAGTGAGTCAACATCTATTTCAGAAAACAATAAATGGGCAGTCCAGAAACGATTTCAAAATGGAACTTTTAAAATTTCATATCCACCATACGGCTATGAAAATATAGATGGCCAAATGGTAGTAAATAAAGAGCAGGCTGAAATAGTAAAGTACATTTTTAGTCAAGCCTTAGCTGGTAAGGGTACTGGGAAAATAGCTAATGCACTTAATAATAGAAATATTCCTTCTAAAAGAGGAGTGAAATGGTCAGGGACTACTATTCGTGGAATTTTAGTAAATGAAAAATATGTAGGTGACGCTCTTTTGCAGAAAACATATACAGATAGTAATTTTAATAGACGTACCAATTATGGAGAGAAAAATAAGTACCTTATTCAAGATCATCACGAGGCAATTATAAGCCGAGAGGATTTTGAAAAGGCTGCTTTAATCTTGGAACAAAGAGCGAGGGAGAAGGGAATTGAAAAAAGAAATTCAAAATATCAAAACAGGTACAGCTTCTCAAGTAAGATAATTTGCTCCGAATGCGGAGGGGCTTTTAAAAGAAGAATCCATTCTACTGGCAAAAACAAATATGTAGCGTGGACCTGCAATACGCATCTGACGCATAAAGAGGAATGTTCCATGCTCTTTATCAGGGATGAGGATATAAAGAATGCTTTTATAACCATGATGAATAAGTTAATCTTTGGCAAAGATTTTATTTTAAAACCTCTCCTTAATAAACTTAAAATAATGAGCAAATCAGGCAACCTTTCAAAGATTGAGACTCTAGAAAAACAAATTGAAAGCAATAGAAAGCAACAAGATTTACTAGTAAGCCTTATGGCCAAGAAATATTTAGAGCCAGCTCTTTTTAACAAGGAAAAGAATGAACTTCAAATGGAGGAAAATAACCTTATAGAAGAAAAAGAAGATCTAATCCAAGACTTAAATGGAGAGTTATCAAAAGGACAAGAAGTTAGTAGTCTAATAAAATATACAAATAAAACGGCTATGTTAACAGCTTTTGATGATGAAGCTTTTATTCATCATGTGGATAGAATTATAGTTTTTTCAAGAGATGAGATAGGCTTTGTTTTAAAGTGTGGAGTTAGACTTAGGGAAAGGATGTGAGGCTTATGGGACATACACCCTATGGATACAAGATAGAAAATGGTGCAGCTTTTATTGATGAGGAAAAAGCTAATAGGATACAAGCCTTTTTTAAGGAATATTTATCTGGACTATCCTTAAGTGCTGCAGCTAAGAAGTCGGGTATTAATGCTTACCATGGGACAGCAGGAAATATGCTAAGAAACAAAAAGTATCTAGGGGATGGATTTTACCCAGCCATAGTTGACAAAGAAGTATTTGAACAGGCGGAAATTGAAAGGCAAAAAAGAGCCAGGAAGCTAGGCAGAATATATGGAAGTAAAGAGCAAGAGTTTGATTTTACTATAGGTTCTATAGATGAAGATTATGAAGACCCTTTTGCTCAAGCTGAATATGTTTATGGCTTAATAAGAAGAAAGGAGTGTTCAAATGATACCTAATAGGAATGTAGTTATTATTCCAGCAATGAAGCGAGCTGGTAATAACGGTAATAAAGATGAAGTACCTAAACTTAGGGTAGCTGCATATTGCCGAGTTTCTACAGATAGCGAAGAACAGTCCAGCAGCTACGATGTGCAAATAGAGCACTATACTGAATTTATTAAAAAGAATAATGAATGGGCATTTGCAGGTATTTTTGCTGATGATGGTATAAGCGGGACAAACACTAAAAAACGAGAAGAATTTAATAAAATGATTGATGAGTGTATGGCAGGAAAAATTGACATGATCATTACAAAGTCAATCAGTAGGTTTGCCAGGAACACCCTAGACTGCTTACATTACATCAGAAAGCTTAAAGATAAAAATGTGGCAGTTTATTTTGAGAAAGAAAATATTAATACTCTGGATGCTAAAGGTGAAATAATGATAACTATAATGGCATCCTTGGCACAGCAAGAAAGTCAATCTTTAAGTCAGAATGTTAAACTGGGATACCAGTACAGATACCAGCAAGGTCAAGTTATGGTCAACTGCTCTAGGTTCTTAGGCTACACAAAGGATGAGAATAAAAAACTGGTTATTGTTCCAGAAGAAGCTGAAATTATTAAAAGGATTTACAGAGAATATCTTGAAGGCTCTTCTATGGATAAGATCAAAAAAGGGTTAGAAGCTGACGGAGTGCTTACAGGTGCAGGAGGTAAAAGATGGCATACCAGCTCCATTAGAAAAATTCTTAGTAATGAAAAATATATAGGGGATGCACTTCTACAAAAAACCTATACCGTAGACTTTCTAACAAAGAAGAGGGTAAAAAATAACGGGATAGTTCCTCAATACTATGTTGAAAATAACCACGAAGCAATTATACCACGTGAAATATATATGCAAGTCCAAGAAGAACTTGTCCGCCGAAGCAGGGGCCATATAAGCTCAAGCGGTAAAAGAAGAAACTTTAGTTCAAGCCATGCCTTTTCACAGATTGTCTTTTGTGGGGAATGTGGTGAAATCTTTCGCAGGGTTCATTGGAACAATAGTGGAAAGAAATCAATTGTCTGGAGATGTGTGAGCAGGCTTGAGAGTACAGGCTTATCATGTAATGCCAGGACAGTGGGAGAAGATATCCTATATGAAAAGACTGTAGAAGCAATTAATATATTGCTAGGGCAGAAGAATGATTTTTTACCTCAACTAAAGAAGAACATAGAAACAGTAGTATTTGAAACCAGCAATGAAGCTGTAGAGAAGATAGATAAAAAGATGCTAGAGTTACAAAAGGAATTGCTTCAAAAAGCCAATGCCAAAGAAGATTATAATGATGTAGCTGGAAAGATTTATAGGCTTAGGGAAGAAAGGCATAGGGCTTTAACTGAACAGGCTGAAAGAAAGGGATCTAAACAAAAACTGGAGGAAATGGAGAAGTTCTTAAATGAGCAAGATGGCCTACTAGAAGAATATGATGAAAGGCTGGTAAGAATGCTGATTGAGAAAGTAACAGTTTTTGATGATAAGCTTACAGTAGAGTTTAAATCAGGTGCAGAAATAGAGGTATAAGAGAAGATTTACAGAGGCCGCCAACTGGGGATATATTCCTTGGAATGGCGGTTTTATTAATTATCAGATCTTAATATTGAATATATTAATTTTTTATGCTATAATATACGTTGATATAATTAAGAATTTAGGAGGAACCAAAACTATGACAGCTTCAATGCGTTTAAGATAAGCCAGCAATAAAAAGAGCAATTCTATCCACAGTGATAGGCTTTTTGTTGTGCTTATTTGTACGATATTGGAGTTGATTACGATAAGGAATAGCCTTTTTGCTATACCTTTATTTAGTGTATCCTCATATTGTATATATGCAGACCAAAGTCACATTGTGGGACTAGGTCTGCATTTTTTATTGCCTAAAATAGTTATAATTTGAACCGAATATTAAATTATAAGAATTATTCTGGAGAAATGTAGGAGAAGATAAAATGGAAAAATATAATTGGAAACAAAGGTTTTTTACTATATATGCAGGTCAGGCAGTTTCACTTATTACAAGTGCTATATTACAAATGGCGATTATCTTTTATATTACAGAAAAGACGGGATCTGCCATGGTACTATCAATAGCTTCACTTATTGGTTTTCTACCATATGCAGTCTTAGGACCTGCTATTGGTGTTTTAGTTGACCGTTATAATAGAAAGACGATTATGATAATAGCAGATTTAATTATTGCTATAGCAGGTGCGGTATTAGCATTTATTGCATTATATATGGAAATTCCGATATGGATGATTATGGTGGTGCTTTTTATACGAAGTGTTGGAGCAGCTTTTCATTCCCCAGCATTAAGTGCTGTAACACCACTTTTAGTACCAGAGGATCAGTTAACTAAATGTGCTGGTTACAGCCAATCATTACAATCTATAAGCTATATTATTAGCCCAGCTGCTGCAGCCTTTTTATATTCTATTTGGGAATTAAATGCGATTATAGCAATTGATGTATTTGGTGCCATAGTTGCTATTATTGCACTAGTATTGATAAAAATCCCTAAGCTTGATGTAGAAAAGCAAGAATTAGGCCTAAGTTTTATAAAAGAGATGAAAGATGGCTTTTATATTTTGAAAGAAAACAAAGGATTATTTGGCTTGTTACTAATAGGTACTTTATATATGCTGGTTTACATGCCAATCAATGCACTTTATCCATTAATTAGTATGGAATATTTTAATGGTACACCGATGCATATTTCTATTACGGAGATTGCTTATGCCTCTGGTATGTTGATAGGGGGTCTATTATTAGGGTTATTTGGGAATTACCAAAAGCGAATCTTATTAATAATGGCATCAATTTTTATGATGGGGATAAGCTTAACCATTTCAGGGTTACTTCCTCAAAGTGGATTTTTCATATTTGTAGTCTGCTGTGCAATAATGGGGCTTTCGGTTCCGTTTTACAGCGGTGTGCAAACAGCTCTTTTTCAGGAGAAAATTAAGCCTGAATATTTAGGAC
>JBFNEZ010000248.1:0-4662 GCA_040797825.1 Thermotaleaceae bacterium | reverse complement strand
TAAGCGACTTGCACGAAATCAAAGATTTCGGCAATCTGCTTAAAACTCATTGAGGGCACGTTCTAGAATGAAAAAAATTAGAATCTTCCTATAAGTTATAAAAAGATTATTATAAATCTTAATAATCCTCAAAAAAGACTTATTTTCATTCATTATATACCTAATTTATCTATATTACACTAGTTCTTTGTTATAATAATAACAGTATGCATCTATGATGTCAATCAAGGTAATAAAAATAGTCAATAGAATCCGCCTATAAAGGTAAAAACAATGGCTTATAAAGATAATTTAATCTCTTTCTTCTCGAACCATAATATAAAATTCATCTCCAGACTTGGAATGATTAACAGTCTTTAATATTATAAAACCAACTTTTTCATACAAACTGATAGCACGCCTATTAAAAGAAGCAACTGTCAGTCGGTATTTTTTAGATTGAAATTTCTTTCGAGCAAAGTCTATACCTTCATTTAGAAATGAATATCCTAATCCTTTTCCGCACAGAAGTGGATTCATACCTAATCCAATGTCTAATGCTTCTTCAGAGTATGTATAGTCATGAGTTGGTATTTGCGCCGACTTATCAAAACAGAAATAACCAGACAATTGATTTTTATCGTCAATAAAAGCATAATAATCACCGCTCATAAGTTCAAGAATGGTTTCTGAATTGTTTTCAAAACTATACATTGAGTAAGGGTCTTCATAAATCCAATTTGAAATATCTATAGCGAAATCTTTTGTCATTTCAATTATTAAACTCATATAATCTCTCCCTGCAAATTTATTCTAAGCACTCATATCATATTTCACAATATTCCCTCCGCCTCCTGCCAATCAACCAAAAGATTGTAGCGATTTGTCTCAAAATGCAAAATACAATAGTCTGGATCGTCAGGACCGTTGAAATGCTGCCCCATTCCCGGATACCACATTTCTTCCTTGATGGCTAGATCTGTTACAACTTCAATTGTTCCAACTAAAGTGATGTTATATGCCCCGTCCTTATTAAAGCACACGCTTGCGCGGTTGCAGTTTGCTATACGTTTTGCCTTGTTACCTTCAAGCCCGGTGCAAAAGGTAATCCAATTAATTCCATGGGCTTTTGATGCCGTAATCGTTGAAGCTGTAGGATACCCGTCCTTATCAATGAGTGCAAGAACACAATAAGGCTCTGAACCTTCCAATGAATTGTGAGCTGTATTTTGACGAATAATTTCTTCTGCTTTTGCAATAACCTCTTTACTCATTTACCCACCCCCGTAATAATAAATTTTCTTTATCCTTTAATAAATTTCAAAATCTTTTTTAACTCAGCATTAGGATTGAGTATAAAAACACGCTCCGTTATTTTTTCAATTGCCTCATCTTTCTCGATTTTTACAGCCTTTTCAAATACATCTTCCCCCCAAAAATTCTCAGTTGTACAAAATACAGTTGAAGACCAGCCGTACTCTATTCCTTTTTGAGATATTTTTTGCTGCCTTCCACACATAGTCAAATACATTTTCATTTGCAGTTCTGTCAAAGCTCGGTCAAACTGAGACTTTTCCTCTTTTCCAAAGCCTGCCAACTGCTTTATTGCATGTAATGGCAACGTCCCATTTTCGAGGATAGTGTCATAAATTCGTTTCCCATGGTTACTGATTTCACCATCTGCATATTTCTCATCAAATGTCCTATTTTCTCGCCGAACTGCGAGAAAATAAGGAACCCATTCTCTGACCATATATCCGCTTTTCTTGAAGAATAATTTTGCATAAGCAATATTGTTACGCTCGTCTAATACACGCATACGCCACTCCCATGGGTCAGTATCTGGATTTCCTGTATGCCAGCATATAGGTGTTTCGTAAGGCGGTGATTCCTCCCAATTCCATGGAATCACGGAGAAAATGCCTTCACTATTCCCACCCCCCATTGAAAACCCGGCATCCAGCAATGTACTAACAAAATCTCCATAATTTTTTATCGGTTTACTATTCAATCCAAAACCCTCCTTTTGAAAGAATCATATCACATTAAACAGGACAACATCCTGTCCTGTTTATTTATAGTGTTCCAAAATATTAACAGCGATTCGTTTTATATGCTCCGCCATGTCATCAGGTTCAAGTACCCTTGCCTTATCTCCAAACCCCAAAATCCATGATACAGTAAAGTCCCTATTTGTATATCCAATTTCAAGACGAAGCAGGCCTTCTTCAGTTTCTGTGCAACAATTAAGTCCATATGTTTCAATGAGCTGATAACGAACTGATGGGTCAAATAGAACAACTAGCTTTTTATCATCGGGAAGACACTCATTAAAGTCTCTCTTTTCAGGTGGAATTTCACGGGGAATATAGGTCTCAGTGCAAAGACGTAAATCCCATAACCGCATCATCTTAAACAACCGCCAATCCTTTCGCTCTTGACAAAATCCAAATATATACCACGCCGCCCACTGGAAAATTATAAAGTATGGCTCGATACGGCGATGTGTAATACCCTTTTCATAATAATAGTCAAATTCAATTAATCTCTGCTCATGAATCGCTCTTTTAATAAGTTCAATCTTTTCTGTCAAGCTGCCCTTGTAATGAGAAGCAAGATCGATTACAATGGGTTCCCTTAGCGATACAACGATATCTTTATTAGCAGATAATTTATCTAGAGTTTTCTCAATATGGGACTTTTCCGATACGCTTCCAATACCTTTGAGACCAGCAATAATCCCTGAAAGCTCATCAACAGTCAGAACGCTTTTGTCAAGCTTGAAACCCTCTGCAATAGAAATACCGCCACCGCTGCCTTGATATGTAATAATAGGTATCCCCGATTGGCAAAGAGTATCAATATCTCTGCCAATGGTACGGCGAGTAACTTCAAATTTCTCAGCAAGATAGGGAGCTGTTACCCGTTCATTTTGAAGCAGGATTGTGAGTATTCCAAGCAAGCGGTCAATCTTCATGGACACTCGCCTCCAGTTCTCTCTAGTATCTCTTTGGCAATTTGCGTCATAGAAGCACCTCCTATTAACATTATAACACATGAAATCTCAACTAAACTTCTTGACTAATATCAAATATATTAGTATATTGATACATACCAATATACGGTATGTATGTGAGTAAAATCAAAAAAACTCTCAACATTGCACAATCTGCTTTATCTTGACATCTTACTATATTAAAAGTTCATGGGATTTTAGACTTTTCCAAATCTGGTCAAAACATAACTTATAATCTCGCTTACCATAGGGTGAAAAGGGTAATCGATATAGAACATATCATTGTTAAAAAAAAGTAATAAAAGGTATTATGTCTAATCTAGAAAGGAGAATTTAAAAATATGGAACATAAATTAGAAAACCCTCAACGGTTAAAAGAATTAAATCCATCAGAAACACTTAAAAATCTTGGTCTTGGGGATGGAAGTTCTTTTTGTGATATCGGTGCAGGAACAGGAATTTTTACATTTGCAGCATCTAAATTAACTAATTCCAATATATATGCAGTAGATATATCCACTGAAATGCTAGAAGTATTAAAAGTTAAAAGAACAGAACATAATGCAGATAATGTTATACTAAAGAATGATGTTCAAGATGTACCTTCATCCTCTTGTGATATTGTCCTAGCTTCTACTGTTTTCCATGAATTGGAGGATATAGATGGTATGGCAGATGAAATCAAGCGTATTCTAACTAATGGTGGACTCTTGGCTATTATCGAATTTCATAAACGTAAGACTCCTATAGGTCCACCTACCAATCATAGATTGAGTCCTGAACAAATTGATAATCTGCTGCAAAAACATGAATTCAATAAGATAAAGTATTTTGAATTGGGAGAGAATTTTTATATATCGATTTTTACTCTAAATCCTTAAAAAAAGAAGTAGAAGAATATTAGCAATCCTCCAATAAGGATGTTTACGAAAATCATAGTTGTTTAGCATATAGTCAAACAATTACCGATGAATTGTAAATAATCTTTATTGGAGGATTTGCTTTATGGCAAAGTGCAAACTCTTCCACACTGCACTCAGTATCACGCCCTCCTGTTTGGCAATCTGGCGCATAGATATACCTTTCAAAAATGTAGAATAAATCGTTGCCGTTGCACTTGTGTTAAATCTTCGCTTTTGAGAAGCCGTTTGGTCGTTTCTATGACTTTTTTCGTGACACTTTCATGTATCAGTTCCGCATCAAGAGAGGCCTGTAGAAAGTAGTTCGATTTCAGCTAATCCGTTAATGCTGACTTGTCCGATTTTTGTCTATAACTTGCTGATGATAGGTTTCATCCGACAGGGCCTTCAGTTCCAGAAAGTCCTCTGCAGTTTTTTTATTACCGCAGGGTAACATTCCTTTGCAATTTACATTACTTCTGTAGGATGGATTCTGTATTTTCAATGTCTAAATCGCCTTTGGGGACGATTGCAAATCACTTGAACTAGATGTTTTTTTGATTTTGCATCAAGTCAATATCGGTTTTGAATCAAATCATATCATCTCGAAGGGCGTCAATAATATTTTCTCTTTTTATCTTGCTAATAGCATACAGCATTGTGATGAACACCACAAAGAGCACGCTGAACACGCTGATTGCCATACTGCCCCACGGGAACACAAAACCAACATTTCCGCCGCCGATGATCATGCCCTTATAAATCAGA
>JBFNEZ010000247.1:0-4702 GCA_040797825.1 Thermotaleaceae bacterium | reverse complement strand
ACACTTTCATTACGATTTGTGCCTGAGCGAAGCGAAAGGAATGTGAGTTACCATGGATTCTAAGCCGTTCGTTGTAGTGAAGGTTCAAAAATCTGGGAGCAGTTATAATAAGCTTTATTATCATCAGGATAGGGAAAACGCATTGGTTGTCATCTTTCCTGGGGAGGATTATTCCTGCGATAAACCGTTGCTGTACTATGGAAGAAAAGCAGCTCTAAAGGAGAAAGCAGATGTTCTGTGTCTAAGTTATAAGAAAAGATTATCATGGAGGGATACAGGCCAGTACACGATTGATTTGCAGGCAGATGCAAGCTTGGATGTTATAAGCAAATGTATGGAGAAAAAGTATACAAACATTGTATTTATAAGCAAGAGCATTGGTACAGAAGTAGCTGGAATTGTTTCAGAAAGATTAGGTTATGATAGGATTGAAAACATATTTCTGGCCCCTACCATAAAGGCAATGAAAAATATTGTAAATTCAAAATGTACCGTAATTTTAGGGACTCGAGATGCAATGATTACACAAGAACAGACGAACCATTTAAAACAACACAATAATGTTCAACTGGTTTTGATAGAAGAAGCAGATCATTATTTAGAAAGTTGCGCCAATTTAGAAGAAAGTTTGAAGATATTGAATCAGGTAGTAGGGATATATATGAAGACTTTTACTCAAAGCAATCAGTATAACCATCCCATGAATTTGGAATAAGTTGACAAATTGTTTTGTGTCTTATATAATATAGTTGAAAAATAATGAAAGGAAGACAGTCTTATAGGCTGTAGATGGTGATAAATTCCATGAGTACTTCACTAAGATGGATCACATTTGAATCAATGATGACAGCAATTTTACCTGTTTACGGGAGAGGTGCGTCCATTTTTAAAGATTCAAGCTGCAAAAGATCCTATTGGTGACTAGGAATAAATACCATCAACGTGATATGAGAGAATGATTTTTCTTTCTTTATACTGACGATGTATTGAACCCAAGGCTAATTGGCCTTGGGTTTTTTAATTCTTGTTGTCCGGATCAGGGTGTGGGAGGACGCAGTGCAGCCGACTATAACAGATAAAGTGAGGGACAAATAATGGTTGAATGTGGTGTATATGAATTAACGAAATACTATGGTGCTAATAAAATATTTGAGAACATATCTTTTACTATAAATACGGGGGACCGGATTGGACTTATAGGCCAAAATGGGAGTGGTAAGACAACACTTATGAAAATATTGATGGGCCTAGAAGATTATCAAGGTGGGATGGTAAGCATTAGAAAGGGCGCTCAAGTGGGATATTTGGAACAGATTCATCAGGTAAAAGAGTCAACGGTTCAGGAAGTATTAGAACAGGCATTTGAGAAAACGATTAGACTGAAAAAAGTACTTGAAGGTATAGAAAAGGAATTGCCTTTTTTAAAAGGAGAGGCATTAGAAGAAGCAATGACTCAGTATGGACAGTCCATGGAAGAATACGAGCTGGTGGATGGATATCAGGTAGAAACAAAGATAAATCGTGTATGTCAAGGTTTGGGAATCTTAGAAAGCATGCGAAATATGAACTTTGAAGATTTAAGTGGAGGAGAAAAAACTCGCGTGATACTGGGCAAACTGCTTCTAGAATCTCCTGATATACTTCTACTGGATGAACCTTCCAATCACCTGGATATCAGCTCTACAGAATGGCTGGAAAGTTTTTTGAAAGAATATAAGGGCACCGTAATAGTTATATCCCATGATCGATACTTTCTGGATAGTGTGGCCACTAAAATCTATGAGCTGGAGCCAAAAGAAATGGTGGTCTATTATGGCAATTACAGTGCCTATGTTGTAGAAAAGGAGAGGCGATTCTTAGAAGATTTTAGAAGGTATCAAAATCAGCAAAAACAAATTGTTCGGATGCAGGAGCAAATTCACCGTTATCGAGTCTGGGGTGCCATGCGAGATAGTGAAGTCATGTATAAACGGGCCAAGGAGCTAGAAAAGCGATTGGAAAAAATTAATGAATTAGAACGGCCTGTGCTGGAGCATAGGCGGATGGGTATGCAGCCTCTCGTAGAAAGCAGATCGGGTAAACGTGTAGTTTCAGTAGAAGAGATTGAAAAATCCTATGATGACAAACGCTTAATTTCTAGAGGAAGCTTTACCATATTTTATCAGGATAGTATCTGTCTCATGGGTCAAAATGGCAGTGGAAAAACAACCTTACTCAAGTTGATTTTGGGAGAAATAACACCTGATAAGGGAACTATAAGGCTAGGTGCAGAGGTGAAAATCGGGTATTTGCCACAGCAGGTTGTCTTTGAGGATGAAGAAAAGACAGTATTAGAATACTTTTCTTATCGTCATGGAATTACATTGGGGGAAGCTAGAGGAGCCCTTGCAAAAATGCTTTTCATGCAAGAAAATGCAAACAAAAAGATTAAGAGCCTTTCTGGAGGAGAAAAAAGCCGACTTAAATTATGCTCTCTTACCTATGAAAAGATAAATTTTTTGATTTTAGATGAGCCTACAAATCATCTGGATATTGAATCGAGAGAGGTTTTGGAAGAGTCATTAATGTCCTTTGAAGGAACTATTTTATTTGTGTCCCATGACCGTTATTTTGTAGAAAAGATAGCTGATAAAATACTTCATCTAGAAGAAGGCAAGCTTCAGCTATACCCCTTTGGTTATCAAAGCTTTATAAAAGATAGACAAAAACAGATGGAAATGAGCAATAGTATTTCGCCAGCATCAAAGGAGAAAGGAAAAGTCTATAACTCAAAATTAAAAACGGAAAATAGCATTTCTACCTCAGCAACAAAAATTGAAGAAGCAATTGAACAATTAGAAGCAAAACGAAAAGAAGTTGTGAGTAATATGGAAAAGAACGGGTGGAATCTCTCCTTGTTGGACAGTCTTATGTTGGAAAAAGAAGAGCTGGAAAAGAGTATAGAAGCCTTCTATCAGCAATGGGAGCAGTTAGTTATGATGCAAGAAAAGAATGAGAGTTAATAATTAGAAGGAATAGGGCCGTTGTATCTAAAAGGATGCAACGGTTTTTATTTTATAGTACAATAAAGCTTGGTATGGGTAAATGATAAAAGGGTGATGGAAGGCAATCAAGGGCTTTATAAGGCGACTATAAATTGAATCGGGAGAACTTTATTTGTAAAGATTATAGGATATAAAAAAGTATTCTATGGATTGAAGAATAATATAGCTGTTACTTTCTAAACAATATACTATAAGAAAGCTTTGATTTTAAAGAATATTTGGAGGTCTCTTATGAATATTTTTATGAAAAATGAATATGATACCCTGCTATATTGCTTGGCTGCATCTCCCTATCATTTGCAGGTTACAGGGAATAGCAATCCATTTGCACCAAAGCTTGATAAAGAGTTGGCTTGTACACAGCATCAACGGTTGATCACTATTTTGAGAGAATCCGATGTCACAGTAGAGTTTTTAAATAAAAATGAAAGCCCTTCTCAAGTATTTACCAAAGATATAGGTTTTGTAATAGAAGACATCCTATTTATATCCAATATGGCACAATCTATCAGGCAGGCTGAAATCAAAGAACTAATGGCTTCGATTGAGGATAAAGATATAAAAATCCATAGGATGGCTGGTACCATTGAGGGAGGAGATGTACTTCTTCACAATGATAAAATATTTATTGGACAAGGAGGACGTACAACAGCCAGGGCTGTAGAAGAGATCCGTGAAGTATTGCAAAGAAATCATATCGATTATGAACTCATAAGAGTTTTATTTGACACATCCAAAATCCATTTGGATTGCGTTTTTAATATCCTGGATAGAGATACTTGCATTCTATCCGATGAAGTTTATAATCCAGATGTGATTACATCCGTTTTCTCAAATATTATAAAAGCATCTAAGGAAGATACAGACAATCTTGCTCCAAATATAATCAATCTGGGCAATCGACAGGTTTTATGCAGTAATGAAAATCTAAAAAATCTTCTCTTAAGTCATGGATACCATCCTAAATTTATAGACTTTAGTGAAATTATGAAAGCCAGCGGCAGTATTGGTTGTTGCTTTTTACCTATGTTAAGAAAGCATAATGATAGAATATAAAATAGTTAAGTTCACTTATTTCGTTTTAGGTACTGCAAAAGGGGGAAGGGTCTTGAAAATTGAATGGATCTATCTAATATTTATCTTAGTCATCAGTGCAGCTAGTCTGTTATGGAATGGATTCAAGAAATTAAGCGGTAGAGTTTTTTTTTCTGAATCAAATCTTTTACCTGTAATCATGACAGGTTTTGGCGTTTATACTCAAATCAGAAAGCTGGAATTTGATTTTTCAGATGGAACCTCTTGGGGTTATGTACTACTGTTTTTGCTGATTACACTTCCTTTCTTTTTCTTATCCTTAAGAAAAAAAATAGTGAGCGTATATGGTGTAACCGATCATGTACTAGAGAAAACACTATTTGATTTGTTTGCTCAATATGGCCTTTCCTTGAAAAAGGAAGAAAATGGAGAAATGTCTAGGCTTGTAGTAGGAGAAGAAGAGGCTTCTATTGAAATGAATAAGGGTATTATAAGCAGTAAGACCTCAACAGTAACTTTTCACAGACATCGCAAAATTCCACAATTTGAATTGATACTAGAAGATTTTCAAGCTATTATTAGTGAAAAAAGTACACAAAGCGCAAAATTAATTGGGTTATTGC
>JBFNEZ010000246.1:0-4773 GCA_040797825.1 Thermotaleaceae bacterium | reverse complement strand
CTTTTATATGGCCCATTTTTTCGTTATATCTGTAATTTCTCAAATTCTTTATATTATGATGACAGCCTTTAGCAATGCTATTTTTACAGCAAGCCATATCCTGAAGGTATTATCATTCTTTTATGTTTACAAGGCCCTTGTTGAAACAAGTCTACACGCTCCTTATACAGATTTAAACAGATTAAATATAAATCTATTAAATAAAACTCAAGAATTGATAGAAACAAATTCTGCTTTAACATCTGAGATAGAACGCAGAAACAGGGCTGAGAAGAGCTTGAAGGAAGAAAGGGAGATTATTCAAGGGATACTGGAATCTACCACAGAAGGCGTTATTGTAAAGGATAAGAATAAGCAGACTACCTATGTCAACAGTGGATTTAAAAAGATGTTTGAGACAGCTAAAAGAGATGTAAAAGAAAAGAAAGATATTTGTTTGAGGCATATGGCTCTGGAGTTTTTTATTAATCCAGAGACATTTATTAGAAATCTAGACAATGCATATATCTCAACAGATTACATTTCTGATAGAGCTTACTTAAAGGATGGAAGGGTCTTAGAATATAATACCCATCCCCTTCAACAAAGAGGTAAAATTACTGGGAGAGTATGGAACTTTAAAGATATAACTGGTAAATTCAGAACTGAAGAGCGATTTAGAAAACTAGTGGAAATTATTCCAGATGCAGTGATTTTGCATAATGGACATGAATTAATCTATGCAAATCCCTCAACTTTGAAAATTGCTGAAATGAAACATCCCGTCGAGTTGATTGGGCAGGATATAATGGATCTTGTCCATCCTGAATCAGTGGAATTGGTGAGAAATAAAATTCACAAGATATTACAGGGAGCTGAAAAGGAGCTCTTTATTGAACATAAAATCATAACGGCTAAGGGAAGAACTGTAGATGTAGAGAATAGGATCGTGGAGTTTAAAGATGAAAGCCAAAGATTAATCATCAGTGTGATAAGGGATATGTCTGAGCGTAAAATTGCTGAAGACTTGAGAAGAAAAATAGAGGAAGAGAAGCAATTACTAAGGGAAGCTGAAGCCTACGATAGTATGAAAACAGAATTCTTCTCTAATATATCCCATGAATTAAGAACTCCCCTCAATATTATTCTTAGCTGTATTCAGCTGGCAGATAAAAATTATAATGAAAGAGACCAAGAGGACAGAGAGAAACATACTTCACTGCTCAAACATATTCATATGATGAAACAGAACGCCTATAGGCTGCTCAGATTGATAAATAATTTGATTGATATTACGCGGGTGGATTCAGGTTTCATGAAGATGAATCTTAGAAATTATAATATCGTCTATTTAGTGGAAGAAATAACCCTATCGGTGAGTGAATATATACAGAGTAAAGGAAAGCACATTATATTCGATACAGAAATAGAAGAAAAGTACATGGCTTGTGATGGGGACAAGATTGAAAGGATTATGTTAAATCTATTGTCAAATGCTATTAAATTTACTGGATCAGATGGAACCATTTATGTAAGTATATTTGACAGGGAAGATCGTATTCTTGTTTCAGTAAAGGATACGGGTATTGGTATTCCACAAAAGATGCATCAAAAGGTTTTTGAGCGATTTCGGCAGGTAGAACCTTTGTACAATCGAAGGGCAGAAGGCAGTGGCATAGGTCTATCCCTTGTTAAAGCCTTTGTAGAAATGCATGGGGGTAAGATATGGGTAAAAAGCAAGCCAGGAGTAGGTAGTGAATTTATCATTGAATTACCAGCTAAACAAGTGGATTCAGAGGATACTTCCTATGAGGAAATTGAAGTTGCCATCGAGACAAATGTTGAGCGAATAAAAGTCGAGTTTTCGGATATTTATTCCTAAAGAATGGTATGCTCACAGGGAGATTTAGGGTACCGGTATCCTAATATCACAGAAGAGCTAAGGATCTAACTAAGTTTTTATTAGCAAACCAATCAAAAAACAGACTTCCACCTGAAAGTCTGTTTTTGATTGGTTTCCTTGATATAGTTTTTTAAGCTAATCTCATTTTAAAATCCTGATATCCAAATTGGTGCAGGATATGACATTCTCCATTTTTGTCTTGAAGGGCAATGGTAGGTAAAGGCATGCCATTGAAAGTAGTGTTTTTTACCATGGAATAAATCGCCATGTCGCCAAAAATCAATCGATCTCCAGTTTTAAGCCTTTCGTCAAAAGAATAATCGCCGATTACGTCACCTGCAAGACAAGTTTGCCCACCAAGTCGATAAGTAAAGGCTTTTTCACCTGCTTCACCAGAGCCAAAAAGAGGAGGACGATAAGGCATTTCTAAAACATCTGGCATGTGACAGGATGCAGAAGTATCAAGAATGGCGATGTCTATTCCGTTTTGATGGGTATCTAGTACAGTTGTAACCAGATATCCAGCATTGAGAGCAACTGCTTCACCAGGCTCAAGATACACTTCTAAGCCGTATTTTTCCTGCATTCTTCCAATACACTTTTCAAGCAATGATATGTCATAGTCTTCTCTAGTAATGTGGTGGCCGCCGCCAAAGTTAATCCATTCCATTTGGGATAGCCATGGTCCAAACTTTTCTTCTACGGCATTAAGTGTTCTTTCTAAATCATCAGAGTTTTGCTGACAAAGAGTATGGAAATGCAGCCCTGAAATACCTTCCAATAAATCAGGGTCAAAATGATCTATAGTTACACCGAAGCGGGAACCCGGAGAGCATGGATCATAGATGGCATGGCCAATTTGTGTAGAACACTCTGGGTTAATGCGTAAGCCCACTTTTTTACCCGCTTGAAGTACTTTATCTTTAAATCTTTCCAGCTGGGAGAAGGAATTAAAGATAATGTGATCACAAAGGGATATGATTTCATCAATCTCATCATCACGGTAGGCCGGGGCAAAGACATGATTTTCTTTGCCCATTTCCTCGTATCCAAGACGAGCTTCATATAAACCGCTTGCAGTGGTACCTGTTAGATACTGTCCTATAAGAGGATACAGCTTATACATTGAAAATGCTTTTTGTGCCAAAACAATCTTACATCCTGTACGGTCCATGACGCCGCCCAAGATTTTTAGATTTCTTTCTATAAGAGCTTCATCTACTACATAACATGGGGTTGGTAATTCTCTAAATTTCATCTTAATCTACAAGCTCCGGATTGAAGCTTTCTTTCCAAGGCAGTCCCCATTTATTTAATGCATCCATGAATGGGTCTGGATCAAATTCTTCAATATTGTATACACCTTTTTTGTTCCATGTTCCTGTCATTAGCATCATGGCGCCGATCATGGCAGGAACCCCTGTTGTATATGCTACCGCTTGAGACCCCACTTCTCTGTAGCATTCCTCATGATCACAAATATTGTATACATAATAAGTTTTATCTTTTCCATCTTTTTTGCCACGGAAGATACAACCAATATTGGTTTTACCTTTTGTACGGGGCCCAAGGGAAGAAGGATCGGGTAATACAGCCTTTAAGAACTGTAATGGAATAATCTGTTTTCCTTCGAACTCAATTGGCTCGATGGAAGTCATTCCTACGTTTTCAAGACATTTTAAGTGCGTAAGATAACTTTGTCCAAAGGTCATAAAGAAACGGATACGCTTTAATCCAGGAATGTTTACTGCAAGAGACTCAAGTTCTTCATGGTAAAGTAGATACATATCCTTCTCACCAATTTCAGGGAAGTCATACACTCTTTTGATTTCCATTGGCTTTGTTTCAATCCATTCACCATTTTCCCAGTACCTTCCATTTGCTGAGACTTCACGGATATTGATCTCTGGGTTGAAGTTTGTTGCAAAAGGATACCCATGATCTCCAGCATTACAATCAAGAATATCAATATATTCAATTTCATCAAAATAATGTTTAAGAGCATAAGCAGAAAATACCCCTGTGACCCCAGGGTCAAAACCACTGCCTAGAAGTGCTGTAATACCAGCTTCCTCAAAACGCTGACGGTATTCCCATTGCCATTTATATTCAAACTTTGCCGTATCCTCTGGCTCATAGTTAGCTGTATCTAAATAGTTTGTTTTTGTTGCTAAACAAGCATCCATAATTGTTAAATCCTGATAAGGTAAAGCTAAGTTCATCACGATATCTGGTTTTATTTCCTCGATCAATGCAATTAGTTCATCTACATTATTTGCATCCACCTGCGCAGTTGTAATTTTCGTTTTTCCACCATCCAGCTTTGCTTTTAAGGCATCACATTTTGATTTTGTACGACTTGCAATACAGATTTCTTCGAATACTTCACTGTTTTGAACACATTTATGGATGGCTACCTGAGCCACTCCACCACAACCGATAATAAGCGCTTTTCCCATTGTCATGTCTCCTAATCAAATAAATTTTTTGTTGCCTTTTAATGTAAAATACTAACTTCGATCCCTAACATCAGAGGTGTAATAAATATTTTAAGGGCATAGAAGTTTATTATCGAAGATAAAAAGAAGTTTTAACAACAAAAAAACAAGTGCAAAACGCATAATCGCGCACAACACTTGTTTTGATATAATCATTCATATTAAAAAAGTATATCTATGACAAAAGTTCATATATATATACTTACCTTAAAAATCCTGAAAGCTAGAGGTAAGATACCTTTTAATATTCAAAATATATCATGGTTTCATCAGAGTCTATATAGCAAATAATTACTTTTACTACTCTTATTGACCGTTTCACAAGTTGATGTGCATGAGCACTGGTTGTAAAGTAACCAACTTATAAAATTTGAGCTTTTAACTCAATCAATA
>JBFNEZ010000245.1:0-4799 GCA_040797825.1 Thermotaleaceae bacterium | reverse complement strand
ATATATGATGATATAGAAGCTTTGCGTCATTACGGAATTGATATTGCTACTCAAAAAAGTAAAACTACGGATTATTTTGTAGCAAGCCGTACCTTTGAATTACCGGAATTAAAGCTATTGGTTGATGCTGTCCAATGTTCGAAATTTATTACATATAAAAAGAGTAATGAACTTATAAAAAAGATCGAGAGCCTGGCAAGCTCACATCAAGCTGCGTTGCTTCATCGTCAAGTTTATGTGGCAAACAGGGTTAAGGCTATAAATGAAAACATTTATTATAATGTGGACAGGCTTCATGTTGCTATTGCAGAGAATAAGCAGGTATCTTTCAAGTATTTTGACTACGATATCAAAAAAGAAAAGAAATATCGAAAGGATGGAAACCTTTATTTTGTAAGTCCTTATGCTCTGTCCTGGGATGATGAAAATTATTATCTCATTACTTTCTCGGAAAAATATAATGACTTTACCCATTATCGAGTTGACAGGATGACGAATATAGAAATCGTGGATCAACCCAGAGTGATGCTGCCGGACAATGAGCATTTTAATATTGCAGACTATTCCAAAAAAGTATTCAACATGTTTGGAGGAGAAGAAGAGACGGTAAAATTAAAGTTCGACAATTCCCTTGTTAATGCTGTTATAGATCGTTTTGGAAAAGATGTTACGTTAGATAAAGTTGATGAAAATAGCTTTTCAGTTAGGATAAACGTTGCAATTAGTTCAACCTTTTTTGCATGGTTAGCACAGTTTGGAAATAAAGTGAAGATATTATCTCCAGAGAGTGTTATTGAAAAATATAAAAACTCTATTCAGGAGATTTTAGAACAATACATATAAGTCAACTGAATCTTATTATTATAAAACAAAAGTGACCATATAGTAAACATTTGTGTATACCAATGGACTGTTTTTATTTCGAAAACTTCCCTGTATGTTTATTACAGGGGGTTGAGATATGGACTATAAGGCTATCGGAGAAAGAATAAAACAGGAACGAAATAAAATGGGACTTACACAGTTTCAACTTGCGGAAAAAGTTGATATATCTCCACAATACGAGGGCAAGATAGAGCGAGGAGAAAAGCGATTTTCATTCGAGACTTTTTTAAATCTGTCGATTGCTTTGAATACAACTCTTGATTACCTTGCATTCGGCCATAGAGATAGTGCTAAAAGTCCTGAAAGGTTAGAAATGGAGCTATTAGCCAATAAATTATCGGAAGGGCAAATAAGTTTGCTGAACGATATTATTCGAGCCATGTTAGTTCACAAAAACAGGGATTAAAATAGGGGTAGAACACACAAAGGTAGGTAGTCTACCCTTATTTTATATATACCATGTACACTAACAGTAATGATTGATATTTACTATAAGGGATTTTAAGTATAAAATATAAAGTAAATAAATGCTAATACCTGTAAAAAGCATTGTTATGTTTTTGATAAATCAAGTAAAATATTGTAAATAAATAGGGGATATAGGTAAGAGAGGTGATTATTTTATATGAGAAATGCATTATATAAGAATATTCATATTTGCATGGGGTTTGGGGGACTGCTGATAAGTTCCATTGTTTGCTTTGTCTATTACAGCATACAGCCAACCTTCTATAATTATTTTTGGATAAGTGTTATTGTATTTTTAACTGGTATTAGTGTATACTGCGGCCTATGGATAAAAAACATAATGTATTATGCCTATAAAGACCCACTCACGGATCTTTATAACCGTAGATACCTCTATGAAAAGTTAGAATCAGAGCTGAAAAGACTGAATCGTTCAAAAACGGCACTTTCATTAGTCATAATTGATATTGACCATTTTAAAAGAATAAATGATAAATACGGGCACTTAGCTGGGGACAAGCTTCTCACACGGGTTTCAGAAGTTTTCAAAGCAAATTCCAGGGAGATTGATACTATTGCACGATGGGGAGGCGAAGAGTTTGCCATTATCCTTCCTGACACAGATAATCAAGGTGCATTAAAATATGCGGAGAGGCTAAGGAAGGCAATAGAGAAATCCGAAAAATGTTTTGGTGCTACTGTGTGTATTGGAGTAGCAACAACTGATAAACCAATTGCTATAGATATTTTATTTGCAGAAGCAGATAAGGCACTATTTCAAGCAAAATCAGTTAGGAATAAAGTTGTAGGAGCAAATTTTCCATTATGTGAAATTTAAAATCATATAAATTAACATAGATGGGGGGATTAGGTTTTGCATTATGAGGAAACCATGCAGTTATTGGAAGCACTAAAACAACACCCTGTTCAAGGTACACTTATTATTCTGTTAATAATTGTGCTTCTTGCATTCTTGATTTATCTTGATAAAAAGAAAAGATAGTTTTTCAATGAGAAAGAGAGGGCATTCCTCTCTCTTTTGCTATAACAGAAGTTTTCTGTGCAGGCTTAGCAGCTTATTGATATTGTTAAAACAGAATAGAATATAAATTTACTGTCCGTTTTATTGTACATATTGTTTGATACAATTTATTATAGAGGGAGGTGTACGATATGAGAAAAATATCAAATGCGGCTGATACTAAAGAATTAGCATTGACCATTTATAACGGCGGTTTTGGTGCTGTCAAGGAAACACGTGTCGTAAGCCTTACAGGAGCTGAGACTGAGCTGATTTTTGCTGATGTAGCACAGCAGATTGAAACGGATTCTCTCCTGGTGCAAGGCCTGAATATATTGGAGTTCAATTATGATTATGACTTGGTTGATAGGGATAAGCTCCTTAAAAAGTATATTGATAAGGAAGTCTATCTAAAGGACCGGAAGACCGGTGAAAAGAAGAGCTGCCGTCTTTTATCGGTTGAGGGAGCTGGAAGATGTGTATTAGAGGATAATGATACAAAGGAAATATATATTGATGCTCAGGCAGAAATTGTTCTTCCTTCCCTGCCATCAGGACTCATCGTAAAGCCTGCTCTTGTATGGAAGATTGGGAAGTCAACATCTGAGCATGTTAAGGTTTCCTATCTTAGCAAGGGCTTCAATTGGAATGCAAACTATGTTATAGAGATTTTGGAGGAAACCTTAAACATTGCAGGCTGGGCAGAAATTGAAAATCAAAGTGGTGCAACGTTTGAAAATGCAAAAATAAAACTTATTGCCGGAGATGTCAACAGAATTCAGGACGATACCTATGACATAGAAGAACGCATGTATATTTGTGAGTCCTCTGCTGCGCCTCAAGCTGAGGAAAAAGCTTTCTTTGATTATCACATGTACACATTAGTAAATCCCTCAACACTGAAAGATAATCAGACCAAGCAAATCAATATTTTAAATGGTCTAAGTATACCTTATAAAAAATATTACAAGCTCAACATGAGTGAAGAAAAGGCAAATGTAATTATTGAGTTTACAAATAAGAAAGAGTGTGGCTTGGGTTACGCCATGCCCAAGGGGAAAATAAAGCTGTATAAAGCTGATGAAGCAGACAATTCTCTTGAGTTCATTGGTGAGGATAGTATAGGGCATACCCCAAAGGATGAAGATATTAAGCTTACCATTGGCAATGCGTTTGACATTACCTTCGATTTCAATGAAGTTGATCGTAAGAAAATAAATGGATTTGAACATTACAAATATGAGTGCATAATTAAGAATCATAAGGAAGAAGCTGCGGAAGTGCATTTTGAACATTATGCCTGGGGTATATGGGAAATGGTTTCGGCAACACATGAGTACTCAAAGAAAACATCAGGGCTTATTGAATTCTCTGTTAATTTACCGGCCGATAGCGAAATAAAGGTTGAATTTGAATATAAAATTGACCGGCGGACAGAGGTTGTTGTTAAAAAGTAATATTGTCTTAAATTTATTGTGAGGATAGATGGCTATGAAGAAAAGTGTTTTAGAAAGATATAACGATTTGAAATCAGTTGTTATAGAGCGAAAAGAACAATTCGATAGGGTAATAGACTTTATGGAGAAAGAAACTACCTGGTTAAAGGCGCCTGCAAGCACAAGATACCATCTCTGCAAGGAGGGTGGTCTATTGGAACACTCGGTAAATGTTGCTGAAACTATGTTGAAGATCAAGTCTGCAATCGCACCGGATATAAGCGATGAGAGCTGCGTGATAGTAGCGTTGTTGCATGATTTAGGCAAAGTGGGTATGCCGGGGAATCCACAGTATCTCATAAATGAACCGTCTGAAAAACAAAAAATGTATGGATACAAACCGGATTATCCATACCGTTTTAATTCTAAACTTACATATTTAAGTGTACCGGTCAGGAGTATATATTTGGCTCTGCAACACATTAGCCTTACTGAGGAAGAAGTGCAGGCAATTGTCTATCATGATGGACAATATGTGGAGGATAACCGTTCCTGCGCTACCCATGAAGAACCCCTAACGCTGCTTTTGCAGTATGCCGATAGTTGGAGCGGGTTTGTGATTGAAAAATAAAGGAGTGTGATAATTGTGAAGTTCGGTATGAGAAAGCCGAGTATTAAAAAGAGCATTGCAGCAAGAACGAGCGTAAAAAGATATATACGCCATAGCTTAGGGGTGAAAGCTCCAAGAGGATGGGGGTGGATTACAAATCCTAAAAAAGCCTTGTATAACAAGGTCTACCGTAAAACCACATTCAGTATATTTGATATTTTTAAGATTTTTAAATAATCAAACCTATTTTGAGTTTTTTCTTTTGTATATCTGAGAAGTTATCCATTGGGGGTGATAATTTGATACAAGCCGTACTTGAAGGTAAATCGTTAGGTTATGAGTATACGGAGGATATTCTTACTTCAACAGTCTTTGGCAC
>JBFNEZ010000244.1:0-4815 GCA_040797825.1 Thermotaleaceae bacterium | reverse complement strand
ACTTGGAGAGAACGGCTCAGATGAGGTACACGAGAACAGGGATTGATTTAGGAGATGAATCTCATGGAAAATAGAAAAAGCAAGGGTGAGTACATTATCGTCGTTGGATGCGGAAGGCTGGGTACGCACTTGGCAAGGCTGTTATCGAAGGCTAGAAAAAGTGTTGTTGTTATAGATAAGGATCAGCAAGCTTTTCATAAACTTGGAGATGATTTCAGCGGTTTTACCATTGAGGCGGATGCTATTGAAATGGATACGCTGCTTCAGGCGAAGATTGATAAAGCCGATGTAGTCGTTGCTACAACCAATGATGATAACACAAATATTATGGTTGCACAAATTGCAAAAGTAATTTTCCATGTTCCTAAGGTTACTGCAAGACTTTTTGAACCAAGTCGCCAGCAAGTATATGAAGAATTAGGGATAGAGACAGTGTGCCCTACAATCCTTTCAGCTGAAGCCTTTAATAGTATTATTGTGGGGAATGAAATGGAGGCTTTACTATGAATATCATTATTGTAGGTGGAGGAAAGCAGGTACATTTTTTAACTAAATCCTTCATTTCTAAAGGTTATACAGTTACAATTATTAATAACGATGAGGAATATTGTAAAAAGCTTGCAAGGATGCATCGAGCCACAATTGTACATGGAGATGGTACAAAGCCCTATATTTTAGAAGATGCAGGAGCAGCCTATGCAGATATAGTTATTGCACTCACACTAAATGATCCAGACAATCTTGTCATATGTCAGGTTGCTGATAAAATATTTAAAGTGAGAAAGACTTTTTCAATGGTAAATGATCCGAAAAATATAGAGATATTTAAAAAATTAGGTGTTAATAATGTAATCAGTACTTCAGATATTATTTCTTCATTTATTGAACAGAAACTTTCTATAGAGGATATTACTAACCTAATACCTATTGAAGAAGGAAAGGTAGCAGCTATGGAAATAGAGATAGGAGAAAATTTCCCAGTCATAGGACAAAAACTATCGGATATTGATTTTCCTAAAGAAGCTGTTGTTGGATGTATCACGAGGAATGGAGATGCTGTGATACCTAGAGGAGACACTATGATTGAGTTTGGGGATAAAATGGTGATATTATGTCTGCCTATAGTACAGTCTGAGGTACTTAGAACCATTAGAGGAAGGATTGATTAGCTATGGCGTATATTGAGCAGATTAAAGGACGATATAACCTAATCATCGGATATATAGGTACGATAATGGTTGGAGTAGGATTAGCGCTGCTGATTCCCTTGATGCTGCTACCAGCATTTAAATCTGAGATTTATCAAGCTAGCAGCTTTCTTATTCCTTCAGCCCTGACAATCCTTATTGGGGTTGTTCTAAGAAGGTGGAAAAATGTTAATTATGAAGTTACATTGACACTGCAGGAAGGTGGTGTTATTGTAATATTAGCTTGGCTTGGAACTGTTCTAGTATCTGCACTACCCTTTATGTTATCTGGACAACTCAATTTTACCCAGGCTATCTTTGAATCCGTAAGCGGATGGACAACAACTGGATTATCTGTAGTAGATGTTGCAGAAATGTCAAACATATTTCTATTATGGAGAAGTACTATGCAGTTCTTTGGCGGTGCAGGAATCGCTGTTGTGATGTTATCGGCTATTATCGGTCCCCACGGTTTAGGATTATATAATGCAGAAGGAAGATCGGATAAGCTACTGCCAAACGTTGCCAAATCAACTAAACTAATTATGATGATATATTCCTCCTATGTGCTTGCAGGAGTATTATTGTATATTGCAGCAGGCATGCCATGGTTTGATGCTATCAATCATGCAATTGCAGCCTTATCTACTGGAGGATTTTCTACAAAAGTAAACAGTATTGGAGAATATCATAATCTGAAGATTGAGCTTATAACAATCATACTGATGATTCTGGGGACAATAAACTTTGCAGCACATTTTGTTTTACTAAAAGGGCAAGTAAAACGATTTCTAAAAATTGGAGAAATACGATTTATGTTTTTTCTGTTGTCAGTGGCCATACCAATTGTGTCTTTCTTGTCTTTAAGTAAAATATTTGGGTCTTTAGGTAAGAGTATACGGGTAGGGGCATTTGAAATTATTTCAGCTCTTTCAACCACTGGATTTTCTACGGTTAGTTATAGTAGCTGGGATAGTTTTGCCGTTTTTTTTATGATTATATTAATGATTATCGGCGGGGGGACAGGATCTACGGCTGGTGGGTTGAAGCTGTATAGAGTATATCTGATGATTAAATCTCTAGGCTGGAATATCAGAGGGTATTTGTTACCGCAAAATAGTATTCAGCAGAACTATGTGACTAGGGCTGAGGGTAAATATTATGTGTCCCAGCAGCATATTATAGATGTTTCAAGCTTCACAGTCTTATATATGATAACCTATGTGTTTGGAGTTGCAGTGATAGTTCTTCATGGTTATCCCTTACAGGATGCTATGTTTGAATTTGCATCAAGTTTAGGAACTGTAGGCTTATCTGTTGGAATTACGGCTCCAAACGCGCCTGTTTTAGTTCTATGGACGCAAATTTTAGGCATGATGCTGGGTCGATTGGAATTTTTAGTGATTTTTTTTGCTGGTGCCAAAATGATAAGGGATATAAGATTGGCAATTAAAAAAGAAAGAGCAGTGAACACTTTTTTTTAGATATGGTAAAATATAGATTTTTTTGGAGGTAAGGGGCATGCGTAAAGAGGGAGGATTAGATATTTTTAAGCTTAACCCAGCGCAAATCCTTGTTCTAGGCTTTGCGGTGGTGATTATTATAGGCGCTCTACTATTAAACTTGCCAATAGCGTCTAAAAGTGGTGTAAGCATCGGTTTTATTAATGCGCTCTTTACCGCTACCTCTGCTGTATGTGTTACGGGATTGGTAGTTGTTGACACAGGGACCTATTGGACCGTATACGGACAGACCGTTATCCTTTTGCTAATACAGATTGGCGGTTTAGGCTTTATGACTATGGCAACCTTAATTGCTTTTGTTTTGGGGAGGAAAATCTCTTTAAAGGAGAGATTGGTTATGCAAGAAGCCCTAAATCAATTTAATATATCAGGTCTTGTAAGGTTAACCCAATATATTTTAATTATGACATTTACTATAGAGGGTATAGGTGCAATATTACTCTCTATTAAGTTTATACCGATGTATGGCCTTTGGAAAGGCATTGGATATAGTATATTTCATGCGATATCCGCATTTTGCAATGCTGGATTTGATTTAATTGGGGATTTTAGAAGTTTAACTCCTTTTGCCAGCGATATGCTTATTAATGTGACAATATGGATGTTGATTGTACTGGGAGGCTTAGGATTTTCAGTAATTTTAGAGGTGGTGCAGAAAAGAAGATTCTCTAGGTTTTCTTTACATACAAAGCTGGTGTTATCCTTAACAGCCTTTCTTATTATACTTGGGTTCGTTATGGTTTTAGCTTTAGAGTACAATAATCCAAGTACAATGGAAACACTATCTGTGAAAGGAAAGGCTTTATCTGCTATGTTTCATTCTATTACACCTAGGACGGCAGGATTTAATACCTTGCCGACAGATCAACTGACCATAGCATCTATATTTTTAACTATTGTACTGATGTTTATAGGAGGTTCACCAGGGTCTACTGCTGGAGGAGTAAAGACATCAACTGCAAGTGTAATACTATGGTCAATCATATCTGTGATAAAAGGTGAGGAGGATACTAATATTTTTAAAAAAAGAATACCCTCTGAGATTGTCAACAGATCCATAGCAATTATAGGAATTGCTATGTTTTTAGTAGTCCTAGTAACAATGGTATTGTCTATAACAGAAACTGGATTTAGTTTCATAGAGGTATACTTCGAAGCGGTGTCTGCTTTTGGTACCGTAGGACTTTCCTTGGGGATTACACCTAGCTTAAGCAGAGTAGGAAGACTGGTTATTACCCTTACTATGTTTGCTGGCAGAGTAGGACCATTGACAATAGCACTGGCATTAGCAAAAAAACAGATGATAAGCAAAGGAAATATAAGATATCCAGAAGAAAAAGTAATTGTAGGATAAGGGAGTGTATATTAACGATGAAACAATATGTGGTAATTGGATGTGGTAGATTTGGGTCTAGTGTTGCCTGTGCATTATATGGAATGGGGTATGATGTATTGGCTGTTGATCGAGATGAAGAAGTTATACAGTCTATAGCCGATTCGGTAACACATTCGATACAAGCAGATGTAACTGATGAAGCGGCTATAAAAGCACTAGGAATAAGGAATTTTGATGTGGCAATCATTGCAATTGGCTCAGACATTCAATCTTCTATATTAGCAACCATTATTGTAAAGGAACTGGGAGTGAAGTATGTTGTAGCTAAAGCAAAGAGTCAGTTGCACGGAAATGTACTGTCGAAGATTGGCGCAGATCGTATCGTTTTTCCAGAAAGGGATATGGGAATTCGGGTTGCACATAACCTAGGTGCCTCCAATATTTTAGATTATATTGACCTATCTCCTGAGTATAGTATCATGGAGGTTAATGCACCAAAGGAATGGAAAGGAAAGACATTAGAGACATTGAACATACGTAGTAAATACGGAATTAATGTAATGGCCATTAAGCAAGGGGCTAAGATTAATATTACACCAAGTCCCTCGGACCAAATAAAAGAAAATGATGTTATCGTAATAATAGGACATAATAAAGATCTTCAAAGATTAGCTGATAAATCATAAAATGAAAAAATAATTTATATTGAGTAATTACCTAGATTTTGTACAAACAAAACCATAGTGTTTTCATAAAATTACCATAAAAC
>JBFNEZ010000243.1:0-4935 GCA_040797825.1 Thermotaleaceae bacterium | reverse complement strand
CAATTGGTTCTTCAATTGGTTCTTCAATTGGTTCTTCAATTGGTTCTTCAATTGGTTCTTCGATTGGATCTTCGATTGGATCTTCGATTGGATCTTCTATTGGATTTTCAATTGGATTTTCAATTGGATCTTCGATTGGATTTTCAATTGGATCTTCGATTGGGTTTTCAATTGGATCTTCTATAGGATCCTCTGTTCCAGGTTCTGTATGTAGTGGGTAGTAATAAAAAGTTACATGACTAATTCCTTGATTAGTCGGAGTTATTTGCTCTATATCACCAGTTATTCCTTCAGGATAATGATATAAACTTCCTCCTTGGTTTCCACCTTTTACAAATACATAGTACACCGGATAATTTGAAGTCCAATTAACATATTTGGGTTCACCTTTATTAAATTCAAAGGTTACAGTCACTTCAAAACCAGTATTTCTATCTAGGTATGTTCCATTCTTTGGTGGATCAATTTTAAATTTATCTAGCACAGTATACCCATCTGGGGGTGTAAGACTTTCAGCCTTAGGGTCATTACCTGGCATAACTACAACATTATCGCCTGTTACAACAATTGGCTTTGAATTATCTTGTTTGTCTGGTTTGTTTGGGTTCTCTTGTTTGTCCGGCTTGTCTGATTTATTATCAGAATTTTTTTTAGGTGCAACATTTTCTACCTTTGACTTGTTACCTGCATTAGATGCGGCATTAGGTTGAACTGCCATTGAATTTATTGCTGACCCTAATACCATCACAGTTACCAATAGAAAAGCGAACATCTTTTGTACTGACTTTTTTAGTCTCCTTACTTCCACTTCCATACCCTCCTATATTTTTATTTTTTTATTATTAAGGGAGATATGTTTTTACTTTTAATTTGATAAATCAAAATTTTTTGCATAAAAAAACTCTCCCTTCGGTAGCTCGGCTGCCATTTACTCTTTAGAAAAAAAGGCCCTATGGCTTTGCGTCCCATCGTTTCCAATGGTTTGCCTTTATCGATGAAAAGTTAATAAACATTTCATCATATTAATTATATGTGGCAGTTAATTTCCTTATATTCAGCTTTAATCATTGATGTAACAAACCGTATTCTCAATGTTTCGAAAATACTAGATAAATACTTTGATTTTAAAAAAACTTATAAAAGAAACCTTAGTTATACTAAGGTCTCTTTTTCAATATAATTCATTAATACTTATGACTATCTTAATAATTGAAGTACTCCTTGAGGAGCTTGGTTAGCTTGAGCTAACATAGCTGTAGAAGCTTGTTGAAGAATGTTTTGCTTAGTAAACTCCATCATTTCCTTCGCCATGTCTACGTCTCTAATTCTTGATTCAGAAGCTTGTAAGTTTTCAGCAGATGTATCTAGGTTTTTGATTGTATGCTCTAATCTATTTTGATTTGCACCTAATGTGGATCTAGTTGCTGATACAGTTTGAATAGCTGCATCAAGTGCTGTTATTGCTGCAGTAGCATCAGCAGCAGTAGTAACATCAAGAGCGTCTACCCCAAGCGTACCTGCATCAGATTTAAGTGCTTCTAAATCTACAGTTAATTTATCATAATCTTGATCTGAGTAACCAATCTGTAAGGTAAAGTCAGTTACATCAGAATTTAATAAGTTAATACCGTTAAAAGTTGTAGACTCAGCAATATGATCAATTTCACTTACTAACTCATCTATTTCTGCTTGGATTGCATCTCTATCTTCAGCAGCATTTGTGTCATTTCCAGCTTGCACTGCTAATTCTCTCATTCTTTGTAACATTGCATGAGTTTCATTTAGCGCACCTTCTGCTGTTTGAATTAAAGAGATACCGTCTTGAGCATTTCTAGAAGCCTGGTTAAGTCCTCTAATTTGAGCTCTCATTTTTTCAGAAATAGAAAGACCTGCTGCGTCGTCTCCTGCTCTATTAACTCTGAATCCTGAAGATAGTTTCTCCATTGACTTTGCTCCAGCACCATTAGCGATTCCTAATTGTCTGTGTGTATTCATTGCCATTAAGTTATTATTAATTCTCATTTGTAATTCCTCCTTGAATTTTATATTCGCCCTCGGCCTCCTTGCCTATAGGTCAATTTTTAAAACTCTCTAATCTACTGCCGGCGTTGTAAATTAGGAAGTTTATTTGCTTACATAATATATATCGGCACTATTTTTGATAACTTTATACCTTTTTATAAAAATTTTATATTTTTTTGAGCACTTGAAGAATTTATTTTAAATTCTGAGTGCGATAAGAGTTATGCATAGCATAACGAATTTTATCTCAAAAAGTCTAATAATGTAGGCTGAATTATTCTTGCCCCTACTGAAAGTGATGATCTATATACATTTTCTTCATTCATTAATTGTATTGCTGTTTCTGCTAGATCTGCATCTTCTATTTTAGATTGTAGAGCTCTTAGGTTAATTATGTCATCTTCTGCTCTATTTTTTATTAACTCTAAACGGTTTGATCTTGCACCTATATCTCCTCTTATAGTAAGAGCTTTGTCTATGTACTGGTCTAGTGTTCCTAGTTTATCAGTTAACGTTGTTGTAGATCCGACATCTAAATCAGCTTCTATTTCTTCTATCAAACTAATAATTCCAGCTTTAGCTCCTGGTGCACCTGCTATTGGATCAGTAATTTCGAATAGATTTGCACCTAAAGTATTTATATTTATTCTCTCCCCAACACCTATTTCAAATTGAATTATATGATCTTTCATAGTTGCCCCAACAAGCTGGGCTGGATCAATTCCATCTGCTAATGTTGCATAATTCCCAAGTTCATCAAAAAGCTTCGTGCCTGTATTCTTCCCAGAGAAAATATAATTTCCTGAGTAAGCTGAATTCCCTTGACTAATGATTTGTTGTTTTAATTCAGCAACTTCGCTTTTTATCTTTACTGTTTCTTCTTGTGTTAAAACTCCATTTGATGCTTGTACTGTTAAGTCTCTTAGCCTTTTGAGTACTTCTGTATACCCTATTACAGTATCTTCTGTATTCTCTACCCAAGATAGTGCATCTTGAACATTTTTCTTGAACTGATGTAATTCGTTTATATCTGCTCTAAGTTTTAAACTTCTTGTAATGCCTATAGGATCATCGGAAGGCTTGTGTATTTTTCTCCCTGTATTGTATTGTAGTTGTGTTTTTTCAAGTCTTCTTATGTTGGTCTGTAGATTTCGCGTCATGTTTGAAATCATCATATTGTTTGTTACACGCATAGCTTATTCCTCCTATCTACCTACTATTCCTAGTTTATTTATAACCACGTCTAGCATTTCGTCCATTGTTGTTATCATTCTTGCTGATGCGTTATAGGCATGCTGGAATCTTACCATGTTTGAAAGTTCTTCGTCTTGATGAACACCTGATATAGACTGTCTTCTAGTTTCTATTTCATGTAGTAGAATTGACTGGTTAAGTGTATTTCTATCCGCCTCTTCTGCGTCTACTCCAAGTGTTCCTATTAAGGATTTAATAAAATCCTCTGGTTTTCCTTCTTGAAACATAGAACCCTTATGTCTAAGTGCAATAATATCTAACATAATAGTTCCTTCCTTAGGAAGTCGATCTGGATGATTAGATGCGGCAATTTTATTTACATCTTCTAAGTCTATGGTCAGCTTAATATTTGATGCATTAAGCTTTGTAAATATATCATCGGTAATTGCTGAACCGCCAGTAGTTACACCATCTACCGTAAAGAATCCTAGTCCAGTACTTTTATCCAATCCATACCCTCTAAGATGCACCTCGTTAATCTCATTAGCAAACTTATTAACAAACGTGTTTAGCTCTTTTATATAATAAGGTATTCCCTTTTCACTTTCGGGAAACTTTTTAGTTTTATCACCATCACCATCTCGCATGGCTAGTATGCCACCTAGTTCTCCACTTACATTAGTAGAATCAAAATCTGTACCATCTGCCCACTTAATTTCATAAAAATCGATTTTCTTATCTACTTCTTTATCGAAAAACTCACTTTGTTTAATTTCAACTTCAAGTCCAGTAAGATCCTTATGATAGACTAAAGGTTTACCTGCCACCTTTATAACCATTTGGCTATGCTTAGGATTATCCGGGTTACGTACTTCCAGAACTTCTATATTTACTATTTTAGATAAATCATCTATTAACATATTTCTTTGATCTCTTAAATCATTAGCATTACTGCCATCTACTTCAAATCTTAAAATTTGATCGTTTAGCTTCGCAATTTGACTTCCAAGTGTATTTATTTGTTTTACCATAGAATTAATATCAAAGTTTAAGTCTACTGCCATTTTTTCCAATTGATTATACATATGGTTAATAGAATTAGTAAATGCTGTGGCTCTCTGTCTAACTAGTGCTCTTGTAGTTAAGTTATCTGGGTTTTTGCTAAGCTCTTGAAAAGATTCAAAAAGCTGATCTATTACTGTACTTATACCAGTTTCTGATGGTTCGTTCATAATGGACTCAATAAAAGCTAATCCATCTGCCTTTGCATCCCAAAAGCCTAATGTACTAGATTCATCCCTATATTTATAGTCTAGAAACTCACTTCTTAATTGGTGTATTGCCGTAGTGTCTACACCAGTACCCAACATACCCTCACCGCCTGGTAGTTTTATAGGGTTACTCGCGGCCTGTTCTAATCTTTGTCTAGTGTAGCCTCTTGTGTTGATATTAGCTATATTGTGTCCTGTTATATCTAAGGCTCTTTGTGCTGCAAAGAGCCCTGATTTTGCTGCATTAAAACCTAAAAATGTTGATCTCACGTTATAGTACCCCCTTAAACTTTCATATCAAAAAAATTGATAGGCTTTATTTCTTTGTTTTCTGAAGCATTATTACTATATCTATTTCCATCTTCTGATGAGTGGGTAAGCATTTCTAAGTTGAAATTAACATATTGTAAACTTTGATTAAGTAATTTTTCATTACTTTCGTTAACTG
>JBFNEZ010000242.1:0-4940 GCA_040797825.1 Thermotaleaceae bacterium | reverse complement strand
GATTAATAGAAGCTAAAAATTTAAATAATGAAATTTATGGTCAAGAGAAAATGAGGCAATTTTTAATAAAAAACTATACATTAAGTGCTAAGGATTTAGAAATTGCAATAATGAGAAATTTATACAATCATATAGGGAATATCGGAAACCTTATGGATGATGTAACATTCTTAATTATGGAGGTCAATTAATTCTATATTGGATTTCATGGAAATATATAAGCTACGATAACTGAACTAGGTTGAATGAACCAGTCATTGATTACTTATAACATTGTGACTATCTCCCACTCATGTGATTATTTTAAGTTTTATAGGTGTATCTTAAATTAAAATAATAAAAAAGGATAAGATTCTTTTTTTAAGAATCTTATCCTTTTCTGTATGTTTTCTCAAAATCTTATACCATGCTAACCTAGGTTCTTCTGAAAAAATGCCTGTGCATTTTTATACATAATTCCTTCTGCTTGATCCTGGGTCAGTCCTCGTGAAATGAAATACTGGTACAAACCAGCAGCATTCGCTGGGCTATTAAGGCACTCAGGAAGGATAGCGCCATCAAAATCAGAACCTAAGGCCAAATTCTTTTCTGCACCCAATTCAAAGAAATGCTCCACATGGCGATACAAATCATCTAGTCCTTTCACCTCGCCATCATCCTTAATGAATTTCACGAAGTAATTTAGACCAATAAGACAATCACGATGAATCATCTCCCGAATCATGTCATCAGTAAGATTACGCTTATGACTGCACACCGTTCTAGCATTAGAATGAGTAGCCATAAATGGTTTCTTCGCGACCTTTAAAAGGTCGTCAAAGCCGGAATCGTTGAGATGGGAGATATCCACAATAATTCCCTGCTTTTCCATTTCAGACACCATATCCTTGCCAATATTAGACAAGCCATGATTAGTGGTGTGACCAGAACCAAGCTCATTTTCCCCATTCCATACTAGTGTGATAGCTCTTACGCCTTCATCAGCCAGCAGCTTTACCCTTTTTAAATCACCTGCTAGAGCAGAACCATTCTCAATAGTGAGAAATGCAGATGTCTTTCCTGCCGCCCAAGCAGCTTCCATATCAGAAGCTGTGCGACAAGGCATAACACGATTATTAAATTTCTCCATTTGACGATAGAAGCTATCTCTATTAGCCTCATAATAATCGATTGCGGCCTGGCCTCTTACTTCATCTGGAACAAATATTGCGTAAAACTGTGCCCAATGTACATCTTCTGGTATAGAATCTAGGGATAATACTCGCTCCGAATCGTTCAATGTGTCAAGTTTTCCAGTACTTGTATACTTCCAATCGGTAAGCGTATCACAATGAAGATCTATCAGAGCATAAGGTTGTAACATTTTTTCTTGTTTCATTATATATCTCCTTAACTTACAGTTATTTGGATTACCGATTACAATTCCTCAAATTTAATAACCTCTTTAAATCTATCAAATTCAATGTATCGTAATCCATGATGAAGAGTTTCGATTTCACCTACCTGATTATCGTATGGATCAGCTCTCCAAAATTCCTTTGGAACAGTAAAACCAACCTGGAACTCGCTATTAGCCACCATTCGGAATGGATCCAAATTTCCAAAATAGAATTGACGTCTCTCTTCGTTTTGCTCTCGAACTGCACCTGTTCCAAAGGATGGATCAGCGTATAGCCATCCATAAGGGGCCACATAGAACATAGCCCAATCATGTGCACCGCAGAAATCCGGCCGTGTAATCAATCCACTTTGCCAGCGAGCTGGTATACCGGCACTCCGGCAAAGTGTAATAAACAATAGTGCCATAACTCCACAGTCTCCACGCATATTGCGAGCACACATTTCAGGAATACTTTCCAAACAAAAATAGGATCGCATAAAACTGTATTTAACATTTAAGGTAATAAAATCATAAATAGCCCTAGCTTTTTCCAATGGAGATTTTAGTCCTTCAGTTAACGACTGTACAAGCTCCCTTATATAAGGTGTGAACATAATATGCGGAGGCTGTTCATGGATGTCAAAAGAAGGCTGATTTTCATCAGGAACAATCGAAAGCACATCATTGTACTTAGCGGTATAAACATAGGAATACTCCACTATAAAGGGATGATTATCCATTATATGTTCTTCCCAGCATATGGTGCGCTGTGGAGCATCTACCGGTGCCACCTGACCCCAAGGCGGATCTATCCTTTCAATTCGGATTTCGCTTTGTTGTGGACAGTTACACGGAATTGGTAAATGGACTCGAACCAACTCATTAGGTTGGAAATACTCATCCTTAATTTGTACACCCGCTCGAACACGTATCCGGTTAGAGATACATTCCTTTTCCCGCATTATACGTGCTACTCGATCTAGCGAATCTTCTTCAGTACCACTGGCTATGCTGGCTCCATCACTAATTATATTACTTAAACCAGCTCTTGAAGCAAAGGCTGAGTCTGTTTTTATCAAAGACTCATAAAATCGGTCAAAGTAGTGTGGAATTCCTTGAATATAAATCCAGTCAATCTCTCCGTTCAGTTCTCTCTCATCAAACTCTTCTTCTGTAAAGTCTGGAATTTGTTCTTGTACCTTTGCTATAGCCTGCTCCTTTGTATATGGATAATTTTCTGGCAAGCGAACCATTATCTCTCGTTGTACAATCAAAGAGTTTCGAATTGACTGATGCAAATTCTCTGATTTTAGTTTTCTGTCAATAAGCTGGATAGCTCCTTGGAAATCTCCATATACCTTTCGACGCAAGATATCATCAGGCAAACCTATCTGTAAGTATTTTAATTTGCGGTTTAAATCCATATGATACTCCTCCTTACTTTAAACAAGCGGCAGGAATTAAGCAAAAAATTGCATAATGCTTGCTACTAACAAGCCCATGACATTTCCAATAGCTGCCCCTAATACACCCATTAATACACCTATACCAGCATAGGACCCATCATAAGCAGATGCGACTATAGGCGCTGATGCGGAACCACCAATATTCGCCAAGGATGCTGTAGATACCATACACAGATCCCAGTGAAATAGCTTAGACAATATAAACATTCCTACAATATGAATGATAAGTACCAATAAACCAGCTACTAGCCACATAGGAGCAGCTAATATTTCGTTTAATCCGGCACGAGAGGCCAACAACGCAATTACTACGTATAAATATATATTGGACATTTCTGATATGCCAGACATCTTTCCAATTGGAGACATGGCAGCTACTAGTCCAATTGCAGTAACTAACAATACGGTCATTGTACCCTTATCTAGCATTCCGAAAGCTAAAGCTCCACCTAAATTCTGAGCAATCGCAGAAATCATTAGAGATAGACCTAATAAAGTAAGCAGAGATGTAAAGTCAAGAGTCTTCTTTTCTTTATCAATTTCAGCATTAGTTGCAGCAGCAATAGCTTCTAACTTAGAGGTATCAGCTTTTACTGCCTTGTTCCATTTAGATGCAAATGGAATTACAACCAACAATAGTGCAATCCATACTGAGTAGAAAACTGTATCAACAATAAGAGCAGCACCGAAATCAGCTTCCGGCACAGATAGTGCATCTTGTATAGCTGCCATGTTTCCAGAACCACCAATCCAAGAAGCACATAGAGCTGCCAAAGCACGCCAAGAATCCACGCCTAGAATACCTTTAAAGAAAATAAATGCAACGATAAAGCCTATAGAGATAGTGATGGCACCCCCCATAAAGATGGCGATCATACGACCACCTAACTTAGCTAATTTACGGAAGTCGCAACTTAACAGCATAACAAAAATCATTGCGTATAAAAGATTGTTTTTTGTTGCGGAATATGCACCAGCAGTTGCTTCCATATCCCATAGGTTGATAGTACAGAAAATCATGTTGAATAAGTAGACCATAACAATTGGTGGAATAAAATTAAAGATTTTCCAGTTCGTCGCTTTTTTCACAGCAACGAGCATGGCAGCAAAGAATACTAAAAATGCGATGTAAGTAAAGCCATTTGTAATCATTGATTTCTCTCCCTTTTTAATTTATTTTATAAACGGGTCTCCCTTCCCGATTTATAACGAGGTGAAATAATGTAGCATAAGAAAATCATTTGAGGCTAATTTAATGCACTTATATATACTCCTATAAAAAATATAAAAAAACCCAACAAAAGCCAGACGTGAAATCACGCCTGATTCTGTTGGGTTTCATCTGCGACGATATGGTTGAAGCCATATCAAGCATGGACAAAGCAACAATTATATATTTTACGTACTTTATTTATTCGTTTCCAGTCATAATCTGCCAGCGTTTCAACGCATCCCGATAGGATACTATTACCGCCTTTCGAGAAGAACCACCATAGCGTTGCGTCAATTCTCTCTCTAACCAGTTATCAATCTCTTGAAATTGTTTGCCTAAAAACAACTTTGATAAATATCGTTCAGTAACATCAACTGTATGAGTACAACTGAAATCCAGCACTTCATTAGTAACATCATCTATTTCAAAAGCCATATAGAAAGAACCATACATCTTTGTAATAGCGTTGTCTGAATTAGTGCGTGATTCTCCGATTACATATACAGAATGCATATCGTTCAATTATAAGCCTCCTTTCAATTTAAAAGGAAATACCTTATAGTTATATTCTATGTATTGTGGAAACTATTGTCAAGC
Source organism: Thermotaleaceae bacterium (assembly GCA_040797825.1). Lineage (GTDB taxonomy): Bacteria > Bacillota > Clostridia > Peptostreptococcales > Thermotaleaceae > Geosporobacter. Next base: position 283 of record JBFNEZ010000242.1, on the reverse strand, counting down.
AATTTGTCCTATTAGTTCAAAACTTAACTAAGTAGTAATATTAAAAATCGAAAAAGATAAGAGACTTAATATGGTATATATTATTATCATTAAAATTCTATGCTTGTATTATTTAAATTATGACTATGACAGCTATTATTAGTAGAAAAACATTCAATGTAAAAACAATGAAAGAAGATACAACCGTGATGCATTAGATAAAATAGAAGAAGTCCTTTTATGATTTAATTATCTCATAGTAAGGACTTTATTTATGGTGTTCTATATTTGATGGATAATATCT
>JBFNEZ010000241.1:0-5038 GCA_040797825.1 Thermotaleaceae bacterium | reverse complement strand
CAATTGTAAAACCGCTGAAATCATCTCCAAGTTTATGAAAAGCTTGCTCATCCTTATCTATAACAACAACACTTTTTCTAGCCTTGGATAACAGCCTTGCCAAGTGCGTACCCAGCCTTCCGCATCCAACGACAATAATGTATTCACCCTTGCTTTTTCTATTTTCCATGAGATCTTTCTCCTAAATCAATCCCTGTTCTCGTGTACCTCATCTGAGCCGTTCTCTCCAAGTTCTTTTGTGCGGGCATATAAGTAGGATCTAAAGCAAGAGCAGCACGATAATGCAGCTGAGCATTTTGTATTTCACGATCATATTCTGCTAATACACCTAACAGGTTATGGGGTTCAGGAGAATCTACATTTTCTGCAATTGCTTTTCGCAGATATTCTCCAGCTTTATCAAAGGTTTCATTAAGGATACATTTTTTAGCATACTCAATCATGTCTTTAAAGGATTCTACTATCTCCTCATTTAACATCTGCCTATTTAATACATCCTTTACAATCATTCTGATTTCATCAGGTGTAAAGGGTTTGCTGATAAAATCAATGGCCCCTAACTTCATGGCCTCTACTGCTTTTTCAATTGTTCCATATGCTGTCATCATAATTACATCTACTTTATTGCCCTTGTGTCGTAACTTTTCCAATACTTGCATTCCAGTTAATCCAGGCATTTTAATATCTAAAAGCACTAAATCAAAAGTAAGTTCAGATAATTTGCTCAATGCCTCTTCTCCATTGACAGCCATATCAATTTGATATCCTTGTTCACTCAAACAATGTTTTAATGTCAATCGGATATTCTTCTCATCATCCACAATCAATATTTTTTTATTCATTGCTGACTACCTCCTTTAAATATTTGTTTACTACATTTTTAATCTGGTCATGTGTAAATGGCTTAACAATATAATCTAACGCTCCAACAGCAAAAGCCTTATCGATATCTTCTTTTTGTGTTTTTGCACTAATTATAACGATAGGGATATGTTTTGTTTCCATCTCATCTTTCAATGCCTCACATACAAGGTAACCATTCAATTTTGGCAATAAAATGTCCAATAAGATTAAATCAGGTTTTTGTTCTTGTGCCATTTTCAACGCATTAATACCATCTGTAGCTACAATAACTTCATATCCCCCTTTTTGAAGGAGCATTTTAAGGGATAATACGATATTTTTTTCATCTTCAACCACTAATATCTTTCTCATAACTAAGTCCCCTTTGAGTTTTTATATCCCAATATTCAATGTAAAGTAAAATGTGCTACCTGCTCCTAGCTGACTTTTGACCCATATTTCTCCCCCATGTGCATTTGCAATTTCCTTGCTGATAGCTAAACCCAAGCCAGTCCCTCCAGTATTGTCTACATCTCTTACCTGTATAAATTTTTCAAATATCTTCTCCTGATAATCTTCAGGTATTCCTTTTCCATTGTCTGTAACAGATACCAGCATCTTATTTGCTGTTTCTTTTGCTTTGATTTCAATGATACCCGTCCCATCCTGTGGTGCATACCTTAATGCATTACCTATAAGATTCGTAAGTATCCAAGCTATCTTATTAAAATCTGCCTTAACTTTAGATAGATTATCTCTTATATCAACTTTTAAAGATATATTTTTATTCTTGGCTTGAGAATAAAAGGGCTTTATGGCATTTTCTACAATGTCAATCAAGGAATAAATACCTATATCCATCTGAATTTTTCCCGATTCGATCCTAGATAAATCGAGCAAATCACTTACTAGGTTTTTTAGGCGATCGCCATCTTCTCTTATAGCTTCTAATAGTTCCTCTTGATCTTTATTGATATTTCCTGGAATTTGGTCTATTAATAGTCCTACACCCATACTTATGGAGGTTAGTGGTGTTCTAAATTCGTGTGATACAGTAGAGACAAAGTCAGATTTCAATTGTTCCACTTCTTTTAACTTCGTAATGTCTTGCATCAAAGTAACTACACCTATGTTTTCTCTATCCTCATTTTCGATTGGTGTTACGTTAATTCTATAATACTTTGTAGTTGACTCAGACTGAACCGTAATATCTGTATAGCGTTTGTATTCATCTTCATCATTTCTACGTCTTACTTTATCAATGATTTGAAAAACATCTTCTCTTTTAATTGCTTCTAAAAAATGCTTGTTTAATACGTCCTTTTCCCGTATATCTAGTGCCTTCTCTGCCGCCCTATTGACTAGCAATAACTTATGTTCTTCTCCAGTAACGATAATCCCATCACTAATACTTTCTACGATGGCTTCTGCCTTTTGCTTTTCATCCATTAATTTTTTAATATTTATTAAGTCATATGTCTTTAGCTTTTGGGTCATAATATTGAATTCTTGAGCTAACTCTGCAATTTCATCTCTACCAGTTACATCTAGTTGATGACTGTAATCCCCTTCTGCTATTTTTTTTGCCCTTTCAATTAAATTATAAATTGGTCTTACTATCTTGTTCGTCCAGTATACTGCTAAAAGCCATCCTATTAAAATTATTACTATAGCAATAACAAGTGTAGAAAAAGTTGCTCCTTTGGCGATTTGATGAGCCTGATCCCTGCGTGTTAACATTGCATTTTGGTTCAAATTCTGAAGATTTCTACATTCTGTCTTTGCCTTTTCAAACAATGGTAATATTTCATTGTAATAATAATTTCTAGCTTCATTTATACCTTGATTACTCTGTATAAAGGTTAAATTTCCAAACTTGGTAACATACTCTGTGTATAGATTACTGATATTGTCCAATATCTCCTTTTCCCCTGATTCAGTTACATTATCCTCTGCCCTTGATAGAAACTTAATAAATGCAGTTTCATTCTCCCGAAAAGTCTTTATGGCAGATTGGTCAACTGCAAACATATAGGACAATTCTGCACTATCCTGCCGTTCAAGAGCTTCAATCATGCCTTGTGCAGCTACGACACTTCTATAATTAGCTTCCATGATGTTTTCTATTGAGTTACTTAAACGATTGAAATTTATAATCGACGACACGGTATTAGCGCCAAATACCAAAAGAATGAACATAAATGCCGATAGAATCTTAAATTTTATTCCTTTTTTCACGGATACCACCTTCTATCTTTCTTTTTAATTCCTTTACCCAGTTATTCTCGTGTATAAAAAATGGGCATAAAAATAACCATGAAGAGTCCATGATTTTGATTTTACCATTGGCCCTCTTTCAACGCCTACGAAGTTAGCTGACGGGCTCGGATTGAAAGAGTATCCTATCCTTTTGGAATTCGCCCCAATTGTTGGGTCCCCCGCTTCCATATTGGAATTCGGCAAAATTTGTAGTTTTTAATACTTACTCATTATATTCTGATCCTAGTGGAACGTCAAAGAGAAATATATTGACTATCTTCTTATATCCATATGCAAGATGTGCAATTTAGAAAATTATTATTGATTTTCAATCTATTTCTCTTAGATATTCGCTTTTTCTTATAGACACGAATTATCTAATTATTTAGTATCAGCACTCAATCTCCTATTATAGGCAGAGATTTAAGCCAAACCTTGTCGTGACAGTGTTATCATTTTTTTTATTTATTTTTCCGCAGCATGTATCAGAGAAATTGCCTATTTAAAAAAGGCTTCATAATGAAGAAATACAAAAAAGGTGATAACTGCTAGTGTATAGCCTATCAGCTTTTCTGTATCACCCATGCATTATTTGCACGCCCTTAACTATATTATTTTTTTGTTTTAAATAATTTATATATTTCTCTGAAGCGCTCTGCTTCTTGTAAATCACCTTTTTTCTCATATGCAACAGATAATAAATTGTAGGTGTAGTCGTGAGTAGGTTCAACAGACAATGCCCTTTTCAAAATCACCAAAGCTTCATCAATACAATTATCTAATAGCTTTTTCTTTGCTATAGACAGCAAATTTTCCAAGGACCTATATTGTTCGCTGCTGCTCACGATTTCTTGCAAGAGCTGCTTTACTCTATTGGTTGTAAAAGGCTTTTGCATATAAGCAATTGCTCCCATTTGTGTACATTCTACTGCATTTTTTACGGTTGGAAATGCTGTAATAACGATTATTGGAATGTCTATCCCCGTACTACGAATTTTGCGAAGCACTTCTGTACCGCTTATTTGAGGCATCTTTATATCTAAAAAAGCCAAATCAAATCTGTTATTTTGAAAAGCCACCAATGCCGCTTGGCCGCTATCCACACTGATAACATCATAACCTTCGTGTTGCAGACATGTAGTTAATAACTGTCTTATATTTTTCGTATCATCAGCTATCAGTACTCTTTTCATTTTATATCTCCCTCACCTTACTAACTGTTGGATTAAATCTTAGTTGCAGTTGAATTATTTAGTGGCAGTGAAAAAGTAAAACTACTACCTTTATCTAGCTGACTTTTACACCATATCTTTCCTCCATGACTTCGCACAATTTCCCGAGCAATAAAGAGTCCTAATCCCGTTCCTCGGATCTCCAGATCTGAATTTTCTACTTGTACGAATTGATCGAATATTTTTTCCAGATAATCGCCAGGTATTCCAATACCTGTATCTGATATAGTGATAAGTATTTTTTCATTCTGAACACTGGCTCCAACAGATATTTCATCTTTGTTATTCGTATACTTTAGCGCATTCCCCAAAAGATTATTGATGACCCAGATTATTTTTTCACGATCAACGTATACTTTGGGTAAATTTAAGGGTGTAACAACATGCAGACTCACGCCTTTACTTGCAGACTGAATATAAAAAGGCTTTGTTGCCTCGTCAACCAATTCATTTATTGAAACATATTTCATATCGTAGGCTGCATCCTTTGATTCTATTTTGGACATATATAGCAAATCATCTACTAAATTAGATAACTTGCAACAATCTTCTTCAATAGATATTAATATCCGTCCTTGTTCAGTGTTTAACCTTCCTACTGTACCATCATTCAACAAACTTGTTCCCATCATGATGGAAGTAAGAGGAGTTTTAAACTCGTGAGAAATCGTTGATATAAAGTTGGTTTTTAGTTGCTCCAGCTC
>JBFNEZ010000240.1:0-5110 GCA_040797825.1 Thermotaleaceae bacterium | reverse complement strand
GCGTCAGATGTGTATAAGAGACAGGAGTATCCCGGATACAGTCGTTTTGGCTAATGGAAATCTAGAATCCGTGGAAATGGAAACCATTAGCAGGGCATTAAAGCAAAATAATTGGAATATTACCAAAACTGCCCACGAATTAGGAATTTCTAGATTGACCTTGAGAAGAAAAATTGAGAAGTATAGTATAAGTAAATGAATAAGATTGATAACTTTTGAACAGGGAGTGGTAACAATGTTACCACTCCCTGTTCAAAAGTTATATTAGGACTTTTTAAACTATAGAAATTATATGGCCTAGGGCTATTTTGAAAATTGGCATGCAATTTGCTTATAGTATTATTACAATTTATTTAATGGAGGTGAACAAGAAAACGTTTTATATTGTTAGAAAAACCACAAATTAATAAATAAAGGAGGACAACAAAATGAATATGGGACTTATATCATTATTAGTCTTAGTAGTAGCAATTTTCATTGGTTTCAAAAAAGGTGTTAACACAGGTCTTGTGAGTATTGCCTTTGCGTTCTTATTAGGATTCTTTGTTATGATCAATATTTCTAAAGATCCAGCAGCCGCTAAAATGGTAGCAATGTCATCGGCAGATGCAAAGGGTACAGCCCTAGTTGCAGGTTGGAATACTTCTTTATTCTTCATTCTTGTAGGAATGACATTCCTATTTAGTATTGCAAAAGTAAATGGAACACTAGAATTAATGGCTAAAAAAGCAGCTTATATGGCAGGTGGCAATAAAAAATTAATTCCGATATTATTCTTCGTTTTATCAACTGTTTTAGCAGCTATTGGTCCAGGAAATATTGCAGTTTGTGCGCTTATGCTACCAATTGCTATGGCAATTGCCCATGAAGAGAAAATCAACTCTTTATTAATGGCTGCAATGACGATTGCAGGTTCTAATGCGGGTGGACTGTCTCCAATTGCACCAACAGGAATTATAGGAACACAGTTAGCAGAAAAAATTGGATTTAATACTTCAATGCATGTATTTATTAATATGCTTATTGCTCAAGTAATCATTGCTGGCGCATGCTATGTTTTATTAGGTGGTTTAAAATTAAAGTCTGATGGTTCTGCTGCTAAAGAAAAGCCAGGGGCATTCACAGGTGTACAAATTCAAACTTTGGTTGTAATTGCCTTGGTAGTAGCTGCAATTATTCTATTAAAATTACACATTGGTATGGTAGCTTTCCTTGGTGGAGCAGCACTTTTACTTCTTAATGCAGCTGATGAAAAGAAGACAATCGCAGCTATGCCGTGGGGAACACTATTATTGGTTTGCGGTGTAGGAGTATTGGTAAATGTAGTAGATAAAGCAGGTGGTATTACTTATTTAACAGATACATTGTCTGCATTTATGAGTGCAAGAACGTCTGGCCCTATTTTAACGATTGTAGCAGGATTGATGTCTGCAGTATCCTCTGCATCAGGAGTAGTAATGCCTACATTAATTCCAACGGTTCCAGGATTAGTTGAAACAATGGGTGGTGCCATAAAGGCTGAAACACTGATTTCAGCAGTTATTCTTGGAGCTCACTTCGTTACAAATTCACCATTATCTACACTTGGTGCATTAGCTATGGCTTCTGCCCATGAGTCTGAAGATACAGACAAGCTATTTAGAGGACTTTTGGTATTAGGATTTGGCGGGGTATTATTTGGAGCATTACTTGTATTCGTAGGTGTTGTACGATAATAAATAAGTCAGACAAAAAGAGGTGGCTATGCCACCTCTTTTGTATTAAGCATTATTTTTTAAGAAATACTAAGATTTAGAATAAATTGAAGTAGAAAACTATAGACCTGGTACTATGGAGAAGTTAGGATTAGGTTATGAAGTTTTAAAAAAGAAAATCCTGCTATCATTTATGCAGATTCCTCTGGTGTTGGGCCCTCCAAGAACAAAAAATGTAGAAGCATGGGTGCCCTTGATTAACGAAGGGATTATGCTGTTTTTTCAAATAGAAGAGAAAAAGAGATTCCTTTAATAGAAATTCATCCTTAAATACATAATAAATGAAGAGAAGGAAAAAATATATTTGAATCAATGAGGAGGTGTTTAAGAATGGAAATGACAACTCGGGATGCTATTGTAAAAAAATTACTGGATGCCCAAGAAAATGTAAGGGATTATGAAATGTTTTCAAAGCAGGTTGATGATAAGGAAGTTGCAAACCTATTTAAGCAATTTGCTGAGGAATGTGGCATGCAAGCAAGAGAATTACAAGCCATGGTAGATAAATATGGAAAGCATTAAAAGGTGCGGAAATCGCATCTTTTTCTCTTTTGAGTGTAAAATCCTTAAATTATTTTGTATAATGATAATATAAAAAGAATGCAAAAATAAAAAAGGTAGGGCTATACAATGAAACCATATGAAAATATTCGATTAGATAAAGATAGCACTTTCCATTTATACATACAACTCTATGAAAAAATTAGAGAATATATCCTTGACGAACAGATTAAAGAAAAAGAAAAATTGCCGCCAATGCGTCAGCTGGCAGAACTGCTGAGTGTAAATGTGGTGACTGTGGTAAAAGCTTATGAAATGTTAGAGAAAGAGGGGTATATTTATAAAAAAATTGGTAGTGGAACTTTTGTCACACCTAGAATTGGACAAGAAGCCAGTGATATAGCTTCAGAAAAATATCCTCTGGATGAAGATTTAAGATTAATGGATAGAGGACAAATTCAAATAAAAGATCATATGTATAGTTTTGCAAGTGCCACCCCTACTCCAGATTTATTTCCTGTAGGAGATTTTCAAGATTTGCTAAATGAAGTTTTAAATCGGGATAAAGGAAACGCCTTTGGATATCAAGAAAGTCAAGGGTATTATGCTCTTCGTGAATCATTGGTAACCTATATGAAGGAGTATAATATAGATACAAAGACTGAAAACATTCAGATCATTTCTGGTGCTCAACAGGGAATTGATGTGATTGCAAAAGCATTTGTTAATCATGGAGATGTGGTTATACTTGAAAAGCCTACATATTCAGGAGCCATTGCAACCTTTAAATCTCGTGGTGCAATTCTTGTTGATGTTCCTATGGAAACTGATGGTATTCATATTTCCTTATTAGAAGAAAGCATCAAAACCCATAAACCTAAAGTCATCTATCTTATGCCTAACTTTCAAAACCCTACAGGGTATTCTTATAGCAATGAGAAAAAACAAAAAATACTTACTATGGCGGAGAAATATAATGTTTTGGTAATTGAAGATGATTATCTAAGTGATTTAAGTTTTTATGACAATAACAATACTACGCTAAAAAGCTTGGATAAGAAAGATTTAATTATTTATATAAAAAGTTTTTCGAAAATATTTATGCCAGGTTTGAGACTAGGTTTTTTGGTATTACCTACAAGAGCATATCACCGAATTTTGGCAGCAAAGCATGCGTCGGATATTTCAACTTCTGGACTTATTCAAAGAGCTTTTGACCTTTATCTAAGAAAAGGGATATGGAAAAAGCACATTCATTATATGGAATGCATCTATAGAGAACGATTTGATATTATGAAAAATGTCATTGAAAAATATATTCTGCCCTTGGGTGTTCAGTGTCAGTTACCACAAGGGGGACTAAACTTTTGGCTTTGTCTAAATGAGGGATATTCTTCTAATCAACTCTATAGCAGAGCTGCGAAAAAAAATGTACTTCTTGCTCCTGGGTCTCTTTTTTTTACATCTGAAAATGATAGCTGCTGTTTTAGACTGAGTATCGCGGCTATATATCCAGAAGAAATAGAGCCAGCAATTCTGATTTTGGCAGATGTTATTCAGGAATATATGGGAAAGGGAATTGAACGTAAAAACCAGAATGATTCTTATAGCCCTCTTTTATAGATACAACAGATTTGTAATAATCTCTTTTGTTAACTAATAAATATATATCAATTGAAATTGAAAAAGAAGGGGAGAGAAATAGAAATGCGTATTGGAGTACCCATGGAAACTGCATCAGGCGAAAGTAGAGTTGGAATTACCCATATAGGAGTAAAGTCGGTAATAGCTTTAGGTGGTAAAGTATATATGCATCGTGGTGCTGGCATAGCTAGTGGAATAACTGATGAAATGTTTGAGCAGTCAGGGGCAGTCATGGTAGACTCCATAGAAGAGGTCTATGAAAAATCTGATTTAATTTTAAAGGTGAAACCTCCATCAAAAGAAGAGTTAGAGTATATTCGAGCCAATCATATACTTTTTTCTTATGTACTGCCAGAGCGCCATGAAAATTTAACAAGAAGATTTATGGAAACGAAAGCTTCTGCTATAGGATATGAAGGAATAGAAGATAAAAATGGGAAAAAACCACTACTCATTCCTATGAGTGAGATTGCTGGAAAAATGGCAGTTTTTATGGGCGCAAATCTTATGCAGACTGCTCATGGTGGTACGGGACTTCTTCTTTCATCAATGGCTGGCATTCCACAAGTAGAAGTTGTAGTAATGGGCGCAGGTAGTGCAGGATTAGGGGCTGTGGAAAATGCTTTAGGATTAGGGAGTCGTGTTAGTCTATTAAATAGAAATATTGAAAAATTAAGAGAGGCTAGAAAAATTTATGGAGATAGCATTGAATACGTTATGCTAAATCATGAAAATCTATGTAAAGCATTAGAACGAGCAGATCTAGTAATTAATACGATTGATTTGAAGGGGGATAAGGTGAATCATCTTATTTCTAAGAAGATGTTAGGTCAAATGAAAAAAGGCAGTGTAATTATGGATGTTGCATGTGATATAGGTGGAGCCGTTGAAACATCTATACCAACAACCCATGAATCTCCTTGTTATGTAGTGGAGGACATTATTCATTGTGCAATTCCTAACTTGCCTGGAACTGTGCCAAAAACAGCTACAATTGCTTTATCAAATGCTACACTTCCATACATAGAAAATCTTGTAAAGTTAGGCATTAAAAATGCCTTGCTCAATAGTCCAGGATTCAGAAAAGGATTGTTCTTTTTTGACGGATATCTTCTTCACAAGAATGCTGCTGACAACTATGCCCTTCCTTATACTCAATTTGAAAAAATATTTAGATAGTGGTTGAAAATAAAACCGCTCTAAAATCAAGT
>JBFNEZ010000239.1:0-5152 GCA_040797825.1 Thermotaleaceae bacterium | reverse complement strand
AAACAAATGTACTTTATAGAGGTCAAAGAAATACAATGGAAAACCACCTAATGGTAGCAAAATCTCATGGTTTTACACGAATTCCAATGATTATCGGAGATGGCGAGCACGGAGAAGATTATGTACTAATTGAAGTACATATGAAAAACTTCAAAGATTGCAAAATAGCAAAGGCTATTGCAAAGGAAAAACAATTAATTGTTCTCAGTCATTTTAAGGGACATGCCCTGGCTGGGTTTGGAGGGGCTATTAAGCAACTGGCTATGGGGTGTGCTTCTAAGGGAGGAAAGCTAGCCCAGCATTCCGACTCTATTCCTAAAATCGTTGGTTTAAAATGTAAAGCTTGTAAGGCTTGTGCTCTTAAATGTCCTGTAGATGCAATTACAATAAATAGAAAAGCCAAAATTAACAAAGACAAATGCATAGGATGTGCTTCCTGTATGTCTGCCTGCCCCTATGAAGCTATATCCAATAACTGGTTTCCTTCTTTAACAAAATCCTTTGATGAAAGACTTGCAGAATATGCATATGCCGCTGCAAAAAACAAAAACCATATATATATTACCTTCGCCTTCAATATAACCAAAAGCTGTGATTGCGAAGGCCATTCTATGAAACCTATCGCTAAGGATATTGGTGTATTTGCCTCTACCGATCCAGTAGCCATTGATCAGGCCTGTCTAGATATACTGGATAGACATGAAGGGAACACAGTATTTAAAAAAGGTCGTTATACTCTGGAATATGCTGAAAGCATCGGCCTAGGCAGTCGAAAGTACCAATTGGTAGAGCTATAGCGAATATTTTTCTAAGCTTAAAATATGTATTTTCAGAAGCACTAAATGTCCTTCTGATTATGAAAAACGAAGTAAGGGCAGACCAAGTCTGCCCTTACTTGAATCATAAAAACTATTTAAAAAAATGACAACTGCCTGTCCTTATATCCCATCTTGTATGCCTTTATAATATCCTGCATTTTATATAACAACCCAAGTCTATCACATTCCGATTGGAACAGAGACCATAATTCTCTCGCTCTTGGTGATGCACATCTATAGGAAGAACCGTATTTTTTTATATACTTATCTTTTATTCCTGGAAAATGCTCATCCAGTTTTTGATAATAATGCACTCTTTGATTTTGTCGCAGGGTTACTCCAAAGGCTGGATAAATAAATCTTGCTCCATTTTCCCTTGCAAGCCGTACAATTTTAAGCACATTGTCCTGACTATCTTCTATAAAAGGCAGCACGGGCATGAGTAAGATTCCTGAAAAAATTTCCTTATCTGATAAGCACTTTAGGGCAGCAAAGCGTTCTTTAGTTAGCGCTACATTGGGTTCTATTATTTTACATAGTTTATCCTCCCAAGTCGTTACCGTCATTTTTACTATCAGAGGAGAATGTCTTTTTATATCTGTTAGAACATCTACATCCCTTGTGATCAAATCACTTTTTGTGGCAATGGCCACGCCAAATTCGAAGGCATTGACAAGCTCCAAAGCATGCCTGGTAAGCAACATTTTCTTTTCAAATGGATTATAGGGGTCACTCATAGCACCGGTACCAATTACACCAGTTTTAACCTTCTTTCTAAGCTCGTCTCGAATAATCTGCAATGCATTTTCCTTAGCACGAACCCTGTCAAAATCATAGATACCATAGCATTCACTCCGACTATCACAATAAATACATCCGTGGGAGCATCCTTTGTAGATATTCATATTGTAATCGGTTCCAAACCATTGAGTATTTTTAGTTTTAGTCACAATAGTTTTTGCAGAGATATATTCCATAGCTCAAATCCTCTCATAATTTAATCTTAGTTATTCTTCCTTGAAAAGTTTCTATTACTTTCTTTACGCCCACAAAGCTATTCTATCATCTCTAACCTGACAACTGTATGGCATAGTTTGAAAAACAAGTTCATTATCACGTTCTTCGCATTTTAGAGAATACTTTGGTTAAACTAGCTTTGTGAAGCTATAAAGAGCAGGCTAGAGTACTTAACCCAAAATAATCAGCTAAAAAACAACATCTACCCTATAGACAGATGCTTTAATTATTAACCCAATATATGCTCTAATCTGCTAAAAACTTTCAAAGCATTATTATAGAATACATTATTATGATACCTTGCTGGCACAATATGTTTTATAAAATCGATATAAGGTCCGATAGGTACAAGGGGCCAATCAGACCCAAAGAGGACCTTATCATATCTATTGGCATAGATCAATGCTTGCTGAATGTACTCTATAAAAAGTCGCGTACTCTCCATTTCTTTTACATGATCTTTATTCCCTCCTATAAGTCCTGATACATCGGTATACACATTATGATTTTTTAGAATTAATTCTGCCGTATCCATCACCCATGGAACACCTATGTGGCAAATTACAAAAGTGATATCTTCATGGTTGACTGCCAATTCATCAATCGTTAAGGGATGGGAATATTTTAAAAGTCCTTTAGCTGACTGAGTATCTCCACAATGGATAGCCACAGGAACATTATATTTTCTTGCTAGTGCATATATGGGATCATAGATAGGATCATAGATAGGATCATAAACATAGTAATGAAAATATCCTGCATATATTTTAATGCCTACTACATTCCTTTGATTCAGCTCTTGTTCAATTCTATATAGTTCCCCACTATCCTGTAATAGTTTTGTGGGATTTATCCCGACACAGTTTACCAAAGGATATAAATCTTTATTCTTCCCTTTAAAATCCAAAGAGAAATCAGAAAGGTGATAGATATCTGCATCAGGAACAGACATCACAATTCCAGCTACAACATTAGATTTCTCAAACTCCCTTACCAATCCATTCCCACTATAATCTACTTCTCCTATTATCTCTGCTGTTTCCTTCAATCCCTCGCTGTTTGAAAAATGCAGATGGGCATCTATTATTTTCAAATCAAATCACTCCTTTTCTGTCAAGAGATACCAATAGATGAGAAATAAGCTTTAGATTATTATATCACAAATTCTTTTTTTCACCTTGATTCTATACACATAATCATTTTTTTCTTGAATAATTTATAGAGTCTTAAAACAAAAAATTTTTAAAATTTTATAATTATTGCAGGATTTTTTAAAAAACCACCGAATATATTTTACTTATCGAAATGCCATTTTATTTAATAAAACGTCAAGGAGGTGAATCTATTAACTTTTTTATTTAATAATACTGTTATTATGAGAGGAGAAAGGATTATGGAAGGATTTATTAAAAAGTTAAAAAATATCGGCCCAGGGGCACTGGTTGCAGCCGCATTCATCGGACCTGGCACAGTAACAACGGCTACCTTATCTGGTGCAAGTTTTGGCTATACCCTTTTATGGGCTATGTTGTTTTCTACAATTGCCACTATTATCCTGCAAGAAATGGCTGCTAGACTAGGTATCGTTACCCGACAAGGTCTTGGAGATGCTTTAAGAACACAATTTGATTCCCCTATTGCAAAAACCATCAGTATTATTCTTGTTCTTTCAGCGGTACTGATAGGTAATGCAGCCTATGAAACAGGAAATATACTGGGTGGTTCTGCTGGATTAAATGTAATTACAGGGATTCCAGCAAATATATGGGGACCTATTCTTGGACTTATCGCCTTTGGTTTTCTTTGGACTGGTTCCTACAAAGTTCTTGAAAAACTGTTGGTTACTCTTGTCATCACTATGAGTGTTACCTTTATGCTTACAGCCATCGTTATTAAACCAGATTTTGCCGCAATTATTAAAGGGCTTTTTATACCTTCTATTCCAGAAGGGGCACTGATTCGAACAATTGCACTTATTGGAACTACAGTAGTTCCTTATAACTTATTTCTCCATGCTTCTGCAGTTAAAGAGCGTTGGACGGATCCCAAAGATCTAAAGGAAGCACGGCTTGATTCAATACTTTCTATTGGACTTGGCGGATTAATATCTATGGCAATTATCATTACTTCTGCTGCAGCCTTTAGTCAACATGGCGTTGAGCCCACCAATGCAGGAGATATGGCAGTTCAACTTGAGCCCCTCCTAGGTTCTTGGGCGAAGTGGTTCTTCGCTATCGGACTTTTCTCCGCCGGCTTCTCTTCTGCCATTACTGCTCCTTTAGCTGCTGCCTATGCTACCTCTGGAGCCCTAGGTTGGGATAAGGGTATGAAGGATCCTCGTTTTAAAGCAGTATGGATTGCGATCATCAGTATTGGTATCCTGTTTACTGCCCTAGGAATGGCTAGTCCTCTTGCAGTTATTATTTTTGCTCAAGCTGCTAATGGAATCCTTCTACCGATTGTTGCAATTTTTCTTGTGTATACAATGAACAGCAAAAAATTACTTGGAGAATATACCAACGGTACCCTTTCCAACTTACTAGGAGGAATTGTTATCTTGGTTACTTTAACCATAAGTTATCGTTCTCTTTCCAGCGTTATACAAAGCATATCCAGTTTGCTAGGACAATAAAATAATAAAATAACCTGGGAATACACGGGTATTCCCAGGCATAAATAAAAAGAGGTGATTCCAATGAAAGATTTTTTAACCCTCCATCCAAAAGATTTTTGGCCAGAAGTTAGAGCCAATCAGTTCATGAAGCCGACAGCAGGAGTTTGCCAAGGATACGCACAAGCCAATCTGGTCATTTTGCCAGAAAAATATGCCTTGGATTTTATGATGTTTTGTATAAGAAATCCAAAACCTTGTCCTATCATAGATATAATGGACAAGGGTGCCTATCATCCTCCACTGTCTCCAGGAGCCGATATACGAACAGATATTCCTAAATATAGGGTCTATACAAAGGGAAATTTGTCTGATGAAACAACAGATATTCTAAGCCTATGGCAAGATGACTTTGTTACCTTTCTTCTTGGATGTTCCTTTTCTTTCGAATGGGCCCTACTAAATAAAGGAATTCCTATAAGACATATAGAACAATCTTGTAATGTGCCTATGTATAAAACAAACATGCCCTGTAAAGAAGCCGGCATTTTTAGTGGAAATACAGTTGTTAGTATGCGCCCTATCAAGAATAAGTTAATCGCAAAGGCTGTAGAAATCACTTCTCGATTCCCTGCGGTTCACGGGACACCAGTCCATATAGGCAATCCTAGCGATATTGGTATTTTAGATCTCTCAGCCCCAGATT
>JBFNEZ010000238.1:0-5168 GCA_040797825.1 Thermotaleaceae bacterium | reverse complement strand
ATTGGATGTATTCTTATTGCGATAATCATACTTGCTATAGCCCAATTCTCCTTCTAATTCACCTTCTAGCGCATTTTGCAGTGCATCTGCAAATAGGTCTTTAAGCATTTCCTGTATACCCCCTACATCTTTAGGGTTGTAGGTTTCCATTAGCTGCTTGATTAATACTTGTCTCTGGGGATCGATTTGTCTTTTTGCCATAGAAAAAACCTCCTATCTGGTTGTAAGTATTTACACCATTTAAGAGGTTTACACATTTTACGGGATAGACTCTTCTAGATAACCATCCTGCTCCTTGAACATAGCTGCTAGGTGTCGAGAGAACTTTAAGCCTCTTGCTTTACTCTCTCTTTTTACCTATATTATTTTATACATAATTACAAAGTCTATTGATAGCCGTATCGTTGAATCCTAGTGCTTCTGCCTTCGTAACTCTACCATTTGAAACAGCTAATACTTCCTTTAGAAGTTCTTCACCCATCTCTTCGATTGTCTTTTCTCCCTCAATAATAGGACTAACATTAAAGTCAATATTGTCCTTCATGTTTTCGTATGTTTGTCTATTGCCCGTAATTTTGATTACTGGTACGATTGCATTACCAGTAGGCGTTCCTCTTCCTGTAGTAAATACAATTACTTGGCATCCACCAGCAACCATGCCTGTCACCGACGCTATATCATATCCTGGAGTATCCATTACTACTAAGCCTTTTTGAGTAGGGTTTTCTGCATATTCTACTACTTCCACAATAGGTCTATGTCCTCCTTTGTGGATGCAGCCTAGGGATTTTTCTTCAAGAGTTGTAATTCCTCCTGCTTTATTGCCTGGGGCTGGGTTTCCTTCTCTTAAGCTTTCACCGACAGCTTCTATATGTTCTTCATATCTTTTAACAATATGCAATATTTTTTCTTTTATTTCTGGTGTTGCTCCTCTTTCTGCTAAGATATGCTCTGCCCCAACAAACTCAGTGGTTTCGCTTAATATAGAAGTACCTCCTAGATCCACTAATCTATCACTTAGGTTACCTACCACAGGGTTGGAAGCAATTCCGGAAGTAGGATCTGACCCCCCACACTCTGTTCCTACTATCAATTCTGAAATATCGTATTCCTGCTTTTGAAGCATAGAAGCCTCCTCTGCCATTTGTCGTGCTAGCTCAGTTGCTTTTTTAATTGTATTGATCGTTCCTCCCTCTTCTTGAATAACAACCTTGTTTAGAGGCTTATTTGTTTTAGACTTAATGAGAGACTCCATATCTTTAGGCTGGGCATTTTCACACCCTAGCCCAATTAAAACCGTCCCATATACATTAGGGTTTGCTGCCAAGCCCGATAGTACCTGTTTAGTCATTTCAAGATCGCCCTTTACCTGAGCGCATCCATTTTGATTCACAATACTAACAGCACCCTGTATTTGTGATGCTACAATTCTACAGGTTTCACTTGAACAGGCACATGTAGGCAAGATTAATATATGATTTCTAACTCCCACTTTTCCATCGGGTCTTTTATATCCTAAAAATTTCATTCCTTTTTCCTCCTTAAACTATTCTGCAAGGGCAAGAGCGTCACTAGCACTGACAATATTATGTGTATGAACATGTTCTCCAGCCTTTATATCACATGTTGCTTTACCAATTACTTGACCATATTTATAAACAAGCTCATCTTTTTTAACATTGACCATGGAAAATTTATGATATATAGGAATATCTTGAACGATATCGATGGTTTTGATTTCTTCTTCCACTTTAAATGCAGCCCTATCTCCTGCCTTCAACTCAGTAATAGCCACTGCAACACTATCCTCCACTGCAATGATTAATGCATTTACTTTTATATCCATAGGATTCTTCCTTTCTTCAAATAATGATTTTATAAAACCAATTAAATCCACCTTTAGCTAAAGCTTTTTCATTTTGATGGTTGTTATTCTGTCACCACAGCTTCAGCTAACTCAAAATTTTGCATTTTCTTATCCCTTTCTGATCCATATTTTTTAGCAATAAAAGCGGTAAACATCGGTACAAGTATTGCTGTTAATACAACCGCTCCTGCAATTTGAGTTGTGGCAGATGCTACATAGGGTGCGTACGTTGGGTCAACCAGTGCCACTGCTGCAGGTGTGGCAATTGAATTTCCCGCTGCACTGGAAAGAGCTGCGGCTGCATAACCAGGCCTTTTCAGGATATATCTATCTGCCAATAATAAAGGAACACCACTACCCATCATAACAATTGCTCCTAATATTACACCGCTAGCTCCGGCGTTAATAATATTCGTAAGGTTAATCCCTGCTCCAAGGGCAAAACCGATAAATGGGATCGTTAATACAACTCCAGGCTTCATCATATCTCTAATGTCTTGATCTAAGTTTCCTAGTACTACCCCTACTAAAAGTGGTCCAATTGCTGCTATTAAACTTAACACTGGTATATTGGCAAGACCAGATGCCCCCAAAGCAATTAATGTAAGGAAGGGCCCATCATTTAAATTGAGTACACTTTGAGCAGCTTGATCTGAAGAATCACCATATTCTCCCATCAAGGCAAGGTATAAGCTTCCGTTACTATTGGATACAGAACTAATAATTGCAAGGCCAGATATGCCTAAAAATCCTACAGGTCCAAATACTTTAGCCGTAAAAATTCCAATGGCTGCTCCACCAAAAAACTTTGTAAGTAGCAAAACACCTCCACGCTTTAGTGCCTCTGGTGCTTCCTTTAATCTTAACTGGGTTCCGATAAAAAACAACTGAATTCCTACCGCTGTAGCAGCACCGGCATTAGAAAATACCGCTGTTGTAAATGAACCAATTTGTAAAATCTGTGGAAAGAAAGTATTAACAATTGCGGCCAATAACAATGGTACTACCATTAATCCCCCTGGAACTTTTTGTACTGTCTTTAAAATTTTCATCAATACTGCCCCCTTAAAAAATTATAGTATATTTGCATCCTTTAAGATATTTTGAATTCTTTTCTCTTGCTCTTGAGTAGCCTTTTGTCCTGGTAGCTTGACCGTAGGTGTTATATCAACACCAACTAACTGTACTGCTGATTTGATTGCCGCTACAAAAGGCTGTGTCACACCATAGATATTCATTAGCTTGTAGATTGTCTGCTGACATTCCAGTACAGTGTTGAAATCCTTTTCCCCAAAGGCTCTATACACCTTAGCAAACAGACCAGGCACCACATTAGAAAGCCCTCCTATTAGCCCATCTCCCCCCGCCATTAAATTAGGTACCATATACTCATCAAAACCAGAAAACACTGTAAAATCCTTTATTTCAGACTTCACAACTTCAATTAAGCTTCTTGTATGACTAATGTTATCTACCGTATCCTTTATTCCTACAATATTTTTGTGCTCTCTGGCTAAACGAAGTACTAATTCAGGACTTAACTCATAGGATGTTCTATCGGGGAAGTTGTACAGCAGTACTGGCAGTTTGGTGTTTTTTGCAACTTCTGAGAAATATCTAAATATGCTTTCATCATCTAACTTAAAATAGTAGGGTGAAATTACAACTACCCCATCTGCTCCCTCTGACTCTGCGTAGTTTGTCAGTTCTATTACTTCATCTACCACGGTACCACCTGTGCCAATCAAAACAGGGACTCTTCCATTCACTGATTTAACCGCAAATTCAACAAACTCTTTCCTTTCTTCCATGGTCATGGTAAAAAACTCTCCTATACTGCCTAAGAACAAAATACCATTTACCTGATTTTCAATTAAATGCTCGACCATTGCCTTCATTCCTTTGTGGTCCAATTTCCTATTTTCATCTAAGATTGCTACCACAGGTGTAATAATTCCTTTAAACATGATTTCACTCCTCTTCATCCATTTTTACTTTCTTGCCAACTATAAAAGCAACGATCATGCCAATCCTTATAAGTAATTAGTGAGATTTTTGCATTTTACTCTATCAACCCTTAATATTTTAAAGAGTAAAGCCTGTTCAAAAAATAAAAACAGATTCTATCTCCTTAGAATCTGTTTTTATTTTGTTAAATTCGTTACAATATCATCGTTTAATTTTGAAATCACATTTCATTTTTGAAATTTATCTTTCTCCAAAGCGTAGGTTTGCTAATATTAAAAGTTTCGCACAACCTCTCTTTATCCCCATTATATCTTATAAGCATCTGCTTTACGATCTCACATTCCATCTCTTTTAGGTTATTGGTAATAGGAATAGATAGTTGTTCATCGGTTATACTTTTCTCAAGCTTATACTTAACCATAGACTTCACATAGGCTTCTTTAATTTCATCATTTTCACAGCATATGACAAGTCGTTCTATAAAATTTTTCAGTTCCCTTGCATTACCATACCAATTGTAGAGCAGTAATGGACCAAATACATCACTATTCTGCCAATACATATTCTTATTTTCTATGAGGCATTGTTGTTTCAAAAATGAAATAGCCATCGGTATGATATCCCTTTTTCGTTCTCTTAAAGGTATCAATCCTAATTCCAGTACACTTAATCTATAGTATAAATCTTCCCTAAAGCTTTTATTTCTTACTTCCTCTTTCAGGTCTCTATTGGTTGCACATATAATCCTTACATCTATTGGAATAACCTTATCCCCACCAATTTTTCTAACTTCTTTTTCTTGTAAGACTCTCAATAGCTTAGCTTGAAAACTCAAAGATGTTTCTCCTATTTCATCTAAGAACAAGCTTCCACCATGGGCTAGTTCAAATAGGCCTGACTTTCCACCCTTTATGGCCCCCGTAAAAGCACCTTCTTCATATCCAAACAATTCACTTTCAAGAAGATTTTCGTTAATAGCGGCACAATTTATAGAAATAAAGGGTCCCTCTGACCGCTTGCTTTCATTATGAATGCTCTGGGCAAACACTTCTTTACCAGTTCCCGTCTCTCCATAAATTAATATGGTCCCTTCTGATTTTGCAAAGCGCCTCGCTTGATATATGAGTTTTTTGATCTCATTTGTTTCCCCTATAATATCCTCAAAAGTATGCTTGGCTACAAGGCCTTTTTCATTTAGCTTTTTTCTGATATTTAGCTCTAATTTTTGTATACTCTTAATCTCTTCAAAAATTGCCACTGCACCTTGCAGTTTATTGTCTATAATAATCGGTATCCTATTGGTTACTATTTTTTGATCATAGATATCCATAAT
>JBFNEZ010000237.1:0-5307 GCA_040797825.1 Thermotaleaceae bacterium | reverse complement strand
CTAAGATGGCCTAATTTTGATAAAATAGAATTAGAATATTTTAGCATTATTACACGGTCTGCCGTCCCCTGCTTGCCCATGTATTTATGTTTAATTGGAATTATACGGCCTGTTTTATAGTTTGTCAACATTTAGAGTAGTCTGCTGCTGCCTTGTCTATATACATGGATTGCTATATAATGGAACTCAAGATGATGTTAAGGAGGGATTGTTATGGCAGTAAAAGTCAGTAGTTTATTAGAATCTCTTTCAGACTTCAAACCAACTTCTGAATGTCACTGCTGTTACGAAGTACGTACTTTTCGTTTGCTCAATAAGCATCTAAAGGATTTTTATTCAGATTGTATTTATATAGGAAAAAGCTCTGAATTGCCATCGGTTCCTCCCTCTGCACCGATTACATTTTTATTGATAAAAGACCAGGACACTTCTGCCTACGATTCCTTAAATACCAAATGTAATTGCATTTATGTCGCTCCTGATACGGATATGAGCATATTGCTTAATGCAGTACAGGATTATTTTGATAATGCTATGTATATCTCTGAATGTGCATTGAAAATTATGGGACTAAATAAAAATACTTCCAACATGCAGGAAGTACTTGATCTAGGCTTTGAGTTACTCGGTAATCCCCTTTTATTAGTAGATGTTTCTCTTTGTTTTATTGCTCATGCCGGCGGCAATGCTGTTGACAACGAACCTTTATGGGAGTGGACATTATCTAAGGGATATGTGACTGAAGACTATGTCAACTCTGTCATGATGGACGGCTTAGCTGATGAAGGACGATACCCTCAAAAACCCCTTCTAATATGGGAAAAAGGTATGCTAAATCATGATCAATTGGTTTTTCGCATTTTATCAAACAATATTCCATTAGGATATCTCAAAACATTGGCATATAATAAGCCAATATCTGAAATGGATCAACAGCTCATTACAATCTTAGGGAATTGTCTTTCTCAATTTTTAACGAATAACCATGCAGAACATGCTTCTTGTTCACCGCTCATTGAATCATTTTTGATATCTTTATTAAATGAAAAGATATATGATCATGATGCAATTGATGAACGGATACATCAATTCAATCTAAAACTATATGATAATTTGACATTAATCGTTATTGAGTTAAAAGATTCATTTTTACAGGATAAGGCTAAAGCTATCTTATTTAAGCGGAAGCTTCAAAATTTTTTGGGACGGGATAATATTGTGTACTACGATGGACATCTTGTAGCCCTTTATGATTCTAAAACAACACAGCCTTTTACAGAATCAGGATGGACTAGTTTTGAAACCCTGTTAGATTCCTATGATTGTCGTGCGGGTGTTAGTTTGTTATTTCACAATCTATATTCCTTGCCTGAACACTATCGCTCTGCTTGTGAGGCGCTTCATACGGGTCGGAAATTGCATCTTCCTCAATCAATTGTTCAATATTCTGATATTATGCTTCGGCATGTTTTTTTGACTTATGGCAGCGAAAGGGATATAATGCCTTTGATTCATCCGGCTATAAGGACTTTGCAAGAAATAGAATCTGATAAGTATCATATGTTTTTGGAAACGATAAAAACATATATTAACAATGGATTGGAAATCGTACCAACTGCCAAAGCATTATTTATTCACTACAATACAATGAAGTACAGGCTTAATCGTATTGTAGAATTGACAGGGCTAAACTTTATGGATGCACAAACAATTTTTCAATTGCAGTTATCCTTTTTGATTATGGATATGCAAGAACAGCTCAAAAAACCTAGAGAATAAGCCCTGCGTCACCATATAATCTAAAAAAACACTCCTGATGGATTTCAGTGAGTGTTTTTTTATCGTACATAAAGGACTTAAAAAGAGCATAAATTTTTATTGGTAATCATCATATAAGGTCTCTAATACGGTAATGACATCTTGCTCTGCAATTGTTCCGCCGAATGTCATACAAAGAGGTTCCTGGTAAATCATTGGCTTTGCTGCTAGTACTTGCTCCTTTGTTAATCCCTGTTCTTTTAAAGAAGGAATTCCTATTTCTTTGCACAAGGCCCTGACTGCATTTCCCACTGCTTTTCCAATGGCTTCTGGACCTTCTGCGGAAAAACTGAGGCCCATGATTTCTCCGATCTTCTTCATCTTTTCGGGGTATGTTTTTGCTGCAAATTCAATAATAGCTGGAGTTACTAATGCACAGCATATACCATGGGGAATATGATACATATGTCCTAATGCATGGGCGGTTGAATGTCCCATATGCACTCCGGATTCGTTAAATGCAATTCCGGCGAAATTGCTTGCCAAGGCCAAATTTTCTCTCGCTTCTATGTTGTTTATATCTTTCACAGCAATCGGTAGCCATTTTGATATTAGCCCAATAGCTTCATAAGCTAACAAGTCGGAATGGGGTGTATTTTTTGCTTCTGTCAATGCTTCGTTGGCATGGGAAAATGCATCCATTCCTGTAAATGCGGTAATAAATGAAGGAGACCCAAGAGTAAGTTCTGGATCTACAATTCCATAATTAGGGGGACACGGAAGACCAACTTTGCATTGCATTGTTTCTGAAGACACAACAGATACAAAGGTACTTTCCGAACCGGTTCCTGCAGTAGTAGGAATTAATAACAATGGGAGCGGTTGGACAGCATATTTCTTCTGACCGGTTAGATAGAGTACAATTTCCTGTAATACCGCATCTCCATTTGAAATTACTGCTGCAATTGCTTTTGCAGTATCTAGAGCACTGCCGCCGCCAACACCTATAATACCGTCTACAGCTTTTTTTCGCCCTATGGCTGCCCCTGCTACCACTGTATAATCAGGGCAGTCTGTTTCTACGCCATCCCATATTACTACTTCAATACCTTCTGTCTCAATGACTTTTGCTATTTTTTCTGTATGACCAATATCCAAAACGCCCTTATCAGTAACCAATAATACTTTCGTCATAGCTAGATCTTTTGCCTTTTTGCCTGCTTGTTGAGAGGTTCCATTCCCAAAAAGTATTGGCGCTAATTGTGAATAAACTCCTGATTTTAACATATGCATCTCCCCCTCTTCTGATTTATTGTTTTTATAATTCAAATGCCGCTTTATATCCGCTGCCAATAGCCCCTTCAATACGGCCTACTTTTGATGCATCTCCAAGTAGTACAACCTTATCCAATACTGGTTGTATTTCTCCTAGCAGCTCTGTATTCGATACTGTGCCCAATGAAACAACTATAGAGTCAAAATTGAAGGCTTTAGTTTCCTTGGTATCTGTAGTTTCCACCATTACAGCAGTTCCTTCAATTTTTACCAATCTATGTTTTGGAAATAATTTAATCCCATGTTCTCTAACTCTTCCCATAATATCGATTAGGTTTTGGAAAAAAACGCCTGGTCCTATCTCATCTTCCATTTCAAACACGGTTACGTCATTGCCTTGGACACCTAATAATTCTGCGGTTTCAATTCCTGTCATTCCCGAACCAATGACAGCTACTTTTTTGTCCTTTAGTGTTATTTTTCCACTTAATATATCAATAGGGGTGTAAACCTTTTCCCCGTCAATACCTGGAATAGATTCTGGCATCATTGGACTAGATCCTTGTGCTAGAAACACTGCGTATGGATTTAGTGCTTTTAGTTCTTCTGGTGTAGGTGCATGATTTAATCTTACTTCTATACCCAAATCTGCTAACTCTGATTTTTGATAGTCTATTAACCAGGCTATTTTTTCCTTTTTGGGCGGCTTAGAAGCATAAATAATTTGTCCCCCAACTTCATTACTTTTTTCAAATACAATGGGTTTGAATTTCCGTTTTGCTAATATTCGTGCTGCTTCCATACCTGCCGGTCCAGCACCAACAATTGCAACTACCCGATTGTTACCATCCTTCTTGAGAAGCTCATCTCCAAATTGAGTTTCCCTGCCCCCTTCATAATTGATGGCACATGCCATAGGCATTTGATTCATATCGGACATCATTAATGATTCCATACAATACAAGCAAGAGATGCATTTTCTAATAGATTTTTCTTTTCCTTGCTGTGCCTTATTTCCCCATTGAGGATCAGCAAAAAATTGTCTGGCAGATCCTACAAAATCAACTTTTCCTTCTACCAGAATTTGCTCTGCATATTCTGGTTCACGGATAACAGACACCCCAATTACAGGAATAGAAACTGCTTCTTTCACTCGAGCGGGAATATTGATTTTCCAGCCTTGATCGAAGCCTACTGGCTCCCATGCAGTATTCATTGTTTCATAAATGCCGCAGCTTACATCAAGTGCGTCAACTCCCTGGGCTTCTAAATGTTTTGCAATCTTAATTCCATCCTCTAAAGTTAAACCCAACTCTGGATGTCCTACATAGCTCATAAATTCATCAGCAGAATATCTCACAATAATAGGATAGTTTGCTCCACATTCTCTACGGATTCCTGCAATAATCTCATCTAAAAACCTCATGCGGTTTTCAAAGCTTCCACCATATTCGTCAGTTCTGTTATTTGTATAGGGACTCAAAAATTCACCGATTAAATAGCCATGTGCACCATGAATTTCTACTGCATCAATTCCTGCCTTCTGTAATCTCTTTGCTCCTTGAATAAACTTATCAATAGTATCATTAATTTCTTTTTTTGTCATCTCATGAGTTGGTTGGTGAACTACTTGACATTCTGTTACACTTGGTGCCTGCATGGTTGTATTGCCATTAATTGCTGCTATACCCTGACGGCCAGGGTGATAAATTTGAACAGCTACTGCTGACCCGTGCTTATGAATTTCATCGGCCAGTTTTTTTAAGCCTTCAATATGTTTGTCATTATCCACTGCCATCTGTCGGCAATTTCCTTTTCCAATTTCAAAGTTAATACATGCACATTCAGTGATGACAAGGCCTACCCCGCCTTTTGCCCGTGCACCATAAAATGCTATATCTGCATCAGAAACGCAGCCGTCTTCTTCTGCAAGGTGATTTCCCATTGCTGTCATAACGATTCTATTAGGGACTGTCAAGGTGCCTATCTTTTTGGGTGAAAATAGTTTTGAATACATATTATCTCTCCCTTCATCTATTGAGATTATTTCCATATGATGATTGTATCATTACCTCTCTCGAAGCACATCGTAGAAAAGTGAAATTGTTAAAATATTAACATATAATATATTGCATTATATTTTTGTAATTTATTATAAATTTGTGCATCTATATTTATAATAAATTGCAATAGACTTTTGAAAGGCTTATAGGATGCAAATGTGACAAGGGGACGGGGGTATCAACACAATTATTTGCATGGTATACTGTGCTG
>JBFNEZ010000236.1:0-5344 GCA_040797825.1 Thermotaleaceae bacterium | reverse complement strand
GCTTTTTCTCTATCTACATTTAAAATATCAAAGTCATAGTCACGATACCGGCCTTAACAGGATTTCGAAGAATATATCTTAGGACTGTCAAGAAGTGTCTATCATCCTCTACTGGCTCACTTTTAAATCGATCCTGAAACAAATATCCTACTCTTCCATACTTTTTATTTTACCCAAAAACATAGCTGCTTCATATCCTTAGCATGAAAGTCACCTCTGTGATATGTTCTATTACAGAGGTAAGTCGGTGTCAACAACCCCGTCCCCTTGTCACATGGCAGATTTGCCAAAAATATGAGCAAAATCGCAAGATGTGTACCACCTTGCCCTGCTTGCCAGCTTAGTGAAAAGGCTTACTATTGATAATAATTATTATTCTTATCACCCTAGCCTAATGGCAATTTCACAATAAAAACACTCCCTTTCCCAAGCTCGCTTTGTACTTCAATTGTTCCTTCACATAGTTCGGTAATTTTTTTGACTAAAGTCAAACCCAATCCATTTCCAGCTACTGAGTGGGCTGTGTCTCCTTGATAGAATTTGTCAAATATATGACGCATAGTTTCATCATTCATTCCACATCCGTTATCCTCAAGCCGAAAGATTGCCTTTTGTCCACTCCGCCATAGACCTACTTTTATTACTCCACCCCTGTTCGTGTACTTAATGGCATTGTCAAAAAGATTAACCCAAATCTGATGGATTAGATTTTTTTCGCCAAGTATTTCAATTTCATCTTCAAGTCTAATGTCAACGTGAAGATTTTTATCGCTCCACTTTGGTTCTAACATAACAATCGCAAGTCTAATTTGTTCATCTAAACAATAGATAGTTTTTTCGCTTATAATCTCTGTGCTTTCTATTTTGGAAAGGTTAAGAACGTTAGTGGAAAGATGAACGAGCCGCTCTGATTCCTGCACGATTATATTCAGGTATTCCTGCTTTTCCTCATCGCTACCATCACCCGCCTGCAATAGTTTGGCAAATCCACTAATCGAAGTAATGGGCGTTTTGAACTCATGGGAGAAGTTTCTCACAAAGTCGCTGCGCAGGGTTTCGATACCTTTTAACTCCTGTACCATCTTATTGAAACTCCCGGCAAGGGCATCCAATTCAAAGACAAAACTACCGTTCACCATAACCGAGAAATTACCCTGAGATACCTTTTCGGTGGCTTTCATCATGTCTCGGATTGGCTTAACAGAGCGCCGACTTAATAATGTTGCTATTACCACGCCCAAAAAAATACTGATATATACCATTATGGAAATTGCTCGGCTTGGACTTGCGGTACCTTCCAAATCCATGATTCCTAATTGGATTAGCAAATAAGCAATCAGGCCAGCCGATAAAATGGACAAGAGCATAACGAGAAAAACCAAGGCCACCAAGGAAACCGCAAGACTAATTTTTTTGGGGAGTCTCTTTTTTATTTGCTTCATACCCGCCTCCCAATTTTATACCCCAAGCCGCGCACAGTAACAATTTCAAAATCGGGGTTGTCTCTAAATTTATCCCGCAATCTGTTTATATGAACATTTAAGGTATGCTCATCTGTTTCAGTCTCCAATCCCCAAAATTCGTCCATTAGTTGATTGCGAGTGAAAATCATATTGGGATAACTCATGAGCTTAAAAAGAAGTTGAAATTCTTTCTTTGGCAAAGCACATTGTTCACTTTTCCATGAAACAGTAAGCGTTTTGTAATCCGCTGTGGTTTCACCCATGACAACTCTGTGTTCGTTGGCAATTTGTGCTCGACGTAAAAGCGCTTTTACTCGGAATAGCATTTCTTGTTCATCAAAAGGTTTCGTCATATAATCGTCAGTTCCGGCGAGAAAACCCTTATGCTTGTCTTTAATCTCCTGATTGGCTGTTACCATCAGTATTGGAATATTTTCTCCCACACCGCGTAATTGCTCACAAAATTTATAACCGTCCATGCGAGGCATCATCAAATCTAAAACAATCAAATCAAATCGCTGTGTTTCCATCCTGTCAAGTGCCTCAAGGCCATCTTTTGCAGTGTATGCGTTATATCCGCCGCGCTTTAGAACAGTGCACATTAGTTTTTGGGTATTTATATCATCTTCGACAATTAAAATATCAAACACTATAGGTCACCTCCATTATAAGTATTATATCAACTAAAAGTAAACTGAACATCAACTAAATTTTGAGTAGAAATTGATGTTCAGTTGATGTTTTAAAATTAAAGTTCATTATAGCGTTAATTTCAATAAAAACGCAAAAAGAAATTCACAAAAGGAGTGTACAAAATGGAAAAATTAAGTAGTGACGGCTCCGCTGTAATACAGTTGGATAGTCTTACAAAAAAATTTGGTGATTATCATGCAGTTAGCAATCTTTCACTTGAGGTAAATGGTGGCGAAATATTCGGGTTTCTTGGTTTAAATGGAGCAGGCAAATCAACCACAATTAAAATGATGTTGTCATTGCTCAAACCCTCGTCTGGTAGTATCTATATGCTGGGGAATAAAGTTGACTCCGGAACTCACAAGTTGTGGGAGCAAGTTGGATATTTGGAGGAAGCTACTTATTATCCAGAGCTTACTGTAATAGAAAATTTAGATATTGCCCGTAGGATGCAAATGATATCTGACCGACAATCCATTACCCAAGTGATACAAAAGCTCGGTTTAGAAGATCATAAAAATAAGAAAGCGAAAAATCTTTCTCTGGGAAACAAACAACGGTTAGGGTTAGCTAAAGCAATGATTCACAATCCAAAGATTTTAATTTTGGATGAACCTATCAACGGCCTTGATCCTGCTGGTGTCGTGGAAATCCGAAAAATGCTTTTGGATTTATCAAAAAATTTTGGTGTTACTGTTTTTATATCTAGTCATCAACTGGAAGAACTTTCAAAACTGGTTGATCGAATTGGTATCATCCATAAAGGTCTGTTAATCCAAGAAATCAAAATGGTGCATTTGGAGCAGTCTTTACAAAAACACATAGTTCTGGATGGCTACAATAAGAATGCAATGGAACATATACTTGCAGAACACGGATATAGTTTTGAGAAAAACACAGATGGACGCTTGTTGCTTTCGGAAGGCCCTGCAATTGAAAAACCTGAAAGATTAGCTGAACTACTGGTTCGTTTTGGACAGCCCCCAACACAACTAAACACCGTTACTGAAGATTTGGAAGGTTATTTTTTGCGAATCATTCAAAATACAAGGAGGATATACTAATGAAGATATTGTCATTTATACATTGCGAAGGCCTTAAAGTATTGCGTTCAAGCGTTTTTTGGATTGTTGTTATCGCATTTGCCATTATGCCAATTATGCTTGGCTTAGTCACATATATCAATGCTGTAGATGCTGGGTGGGAGCCTTATTTAATAGATTTGCTTGGTTCGATCACAGCACTTTTGGTGATTGGATTCTCTTTCACCGCATGTTGGGTTTTCGGACGGGAATATACAGATAAGACGATCTGTGAATTGCTAGTGAAACCAGTATCTAAACTTTATGTAGTACTTTCAAAGTTCATCGTAATTTTTCTCTGGGATGTATTGTTAGCCTTTTTCATGTTTGCGGTTGTATTTATTATGGGTATTTTGATTGGGCTTAATGGTGGAACATGGTTGCTTATCATGAATAGCTTCCTTACTTTTATGGCAACATCACTACTCATTATGGTTGTCAGTACTATAAGTGCCCTATTGGCGAATATCAGTAAGGGATATTTAGCCCCTATCGGGCTTGCGTTCCTTATTGTGATCATTTCTAATGTAGTTGCGCAGGCTGGGCTTGCCGCTTACTTTCCCTGGACAATTCCGGCATTATTCATTTCAAATGTTCCTCTTGGCTTCACCAGCATCGCCATACTCGCTATTACGGGAATAACGGGGTTTGTTGGAACAGTCGCATGGTGGAGGTTTGCCGAACAGCGATAGGTTTTACAAAAAGAAGATAGCGTGTAAGTACCTATACTCTTTTTCCACAGTCTATAGGTTGCCTGTATAGACTGTGGAAAAGTTATCATTCACAAGGAGTAAATGCAATGTCAGAAAAAGAAAAAGTAATAGGTATGTCTTTATATTAGGTATATTAGAAATCAAAGTATTTTATAATATTTTACTTGACAAATATAAAAATACCGTATGATGTGTCTACATACTAGAACTTAAAGCAAGTTGGGCCGCAAATACAACAAAAATTAGACCAAATATCTTTTGAATTAATTGTCCTCTTTGAAAAGAACCGATAATTTCTTTTTTCAAAATGCTTGCAAAAAACCATAGCCCATAAAGACAACCCCCGTAAGAAGCATAAAGACTAGGCCATATATCCCGCTCTGAAAAATATAAGCACCATCAGTTGTACTTACATATTGTGGTAAAAATGCAAAGAAGAATAAGGTCAGCTTTGGATTTAACAAGTTAATCAGGACTCCCCGGCGAATGATCCAAATAGGCTGTTTCTCTGCAACCACATTTTCTTTCTTAACCTCTGTTTTTGAAAAAATCATTCCCATTCCAAGATAGAGTAAATATATGGATCCCACTAGTTTCATAATGAAAAATACCGTAGTGCTCATGCTAAGAAGTAATGACGAGAGCATCATGCTAATGCATAAGTGAGGAATGATTCCTATCATGCACCCAAATGTTGCATACAAGCTGGCACGCTTTCCTTTGGATATCCCCTCAGAGATGGTATATGCAACACCTGTACCTGGAATCAAAATAATGATTAGCGAAGTAACAAAAAAGTTGTATGTACTCATTCGGTTTTACCCTCCTCCAAATAAGATGAAGAAATCACTTTCATTTCTTTAGGCTTAATATCTGGGTCAAAAGCACGAATATAACTCAGCAATGTTGCAAGTCCATCTTCAACATACTTCCTTTCCAATCCAGGAACACCATCAATAAGGAATAGAACATCTGTGGTTTCCTTCGTAATCCTTGTTCTTTCATCTTGACCATAGACAATACTCAAAATATAGTCATCTGTATCTCTAAGGCAAATATCTTTCGGTTTTAGTATAATATTGCGATTATTTGAACCCAAATAAGTTTCGCCGCCTTGAGACATTTGTATGGTTAAAGGCGGATGGCATTTTTTCAAGTCATGAGCTGCTATTAAAAGATGCGTCTTTAACTCCGCCAAAAAGAGAATCTGCACCAAAGTTGTTTCCTCTGGAAATTTTTTCCCACTCAATACGGATTCGAGCTGCGGCAACACATGATATGTCTTTTTGAACCTTTTGTAATAACGGACATAAGGATTTACCACGTTATTTCCTTCAATAAAGGCTTTTCTTTCATAATCTCCATGTATATACTGAAAATTGTTAAGTTCCTT
>JBFNEZ010000235.1:0-5365 GCA_040797825.1 Thermotaleaceae bacterium | reverse complement strand
TTATTTT
This sequence comes from Thermotaleaceae bacterium, assembly GCA_040797825.1. GTDB lineage: Bacteria > Bacillota > Clostridia > Peptostreptococcales > Thermotaleaceae > Geosporobacter. Next base: position 5,358 of record JBFNEZ010000235.1, on the reverse strand, counting down.
CCATATTATGTATGTAGCTTTTTTGAATCTCTACACAACTATCTGCTGCGGCTATTTCATTTTCAAATACTCCTACTCCTACACCAGCCAGTAGAGCACCTCCAAATGATGCATCAGCATTTTTAGGATGTTTAACCTGTAGGCCAAATACATCGGTAACGATTTGACACCACAAAGAACTTTTGGCACCTCCACCAATTATTCTAATATCCTCTAAATCTTTATTAAAACTCGATAACACCAAAAAACAATCATAAAGGCTAAATGCAACACCTTCAAGTACAGCCCTAGCAAAATGTCTCTTATCATGAATCATGCTTACTCCAAAAAAATTCCCTCTAGCATTAGGATTGAAATATGGACACCTTTCACCGAGTAAGTAAGGATGAAAGATTAGACCTCTCGAACCAATCTCAACCTGAGAGGCATCCATATCCATAGATATATAAACGTCTTCGCCTTTTGAGTCACAGATTTGTTTTTCAGTAGTATATAGACTGTCCCTCAACCATCTATATGAAGCAGCACTACTATTTGTACCAGTTATTGTATACCACATACCATCAACAGAATAAGGATATGTATAGGTTTTTGGATGAGGGTGACTCGTATTAGAGACGATATTTACATTTCCAGCTGTTGCCATTTTAACTATTATTTGACCGGTTTTCACTGCCCCTGCACCAAAATCCTCTGCAGCAGTATCAGAACAACCTGCTATTACTGGCAATCCCTCTGGCAACCCTGTTAATTCTGTTATTCTTTTTTTCACATGTCCTACTATTTCTTTTGAAGCCTTAACCGGAGGTAATACTTCTAAAGGTAGTGAAATCATATCACACAATTCCTTAGACCACCGATTTTCATTTGCATTATATAATAAACTTCCCTGAGCATCTACGATATCAGTACAAAAATCTCCCGTAACAAAAGATCTTATATAATCCTTAGTAAATAATAATCGAGAAACCTGCTGATAATTTTCAGGTTCATTTTCCTTAACCCACATAAGCTGAGGTAATGTCCAAGTTGGAGTTGGCATTTGCATACCTATTTCAAAAATTTTGTCTCCATACTCTTCTTTAAGACGAATACACTGGTCACCACTTCGTTGGTCGTTCCACATGATACAGTTTCTTATTACATTTCCATCTTTATCTAATAAAACAGCATTATGGGTGGAAGCCGTAATAGCTAAACCTAGAATTTCAGAAAAATTATTATTTAATTGCTCTCTACAGCTATTTACTGTATTTACGAAGGCATCTAACCAAAGTTGTGGATTTTGCTCTGACCATCCAGGGTGATGATGCTCAGAAGGGTACTCTTGAAAAGCAGTTGCACAAACATTTCCATATAAATCTATTACGGTAGCTTTACATCCGCCAGTTCCAAAGTCTACCCCAAAAAGTTTTTTGTTCATTTTTTTTCCCCCTCTTTGACGTTTTTATCAAAAATTTGAAGTTATTATCTGCTTTATATGTTAATATTTTTTAACAATAAGGGCTTTCTCAAGAGCTTCAAAATTATTAATTGCTTCTTCTCCTTTTTCTAATGCTACTCCAGTATAAATTGTATCTATTATAGCTAGCATTGCAATACGTGAGGATAGAGCATACATGCGGTACTTAGTTTCTTGTGAATATGTAAATAGATTTATGTCAGTTTTTTTTGTAACAGGAGATATTCCACTACTTGTTATACTTATAGTTGTTACTCCTTTATGTTTTGCCATTTCCACAGCTTCAACTATATCTCGAGAGCTACCAGAATGGGAAATTGCCAAAATAACATCTCTTTCATTTAATGATGACACGGCTATCATTTGCATATGAGTATCTGTGTAAGCATGAACATCAAGTCCTATTCTAAGAAATTTATGTTGAGCATCATTTGCAATTGCAGCTGAATTTCCGCTTCCAATTATAATAATCTTGTTGGCTTCAGAAACTGTCCTTATAGCTTTTTCCATATCTATAGTTCTTTGCGCATTCTTTGTCATAGTAAGAGTTTGTATAATACCATTAAAGGTCTTTTCTATAATTACACTGGTATTGTCATCAGCTTTAAGTTCCTCATGTATCAATTCCTCATGAGTTACGAGCTCACGTGCAACACTTATTTTCAAATCTTGGAAACCACTGTATCCAAGTTTTTTGCATATTCTTACAATTGTTGCTTCACTGGTATTTGCTGCTTCAGCCAAGGCTGAAATTGAAAGATAAATTATTTTTTCTTGACTTTCTGTCATGTAATCGGCAGCTTTTTTTTCTGATTTTGTCAGCTTATTTAAATTTTCTTCCACTCTGCAACAAAACACCGTTGGATTTGATAAACTTTTCATATTTAATCTCCAATCTTACTATAATATTCTTCTCTATACAATATTACCATAATTTTTTATTTTATCATTGAGTTTCTCATTGAGCTTCATCAAGTTTCAACAATAATTTCAAAGTCTATTTATCAAAATTTATATTACAGGAAGATATTTTCATCTTTTGGAGCATCATAATACTTACCTTGATTAATTAGTGAACATCTTCTATTATGTTTGGATTTCCTGGTTTTTCAAGCATATCTAAAGCTTTTTCCATATAACGTCTTCGAGAAATTTTTTCATCTTCTGTTCCTAATGTAGGATTCCCAACAGGGCATGTAATTGCAAATCCACGAAGTATTCTAGATACACCTACGGATTTTGCAATATCAACAACAGCTGCAATTTGAACCACAGGAATGCCTACCCTTTCAATTTCTTTAGTGATCGTTGACCCGCAACGAGTGCTAGTGCCTCAGGTTGATGTAAGGATTACAGCATCAACTCCTGATTGTTTTATTTTCTCTGCAATCTGCTGACCCTTATTAGTAGCAGCTGCAACTGATGCGCAATTTCCACAGGTTACGTATACATTTTCTTCAAGAGCCCCAAGCTTTCCTTCATCTACTAATTCCAAAAGTGCATCCTGAGCAAATAAACGGTAAGGGTTTTCTAGTACCCAAGTTCCGTCATAACCACTATGAATTACAAAATGTTTATTTGATAAAAGCTCATTTAAATTATACTCTCCCCATGCTACACTTGCATTTGGTTTTAATTTGTCGGGGTTACCTTCAGGAATTAGTCCTCCATCTGTTACTAAAGCAAGTTTTGCTTTAGTAATATCTTTAACGGCAGGAGCTGGTTCTACAATATCAAACTTAGGTGGAAGAATCTCGCTTGTAAATGGTTCTCCCTTTATCTTTTTTAGAACCATATCAACAGCTCTTTCTGCAGCATTTTTTTCTTGGATTTCATTAAGAATAATATCACGTTTAACATATCCTTCGCTTTCAGCACTTCCGATGAAATCTTTTTTAAGTAAACGAAGACCAATGTTAGCCATCTTAGGTACTACTCTTCTCATATCCGAGGAAAGAATTTTGGTTTTTACAATATAGGTATCTTTTCTAAACATTTCAACAGCAGGATTCTCGTGATACATACCGGTAACCGTTGGAATACCCAATTGCTTAGCAACTGCAGCCGCCATATTTCCACAACTTATTCCATATCTACCTGCGTTAAAAGCAGGTCCAGCAAAGAAAATATCTGGTTTTAATTGTTTTACTAAAGCTACCCCTTCTTCCACTGCGGATTCTATATTCTCAGCAAAATAGTTATCACCACAAATTACCGTTCCCACCACTTCACAATCATTTCCAAGTTTTGAATTAAAAAGTATTGCTGGCCCAACCGCAGCTTCAGTTGCACTGAAGCCTACAGATGCCATGTCTTCGCCTCCCATTTGTCCGAAAAATTGATTAACAAAGCATACCGCTCGCCATTTTTTATCACTCACAATATCACTCCCTTTAAACTCTAATAATCTACAGCTTTACCATAAGAATTTCCTACTTGACTCATCATTCCTACTTGTTTCATACAAGAAGTAACCACCTCTCCAATTGCTGGACTACCAGTAGCTATCTTGTGCCCTCCAATAACACCATCATTTCCACTCATATATATTGTATCCTGTGGCCCCCCATATATCACATCTACTGGTGGTAGGGTATATGAATGATAGTATGTACCTGATTGCACTATCGAATCAACATTTTGTTCACTTATAAGGCACTCTGTAGCTAGATTACTCTGCGCATTAAGAATTTGAATTATCGGAACTGCTTTAATTCCTAATTTTTCAGCTTCACTTGCAATTGCTCCTACACATAGTGTAGATGCTCCACCTACTCCCTTTGTTATAACAACTCCATCAGCTTTATATATTTCTTTAAGCATATTGGCAGCCATTTTTGAAACTAGATAACGGTGTTTTGCCTCCACAGAAGTTACTGTTATGATGATGCCAACAAAGTTCAAATCTTTTCCGTGTCGTCTCATAAGTTCTACAATTACAGGATGATTTTGAATTTCATATGTGGTAATACATCTAAAACCTCCACAAGGTGATATCGCCCCATCAAGTACCTCTGTAGGCTGTATAATTATTGGCAGACTGTCAGGTATTGCATTACCATAAAACATGGGTTCTCTATAGTTGTTAGTATCATATTGCTTTGAATAAATCTGAAATGAATATGCTATGTTTGGAAGATCTGGATATTGTTTCTCTATATCAAATATCTCAGTTTTTTCGGCTATAGTTCCAAGTGTTGCTTTTGCAAGCAAAATACTAGTTTTAAATCCAATCCTTCTTATAGCTTCACGGTAATCTCTAAAATCAGCTTTAGGTGCTATTGGCTCAAGAATTAATTCTGGCATTTGTGCATATGGTGTATTTTCTGCACATGGACCACTCATATCAAATGAGCCCCATTTTCTTGACCAGTATGTATTGTTTTGGCATAGCACTATTCCCATTCCTTCAACTGCTCTTGTAGTGCCTTTACCTGCAATTTCATATTCATCGGTTAAAACACCTGGCCAATCAATACTTCCATCCATCTTGCATCTAGGTTGAACTACATCAACTACATTAACAATTCTGGCTTTTTCACCCGGTTTGACTATATCGATTTTCAACGTTTCTAGACATTCTTCATCTTTTGCAAAATCAAGAATATCATCTTTGTTGATATGTAAAATACCATTTTTGTAAATCGTTTCATCGCCGAATTTAACATCATGTATTCTGATTGTTTCGACAGTTAATTTCATATTTTTGTGCATCCTCCTTTATAAAGCTTTGTATAAAATTTCATTTCAGAAATAGTTGCTTAAATAAAATTCAAACCATGTTGATTATGTTTTGAAATTTTATTTCAATAGATTTCCAAAAAAATATTGCAAAGCTGTTTTTTTAAATGTGATATTTTCAATATACATTCATGTATTATAATATTGTATTAGAT
>JBFNEZ010000234.1:0-5377 GCA_040797825.1 Thermotaleaceae bacterium | reverse complement strand
ATAATGGCTATTTTTTTGCCTGTTCGAACCCTTGGTGGATTGGCCTTGATCCAGCCTTCCTTGAAGGCTCGCTCAATAATGTGCAGTTCAATCTCTCGAATGGACACTGGTTCTCTATTGACTCCCAGTGTACAGGATCCCTCACATAATGCAGGACAAATCCTTCCTGTAAACTCTGGAAATGGATTGGTCAGGCTTAACCGCTTAAATGCCTTCTTCCATTCTCCACGATATACCAAATCATTAAAATCGGGAATAATATTTCCCAATGGACAGCCCCAGTTGCAAAAAGGGGTCCCACAGTCCATACACCGTGCTCCTTGCTGCATGAGACTTTCTTCTGGAAATTCAAGATACAGCTCTTTATAGTCTTTTATTCTTTCTTCTACAGGCCGTTTCGGAGATGTTTCTCGATTGTATTCATTAAATCCATATAGTTTACCCATATCTTATACCTCCTCGCTGCTGCAGACTTCCATAAATGCAGTATCCTCTAATTTTTCCGCTCTCTCTTGCTTCATTTTCTCTAGCACCGATTTGTATGCTGGAGAGATTACCTTTTTAAATTGAATCTGATACTGTTCCCATTGTTTGAGAATTAAAGCCGCCTTTTGGCTGTTGGTTGCCTCATAATGTTCCTCAATCATGCTATAGATGAGGGCTAGTTCCTCTGCCTCTTCAACGGCTTCTACAGTAACCATGCTCTTATTGCACTTTTCTTCAAAATCTCCCTCTCCATCCAATACATAAGCAACACCACCGCTCATACCTGCTGCAAAGTTTCTACCAGTTCTACCTAGTACCACAACCATACCACCGGTCATATATTCGCAGCAGTGATCTTCTACTCCCTCCACAACTGCGATGGCACCACTGTTTCTAACAGCAAATCGCTGGCCTACAGTTCCATTAATAAATACCTTTCCGCTGGTAGCACCATAAAGAATTGTATTTCCTGCGATTACGTTTTGATCTTGTTTATAGGATGCATTTTCAGGGGTTTTGATGATCAGTTTTCCTCCTGATAATCCCTTTCCTACATAGTCATTGGCTTCTCCTTCAAGAACCAATGTCAATCCCTTTGCACCAAATGCGCCAAAGCTTTGCCCTGCTGAACCGTAGAACTTAAAGATAATGGTATCTTCTTCCAACCCTTGTTCCCCATACTTTTTAGCAATCTTACCACTAATCATAGCCCCTACGGAACGATTAACATTTTTGATTTCAAAGCTGGATCGGATCTTATGCCCATTTTCAATAGCATACTGGGCAACTTGCAGCAATTTATGATCCATCAGCTTATCGAGACCATGATCTTGAGCTGTTACACAATAGGGTTTAATTCTCCTTGGCATATCTGGTTTATACAGGATAGGTGATAGCTCTATCTTGTTGGCCTTCCAATGCTTTATAGCTTTATTGGCTTCTAAAACATCTACACGGCCAATCATTTCATTCATGGTCTTAAAGCCAAGATGAGCCATAATCTCCCTTACCTCTTGCGCAATAAAGGTAAAGAAGGTAATAATATATTCAGGTTTTCCCTTAAAGTGCTTTCTCATCTCAGGATCTTGCGTTGCAATCCCCATATCACAGGTATTTTGATGACAGTTTCTCAACATGGTACAACCTAGCACCACCAAAGCTGTAGTTGCAAAGCCGAATTCTTCTGCTCCCAAGAGCGCAGCGATAGCCACATCTCTACCTGTTTTTAGCTGTCCATCGGTTTGCAACCTTACCCTGCTTCTTAAATTATTGAGAAGCAGTACCTGCTGAGCTTCTGCTAATCCTAACTCCCAGGGTGTCCCTACATGTTTAATGGAGGATACTGGCGAAGCACCGGTTCCACCGTCATGCCCACTAATCAGGATCACATCGGCATGGGCCTTGGCAACCCCAGCAGCTACAGTTCCTACCCCTACCTCTGATACTAGCTTCACACCAATCCTAGCAGCTGGATTGACGCTCTTTAGATCAAATATCAACTGAGACAAATCCTCTATAGAATAAATGTCATGGTGGGGTGGTGGTGAAATCAAATCAATACCTGGAGTAGAGTGTCTTGTTTTGGCAATAGCTTCATCTACCTTACTTCCTGGAAGCTGCCCTCCTTCTCCTGGTTTTGCGCCTTGTGCCATCTTAATTTGCAGTTCATCAGCATTGACGAGGTATTCCGTAGTAACGCCAAAGCGGGCAGAAGCTACCTGCTTGATGGCACTTCTTTTGATGTCCCCATTTTCTTCCTGCTTATATCTCTGGGCATCCTCTCCACCTTCACCAGAATTACTTCTTGCACCCAATCGGTTCATGGCAATGGCAATGGTTTCATGGGCCTCTTTGCTGATAGAACCGAAGGACATAGCTCCTGTACAGAATCTTTTTATAATTTCCCCCACGGGTTCTACTTCATCGATAGGAACAGGGGTGCGTTCTTTAAATTTTAATAGCCCTCTGACAGTACAGAGATTTTCATTTTGTTCATTGATCACCTTGGCGTATTCCCTATATACATTGTAGTCCTTTCTTCTCGTTGCCAGTTGGAGCTTGTAGATGGTCTCTGGATTGAATAGATGGTATTCTCCATCCTTTCTCCAGGCATAGCTTCCCCCCACATCCAACTCTGCGATTGGTTTTCTGATTTTATTGAAGGCATTTTTGTGGCGAATCAATACCTCTTCTCCAATGGTCTCAATTCCTACGCCCTCTATACGAGAAGGGGTTCCCTCAAAGTAGTCATTGATGAACTGGCTGGATAAGCCAATGGCTTCAAATATCTGAGCCCCATGGTAGCTTTGTAAGGTAGATATCCCCATTCTGGAAAGTATTTTTAACAAACCTTCCGATAAAGCTTTTACATAATTTTTTTCTGCTTTTTCAAAAGTTAAATCCTTTAAATCCCCATTTTTTATCATAGCATCGATGGATTCGAAGGCCATGTAAGGATTTACCGCAGAAGCGCCATACCCGATTAAGAGCGCCATATGCATCGTTTCTCTGGCCTCTGCCGTCTCTATAATCAGAGATATTTTTGTTCGCGTCTTCTCTTTAATGAGGTGATGTTGTAAAGCAGAAACAGCAAGCAAACTCGGTATGGCTGCATCATAGGACCCCACGTTTCTATCACTTAACACCACAATATTATAGCCTTCTTCAATTCGTTTGGATGCTCTTTCACACATCTGCTGCAGTGCTGCTTTAAAACCCTCTATTCCCGTATCATATTTAAAGGTAATCGGTATGGTGGTTGTTTTAAAATCCTTATTACGAAGGGCTTTTATTTTTGCCATGTCTAAGTTGGTCAAGATAGGCGTTTTTATCTCTATAAATGCCTGATTGGGCAATGTCTTGTTTAGTATATTTTCCTGAGTTCCAATAAAGTTTGTCAGGGACATTACCATTTCTTCACGAATACAATCAATAGGTGGATTGGTTACCTGGGCAAATAGTTGTTTAAAGTATGCAAACAACAATTGAGGTCGATTGGATAGAACTGCCAAGGGTGTATCATTCCCCATGGAACCAATAGGCTCCTTTCCTGCAGCCGCCATGGTTCCTAAAATCAGCTTTAAGTCCTCCAGGGTATATCCAAAGGCCTGCTGTTTTTCCAATAGGCTGTCTCCATCAAACTCTGATTTTTCCTCAGGGGATTCCAACTGGTCTAATGTTATCTTGCAGTTTTCTATCATTTCTACATAGGGTTTTTCTGTACAAATTCTTTTCTTTAATTCATTATCAGGAATAATCTTGCCTATTTTTGTATCTACTAAAAACATTTTTCCTGGCTTTAATTTTCCCTTGGACTCCACTTCCCTTGGATCAATCTCCAGGACGCCTGCTTCAGAAGCCATAACCACAAGACCACTTTTTGTAATCACATATCGAGCTGGTCTAAGGCCATTTCTATCCAAAACAGCACCAATCTGCACCCCATCGGTAAAGGCTACGGCCGCTGGACCATCCCAGGGTTCTACCATGGAGCCATGGTATTCATAAAAAGCTCGTTTGTAGGGTGCCATCACATCATTGTCTGCCCATGTTTGAGGAATCAACATCATTAAAGAATGGGCAATGGATCTGCCATCGGCTACCAATAACTCTAATGCATTGTCCAAGGATGCAGAATCACTGGCATTTGGGCTAATGACAGGAAACAGCTTGCTGATCTCTTCTCCAAACACCTCTGATTTCAATACTCCCTCTCGGGCATTCATCCAGTTTCGATTGCCGCGAATGGTATTGATCTCTCCATTGTGGGCAATATAGCGATAAGGATGGGCCAAATCCCATGTAGGAAAGGTGTTGGTGCTGTATCTTTGATGAACGAGGGCAATAGCACTTTTGAAGTTAATATCATTTAAGTCCACATAATATTTATTAATTTGATCTGCCAGCAAAAGTCCTTTGTAGACAATGGTTTTACTGGAAATACTACATATATAAAAGTACTCTGAATTTCTGGCCACCAGCTTCTTCACTTCATTTTCCGCTCTTTTACGGATAATATAAAGACGTCTTTCAAAGGCTTCTTGGTCGATACCCTTTGCCTTTTTTACAAAGAGCTGTCGGATTGTAGGCTCTGTTCCCTTAGCCGTTTCACCGATGCTTCGGTTATCTGTAGGAACATCTCTCCAACCCAATAATTTCTGCCCTTCTTCTTCCACAATTCTTTCGAGAATACCTTCACACTGAAGACGCAGTGCGGGTTCCTTGGGTAAAAATACCATTCCTATAGCATATTCTGTAGGTGCAGGCAGGTTAATGCCTAAATTATCGCAATATATCCTAAAAAACTCATCGGGAATCTGTGTTAGAATACCTGCCCCATCACCAGTTTGTGGGTCTGAACCCACCGCACCCCTATGGGTTAAATTCACAAGGACCTTTAGTCCTTTTTTAACGATGTCATGGGTTTTTTCTCCCTTGATGCTAGCCACAAAACCAACGCCACAGCTGTCTTTCTCGAATTGTGGATCATAAAGTCCTTGCTTAGAAGGATAACCAATATTATTTACCACTTGTCTTCCCCCTTTAACTATTTTTATTGTTCGCATTAACCATCCCTTGATCCACTGAATTTTTATGTGACTATATCCTGGCTGCTTATGAAAGGATAGGAGTCAATACCCTTGTAGCCTCTTTTCCAAAAGTATATTGTATCCCAAAAACATAAGTATGAATAACACAGCCTACAGATATAAATCCTCTGCATGGTCCTTTTGGAACTCTATTTTTTGTATTCTTTATATATTACCACAAAATTTAGTCATTTGACAGAATAATTTTCAGAAAATTCGTTTTTATATAAATATTTTTTATTATGTTTGTCTATGGCAATCGACTCAACAAAAGCACTTAAAATCAGCGACATTTTTAAAGC
>JBFNEZ010000233.1:0-5411 GCA_040797825.1 Thermotaleaceae bacterium | reverse complement strand
TATATGAAGACTGACTTTAGATACGTTTCCAAATGGAAGGATGGAAAATGGGATGAAGGGGTACTCGTTGAAGACAATATGCTGAGCATTAGTGAAGCATCAACGGCGCTTCATTATGGTCAACAATGTTTTGAGGGACTAAAAGCCTATCGCACCAAAGAAGGAAAAATTCAACTATTTAGACCGGATCAAAATGCAAAGCGTATGCAGGAAAGCTGTAAGCGTATCCTTATGCCTGAAATTCCAGAGGAGAAGTTTATAGATGCCTGTATAAAGGTAGTCAAGGCAAATGAGCACTATGTACCCCCTTATGGATATGGAGCAACCCTTTATATTAGACCTTTTATGATAGGGGTGGGCAATACCATTGGCGTGCAGCCTGCTCCAGAGTATTTATTCTGTGTGTTCTGTATACCAGTTGGCGCCTACTTTAAGGGAGGAATGGTACCTGTAAACTTTACAGTATCTGATTATGATAGAGCGGCACCCTATGGAACGGGGGCTGCAAAAGTAGGTGGGAATTATGCAGGGAGCTTACTTTCCCATGAAGTTGCTGTAAAAAAAGGTTTTGCAGATTGCATTTATCTTGATCCAGTGACCCATACAAAAATAGAAGAGGTAGGGGCAGCCAATTTCTTTGGTATTACCAAGGAAAATAAATTTATTACACCAAAATCTCCTTCTATCCTTCCTAGTATTACAAAATACTCTTTGATTCATATTGCAAAAGAGTATCTAAAGCTGGAGATTGAAGAAAGAGACGTATACATTGACAAGTTAGATGAATTTAAAGAAGCAGGTGCTTGCGGCACTGCTGCTGTGATTACGCCGATAGGCGGCATAGAATATAAAGGAAATCTTCATGTATTCTATAGTGAAAAAGAAGTAGGTCCTGTAACGAAAGAACTTTATGATACCCTTTGTGGCATTCAATTCGGAGATGTTAAAGGACCTGAAGGATGGATTGTAGAAGTAAAATAAATATAGTTGTAAATAAGAGCATAGGTCTTTGGGGGACCTCTGCTCTTATTTTAATTATTTAAAAGCCATTAATCCAAATTCAGCGGAGCCAGTCAGGATTACCTGGAACAAAGGGTCTTTTACCATACTTTCCTCTAAATTCACTAAGAACAGTTGCAATAAGCCTATCATTGTTTTTAAAAAGTATATTTCGATATGGATTTTAACTTACATTGGATTTTCTTGTTAAATAAAACATCATCTGCTATGATAAAGTAGGGTGATGTAAATGAAAGGGATAAATGGAAGATGGATGACCGTTCTATTCGTTGTAATGTTGTTTACTGGCTGTGTAAGAGGGGATAAGATAGTTTATCATAAATATGACAGTAGTTTTTTTGATACCTTTGATACTGTAACTCAAGTAGTAGGGTATACAAAGACGAAGGAAGAGTTTGAATCCTACGTGGAAAAAATTCATCAACGATTTCTAGCCCTTCATAAATTATATGATATTTACAACAATTACGAAGGCATCAACAATGTAAAAACTATTAATGACAACGCAGGTATCAAGCCTGTAAAGGTAGATAAAGAGATTATTGATCTTCTGATTTTTTCCAAGGAGTGGTATGACCGAACAGGAGGAAAGACCAATATTGCTATGGGAGCGGTTTTAGAGATTTGGCACGATTATCGTGAACAGGGAATGCTTGATCCCGAAAATGCAAAGTTACCACCGATGGAAGAATTGATAGAGGCTGGAAAGCATATGGATATAGAAAAGGTGATCATTGACATTGAGAATAGTACAGTATATCTGGATGACGAAAAAATGAAATTAAATGTGGGTGCTGTTGCAAAGGGGTATGCAGCAGAGCTGGTTGCAGAAGAGATAATAGAAGAGGGTTTTACATCGGGACTCATTAGTGCTGGTGGAAATATACGGGTATTAGGAAAACCCCTTGATGGTTTAAGAGAACGATGGGGTGTGGGTATACAGAATCCTGACAAATATATTGTTGGGGAACAAGAGAATCTACTGGACACAGTTTTTATGAGTGAGGGTTCCGTTGTGAGCAGTGGAGATTATCAACGATATTATGTTGTTGATGGAAAAGCACTGCACCATCTTATTGATCCTAAAACCCTTATGCCTGGTGCATATTATAAAGCGGTGACCATAATCACAGAAGATTCAGGAATTGCGGATTATCTATCAACAGCTGTATTTTTAATGGCCTATGAGGAGAGCAAAGTCTTTGTGGAAAGTCTTGATGGTGTTGAAGCCATCTGGGTAATGCTAGATGGAAAGATGGCGGCAACAGAGGGAGCTAAAAAAATCATGAAAAGCCAAGGGGCAACGGGCGGAACAGCTGGAAAATAGTATGATGTAATCCGTCAAATATCCTTATTAAATAATGGATAGCATATAAAAACTACAACTTGCGGTTGTAGTTTTTATATGCTATCCATTTCTATGGCTGTGAACGGAATCCATGTTAGAAATAATTTTAAAAAAACAGAAAAGGAAATCGATGTCCTGAAAACTATGGTTTTGTAGGCATTGACGTAAAAAGGTTTATTAGTATATAATTCATAGAGGAGATATAGGGATTTAAACAAAGATTCATTAAATAAGAAAATAGCACGAAGCCTGGCACCGGGTAGCTGACTGAAAGGAGAACAGAATGAAAGTTTTTTTGCATATTATAACCAATAGTATTCTTCCAATTTTTGTCCTTATTTTCTTAGGATACTATGTAAGTAAGAAGAAAGATTTTGATATTCAAACATTGAGCAAAATTAATGTAAATATTTATCTGCCTATATTTATATTTGTGAATCTGTATACAACAACAATTCCATATGAAATGTTTAAGGTGTTTATATACTCAATTTTATTTCTACTGTTCAATGAAATTCTTACAAATATTGTCATTAAACTAAAAAAATATGATAGTAATATGGCCAGTGCTATAAAAAACTCTGTTATGTTTTATAATGTTGGAAATATTGGAATTCCCATTGTTATGTTGGTGTTCAGCAGCAGTCCTTTTATAAAAAATGGTCAAAGGCCTTATTTAGATATAGCCCTAGCTACTCAGTTTGTAATTTATATTACCCAGAATATCTCTATGTATAGTATTGGTTTTTTTAATGCAAATAGAGGAAAACTTCACTGGAGAGATTCTGTAAAGAGAATTCTAAGTATGCCTTCTATTCATGCCATTCCACTGGCTTTTATTATGAAACAAATTCCTTATGATTTAACTGAAATTCCAATCTGGTCTTCTCTTTCACAGGTAAAGGAAGGCTTTGTTTCCCTGATCCTGATTACCTTAGGAATACAACTTTCTAAAACTCAGCTCAATTTGAAAGATAAAAATGTGTATTTTACAACAATTCTACGACTAATAGTAGGTCCACTTTTAACATTATTTCTAATCTACATTATGGGATTTGAGGGTGTTATTGCTCAAACCATTCTGATTTCATCTGCTGCGCCTACTGCTGTAAATATAGCCCTTATTGCTATAGACTCTGACACATGTCCGGACTTTGTTTCACAGGTGGTCACAACTTCCACCTTATTAAGCGGTATTATTTTGGCTTTTATAATTTTTATAGCAAGAATATTGTTTCCAGTTGCTATATAGATCGAGACTGGATTCATTTTCTGAATTGACAAAAAAATTCGGCGTGATATAATAATCTATTACAGTTTAGATATCCTTTGGAGGTGAAAGTATTGAGAGAACTAGCTACAAAGTATGGCTTGCTGCGAGGAGTAGCTTGGATACGTTACTATTCGGAGGGCCCTGTGGCAGAATGCATGGTAGATGCACATAATGAAATCAATACACCTTATGGTAGGCTAGTGCCGCAATTTGAAGATGATGGAGTACGGCGTAAATATACAAAGTCCCTATCCTTTTATGAAAATGGAAACCTTAAGAGTATTGTATTACAAGAACAAATGGATATGGAAACAATTTGTGGTACAATGCCAGCGGAGCAAATTGTTTTCTATGAAAGTGGAAATATAAAAAGAATTTTTCCTTTGAACGGAAAAATAACAGGATATTGGACAGAAGAGGATGAATACAGTCTGGCTAAGGAGTTTAGCTTTGAACTTTCATTCGGTAAAATTTGTCAAAAAATCATTGGAACTTACTTCTATGATGATGGGGGTGTAAAAAGTATTACCTTCTGGCCACAGGCTAGATTTTCTTTACAGACACCTATAGGCAGATTGGAAAATAGAATCGGTATTTCACTTTATCCTGATGGGAAACTCAAATCCTGCGAACCAGCAGAACCAGTGACTGTGGATACTCCTATTGGTGAAATTCTGGCCTATAATATGAATGCCATTGGTATTCATGGGGATAATAATTCTTTGTGTTTTGATAAAACAGGAAAGGTAAAATCCTTGATTACATCCCATAATAAAGTTGAGGCTGTTGACGCTGAAGGGAATCATATACAGTTTGAGCCCTATTTAAGGCCAAGTTTATTTAATCCGGAAGCAATGGAGTTGCTTCCCTGCCATATAGAATTTGATGACAACAAGGTCACATTTAATGAAAAATTTGAATTGGATATTAGCAAATATACCTTTACAATTAAGCCCTTTGAGAGAAAATGCGGAGGCTGCCGCAGCAACTGTTCACGATGCAATGGCTGTGGCTAAAACTTCCCAAGAATAAATAGTTGTTTTCAAACAAGAACACAAGCACTATGAATTTAATGGGAAATTAAAACTTGAGGACTATAACACCTGGTGGGATAGTCCTATTTTAGTGGAAAAAGCTTGAAACAAAAAGGATAATTGTATAAAATTCCATATATGAACTTATTGAATACAAAATACCATAATTGTGAATGAAATTACAGCAAAAGGAGAAATGTTATGAAAAACAAAATAGCAGATGTTGAAGGAGCTAAATCCCTAGCCAAACAAGGATTTTATGCATCAATGACCATCAGTGGTATGACAACATTGATGATCATTTTAGGAGCGTTAGGATTTGATTGGTTTGATATTGATTTTTTGGCATTTATTGATGTTGCAGCCTTTTTAGCCATTGGATTTGGTATTTACAAAATGTCAAGAATAGCTTCTGTGTTGGGCTTGAGCCTCTACATAATCGAGAGAATCCTCATGATGATGGAGTACGGTTTTAAGTTTGACTTTATGCTGATTATATTTTGTACAGCCTTTGCAAATAGCATTCGAGGAACCTTTGCCTATCATAAACTGAAAAAACTACCAGAGGCTGCCGGTGTTGAAATGGTATCTGAATAATTATGAAAATAAATTGATTACAAAATAACCTCTTCTAAATATAGAAGGGGTTATTTTGTAAAAAGGGTAATAATAGATTGATTTTTTTTGAAAACTCGAATAAAATTAAAAAGCTATAATATAAGAGAGGAGGAGTCCT
>JBFNEZ010000232.1:0-5432 GCA_040797825.1 Thermotaleaceae bacterium | reverse complement strand
GATTCCCTCTTGCTGCTTTACAAGCTCAAGCAGTTTCTCTTTTTGATTGAATTCTGGATGCTCTAGTACAATTTCCATTAGCTTATTTAATATATCTCCAATTTCCTTTCCTTTTGGTATTCCTAGGGCTATCAAGTCATATCCATTGATTTTCAGCTCACTTAAAGATATGGGTTGT
Source organism: Thermotaleaceae bacterium (assembly GCA_040797825.1). Classification (GTDB taxonomy): domain Bacteria; phylum Bacillota; class Clostridia; order Peptostreptococcales; family Thermotaleaceae; genus Geosporobacter. The sequence goes on along the minus strand of JBFNEZ010000232.1, from coordinate 5,254 downwards.
TTTTCATTCAATATTTTTTCAATTCTATCTCGTAAAATAGCGATATTTTTCATACTTTCTTTCTTTGCAGAAGCTTTTGCATCAGCTATTTGAAGCTTGAAAGCTCTATCCAAGTTTTCGATTCCTAATCTATTGATAAACTTTTTAAGTGTTAATAATTCTGATATCTCTAATTCTAACATGTGCTCTCTAACCAAGGTGGTTACTTGTTCAATAGATTGGTTGTCATATCTCAATCGTTTCATAATTACCCTTGTCATATCTGCACTTATTAAGTGATGTCTATCAAAATACTCTATTCCATTTTCATCCACTACAAAAGCCCGTGGTTTTCCAATCTCATGAAACAAGGCAGATAACCTCAGTATTAAATCACACTCTATATTATCGACAACATCTAGAATATGGTTGAATAGGTCTTTATGGTGATTCCGATAGTGTTGCTCAAATCCAACACACTGATATATTTCAGGAATAATATATTTCATTAGATTCAAAGAAACCATTTTTTTTATATAAGATGCTGGACTATCCGCAAGGATTATTTTATTAAACTCTTCTCGTATTCTTTCCTTACTGATATTTTCTAACAAATATGCGTTATCACAAATACCTATTTGAGTTCCTTTCTCCAGCTTAAATCCCAATTGAGCTGTAAACCTAATGGCTCTCATCATTCTAAGGGCATCCTCTTGAAATCTATTCTCTGGATTACCCACACACCTTATAACTCTATTCTTTAAATCTTCATATCCATTAAAATAATCGATTAAACCATCTTTAGTGTTATAGGCCATCGCATTAATAGAGAAATCTCTTCTACATAAATCTTCCTGAATATTTGCTGTAAACTCTACTTTGCTAGGCTTTCTATTATCTAGATATATCCCATCAACTCTATAGGTTGTAATTTCGAAACAATCTTCATTTTGGATCAACGTAACGGTCCCATGCTTTATGCCAGTTGGAATTACTTTGCATCCCTTATTTTCAAATATTTTAACAATTATTTCTGGTCTAGCATTGGTAGTTATATCCCAATCCTTAGGTATTCTTCCTAACAAGAAATCCCTTACACAGCCGCCCACAATAAAAGCCTCGTAGCCAAAGTCATTTATAATTTTTAAAATCCATTCTACTTTTCGGGGTATTGGAATCTTCATTGTGTGAAACTCCTTTGTAAATACTTCCTTTAAACAGTTTACTTTACCCATTATGTTTAAAAGCTTCTCTTCATATATTGAGTATCTTTCTTCAAAAAGCATGTGTATTATTTATTTTTGATCTTTTTGAATAAAATTTTCACAGAGCCTTCCGGTAGATTGAAATATGATTATCTCTGGAAGCCTTTTTGATTTTAAATTAAATACTTTGCACCCATTAGGAAAATTCATATCCCAGGTTATATAAAAATACTTGCATTTTTTGCAATAGTTCTTTTCTTGTTTCACAATCAACTGACTCCTTTTACTTATTTTATGAGTCAAACATGGCTTGATAAACATCTATTCTAAGTATAAAAACACCCTTTCATATGAGTTTTTACATTCATATAAAAAGGCGTCCAAGTTGCTCACTCTCTTACTCCATTTCCCAGTTGTGCCACACTTCCTGAACATCATCGTCCTCTTCAAGCATATCAATCAATCTGTTCATCATTTTTAGTTCTTCATCAGTAGTCAGCTTTGTTGCGGTTTGTGGAATCATGGTTACTTCCGCAGAAACAAACTGGTACCCTTTAGCACTTAAAGCATCTCTCACTGCAGAAAAGTCTTCTGGAGATGTAACAATCTCATAACCCTCTTCGTCTGGTATGAAGTCTTCTGCACCAGCCTCTAATGCAACTTCCATCAGTTCATCCTCATTGACATTTGGCGCAGCTTCGATAATGATTTGACCCTTTTTATCGAACATATAGCCTACACAACCTGTTGTCCCAAGGTTTCCTTTATTTTTATCAAAATAGTAACGCATATTTGCACCGGTTCTATTACGATTATCCGTTAGTGTTTCTACTATTACTGCTATTCCATTAGGTCCATAGCCTTCATAGGTAATCGTCTCAAAGTTGTCTCCTTCATTGTTGGAGGCTCCCTTTTTCACAGCTCTTTCAATATTGTCATTGGGCATATTCAGAGATTTTGCCTTATCAATAATATTTTTTAATGTTGCATTATATTCAACATCAGAGCCCCCTTGACTTGCTGCAACAGCAATGGCCTTAGCATATTTTGTGAATATCTTTGCTTTTTTGGCATCTTGTTTTTCTTTTCTATTTGCTATTGTTCCGTGTCTTCCCATTATTCCACTCCTTACTTCTTTTGCACCTGAATTTTAAATCATAGTCATTCTATCATAAAATAAAAATGAAGTAAATAAAGGCCCCTTTATCTCATCAAATCTTTTAAAGAGACAACCCCATGCAAAGAATCTGCTTTTGATACACCCCTCATCACTGCTTCTTCAACGACCCTTGCTGCCAAAAGTCCTACTACGTTTATATCCACCTCTTCCTCTCCAGTTGCTAGAACAAAAATCGTATCTCCATCTACCATAGAATGAGATGGTCTTATGGTTCTTGCATAACCATTATGAGCCATAGAAGCAATTTTATTGGCCTGGGCTTTTGACAAATTTCCATTGGTAATAACTGCACCAATTGTAGTATTTCCGCTAAATAGATTTCTCTTTTTTGAATAGTCTTGAATCATGGTTTCTTCCGTATTTCTAAAGTCATATTTATTTTCATCAAGCATACCAGCAATTATTTTACCAGTCTTATTGTCTACCACATCGCCCATGCAATTTACCGCTACCACTGCACCAACTTGAAGAGACCCTTCTTGTACACAATAAATACCAATTCCACCTTTCATAGCATATTCTATCCCCAAATACTTTCCTATTGTAGCACCAGTTCCTGCCCCCACATTCCCTTCTTGATAGTCACTATCAGATGCTTTTTCACAGGCACTGTAACCCATAGCTTTATTAGGCCTTACCTGATGATTTCCTATGATTAAATCAAATAAAACTGCCCCTGTCACAATTGGAACCTTTGTGACCCCTACGTCAAATCCAACCCCACGTTCTTCAAGATATTGCATAATTCCAGCTGCTGCATCCAAACCAAAGGCACTTCCCCCACTGAGAAAGACTGCATGTACTTTATCTACCAAATTTACTGGATTTAATAAATCTGTTTCCCTTGTACCTGGAGCTCCACCTCTTACATCAACCCCAGCCGTAGCACCCTCTTCACAAAGGATAACCGTACATCCTGTTGCTGCCAATAAATCTTGTTCTTGTCCAACTTTTATACCTTTTATATCTGTAAGTTTTATCTCATGCATGGAAATCATCTCCTACTTTAATTATCAACTTTTCACACGTTGGTCTGAGTTTTGATATACATTATCCCTTTACAGTTCAAATAATTCTCTAATTTCAGCTTCCTTCATTTTAGAAATAAGTGTCTCACCAGGTTGAATAACTGAATCTATTAAACTCTTTTTCTTTTTTTGCAGTTCGTATATCTTTTCTTCAATCGTGCCTTTTGTAATAAATTTAAAGACCTGTACATTATTTTTTTGTCCAATTCGGTAGGCACGATCGGTGGCTTGTTCCTCAACAGCTGGATTCCACCATGGATCAAAATGTATTACCATATCGGCACCTGTTAGATTTAATCCAGTTCCCCCTGCCTTTAAGGAAATTAAAAATATATCCTTGTTCCCTTGTTGAAAAGCAGACACCATATCTCTTCTATCTTGTGCCTTGACAGCCCCATCCAAATAAAAATATTCAATTCCCATTCCATTGAGCTTTCTTCTGATAATATCTAACATGCTCGTAAACTGGGAAAAAAGTAGAATTCGGTGTCCGCTTTTTTTTGCATCCTGAACAATATCTTCTAAAAGCAGTAATTTACAACTATCACCTTGATAGTTCTCTAAGAATAGTGAAGGATGACAACAGATTTGACGCAGCCTCGTTAATAGTGCCAATATTTTCATCTGGCTTTTTTCAAATCCATGGGTATATATTTCATTATCTACAGTCGTTTTAGCTTGCGGTAGATATGGTAAATATAATTTTTTCTGTTCTTCAGTCAATTCAGTAATGACTTTAGTTTCAATTTTTTCCGGCAATTCTTTTGCTACATCCTTTTTCAGTCTCCGCAATATAAAGGGACGTATTTGCTTTACAAGTTGATTCATTATTTTGTTATTTTGATCCCTGATAATTGGTTTTTCGTATTTTTTTACAAACTTTCCATGACTTAATAAATAACCAGGCATAACAAAGTCAAAAATTGACCACATTTCGCTCAATGAATTTTCAATAGGTGTACCTGTTAACCCATAATATCCTTTTGCTTTAATTTGTTTAACCGTTTTGGCATTTAAAGAAGAAGGGTTTTTAATATGCTGGGCTTCATCTAATATACAGTAGGCAAATTCAACGGTTTCATACAATTCGATATCTCTACGAATTAGGGGATAGGAAGTAATAATCAAATCAGCTTGATCTATTTCCTGAAGCAGCTCATGTCGTTCTTTAGGATCCCCAGATATTACTACTATCTTCATAGAAGGCACAAATTTTTGTGCTTCATCTTGCCAATTATATACCAAAGATGTGGGGGCAATTACAAGTGAAGGTCCTAATTTTTTCTCTTTTTCCGAGCAAATAAATGCTAATATTTGAAGTGTTTTTCCAAGTCCCATATCATCAGCAAGAATACCTCCCATTCCATATTCCGCTAAAGTTTTCAGCCACCTAAAACCTGTTTTTTGATAATCCCTTAATATTGGGTCTAGTTCTTTAGGCAGGCTGAATTCCATATCCTGAGGTTCTTTTATATTTTGAACTAAGCTTTTAAAGGCTTGATTCTTATGGACACTTGACAACTGAGCTTCCCGTAAGATTTCATCTAAATAAATAGCACGATATCGAGGTAATTCAATGAGTTTCTTACTTAAATCCTTATCATTTAACTCTAGGTAATCAATAATATCTGCAACTTTTTCAAATTCTGTATTTGTCAAAGATAAAAATGCACCATTTCCTAATCTGAAATATTTTTTTCTTGAACGATAGGCTGCCAGGATATCGTTCATTTCTCTTGGATCCATTTCTTGATATTCAAAGGATACTTCCAGCATGCTAGAGTCGTTATTTAATCTCACTCCCAGTGAAATAGGGGAAGCTTATTTAAAAGTAATTTAATTAAATTAATACTAAACTTTCT
>JBFNEZ010000231.1:0-5458 GCA_040797825.1 Thermotaleaceae bacterium | reverse complement strand
TGCGTTCCCTACGGTTTATAAGTAATAACCGGATAGGTTTTCTTTTCTGGCATGTACCCCCACGTAGGGGTTGCAAACCTTGCATTGCAAATGCAGGGGCAGCAGATCTGTCTCCCGCCTTGTATACCATTCTGTTGGATGCCCGATGACGGAACGCATAAGATGCGTTCCCTACGGTTTATAAGTAATAACCGGATAGGTTTTCTTTTCTGGCATGTACCCCCACGTAGGGGTTGCAAACCTTGCATTGCAAATGCAGGGGCAGCAGATCTGTCTCCCGCCTTGTATACCATTCTGTTGGATGCCCGATGACGGAACGCATAAGATGCGTTCCCTACGGTTTATAAGTAATAACCGGATAGGTTTTCTTTTCCGGCATGTGCCCCCACGTAGGGGTTGCAAACCTTGCAACCCGCTTTTATCGCATTTCTCTGCAATTTACTGCAGTGCTTTTTTATTACAAAATCTTATTTTAGCTTTATTTAGTCTTTTGACTCCAAATCATATCTTTCATAAATTCAATATATGGACATTGCATTTATAATTCCATATAATGGTATTGAAATGCAATGTGAGGAACTATTTTATGTACCTAGTATTTATGCTATTAGCACCATTTCTTCTGAATTTAATATTTTATCCCCTTGATAAAATATTAAATTTGAAGAGAAAATTAATAAAATTGTTTAAGACATTGGGAAGATATAAAGCCGCAATATTTACCATTTCAATATCCTCTTCAAGTCTTGTTATTTTTTCCTGTGCCCACAAATCTAATCGATATACACCAATATACCTTCCAAAGCGGTAGTAAAGAATGCAAAGATGAATATAAGCAGATAGGGATTGACCTTTGTGTTTTTTTACAACATAAATTAAAGAATCTTTAATCCACCTTTGCTAATGTTAGCAAATGAAGACTTACAACATATTCATAGGCTTGACGGTTGGATTTGAAAGTTCTAAAATAAAGATGCAGAGACAAAAACACAGTTCCGGTTGGTAGTCCGGACGCAGTTTTATACTGTCAGTAACCTGCCTCCTTGGTTGTCCAGTCTTTGTTTAATTTTCTTTAAGGAGGAAATGAACATGGACAAGGTAAGGATAAGCTTAACGGTATTTTTTGAAGATCCTTTTTGGGTAGGGGTCTATGAAAGGGTAACCAATGAAAAGTTAGAAGTAAGCAAAATTGTTTTTGGTGCTGAGCCAAAGGACTATGAAGTATATCAGTATCTTCTTGTCAACTGGAGCCAACTGCGATTTAGTCCTCCTGTTGAGGCGTTTGCCAGAGAACAAACTAAAATAAACCCGAAACGAATGCAAAGAGCCATCCAAAGACAGCTAGGAGATACTGGCGTCGGCACAAAGGCCCAACAGGCCCTTAAACTGAAGCAGGAACAGAATAAGATGGAGAGAAAAGCGTGTAACCGTAAAAAAAGAGAAGCAGAAAAGGAACGACAATTTGAATTAAGACAGATAAAGAAAAAGGCAAAGCATAGAGGTAGATGAACACAGAACGACGAACACCATAAAGGTTCGTCGTTTTGTGTTCTTTCAAACTTATTATAGATGGGTTGCCTTAAGCAAGGGCCTCACAATTACATGGAAATTTTAGCTGTTCTATGCTGAAATTTGAACTGGCAAGGATTTCTGGCCAAATTTTAACCATTTCGTAGACCTTATTTTTCTTCTCATCAGGTAATATATCCCACTCCACTAAGGCAGGGTCTGTTTTTTCGCCATAGTTCTTTTTATCTCCATATTTCCAGCCAGCTTCTTTTCGATGGGCGTACCAGCGGGTATGTTCATACTCTGCTAAGGTATGCAATTCTTTTTCTGTAAAATCCATGACGGCAGGTTTTTCTTTCACAGAGACAATATCATAATTGATCTGTAGTAAAGCTTCAGGAATGTGTTTTGCCTGATCTCGGTTGCAGGCCTTTAAATCTTCACTTAAATGCTGCCATGGTTGAATAAAAGAGGGATCTATATCCAAATTGTGTACATTAAGGGAGATATATTTTTCATGTATGGCCATGGCTAAATTTTCTATCTTTTCTCCATAGAAGGCATCGTGCATCATATGCCTCAAAAACTGTTCTTCATCTACATGGAGTTTTAGCTGTTCCGTTGCAGGAAGGAGGGACTGCTCCCATTTTTTAGCTTGGGTCAGCATACTCATTTCCAGTATGGCTTCCATGGACCGTGATTCATGCTTGTATCTTGGAACCTTCAGCAGTGCACGAAGTACACCATTATCAATTTGCGCTTCTCCATTCTCATTGATAAGGTGAGGTACTTTCCGTTCCAAGAAGGATCTTAGCAGCATAGCCCTTCGAATGATAAACAATTGATCCAGAGAGTTATTCGTTTGATTGACACCCAATATATTGACATAACCTCTCAGACGACTGATAAAGTCAGGACCTTTGGCAGTTTTAAACTCAAATAAAAATCTTTTTTTCTCATCTTCGCTCAGTATATCTTCACCGCAGAAGTGTCCAAAGGTATTGCTGGTTCCACCGGCAAATACTAAAATGGCTTTTCCGATAGGATGGGTGGCCTCTCCTTCTCTAAAAAGACCATCCTGCATAGGTGCCAGGAAATATTTCAGCCAGCCTAGTTTCCCCTCAAAGGCTGAATCGAATTCATCGAAGAATACTAAGGGGAGTTTTCCCTCTAGAGAAATATCTCGTACGCGATGAAAGGCATTGATCAAATCTGATAGAGAACGGAACTGGGAAAGATTAAAATCCAGTTTTTCGATTAAGTTGGGGGCAATGCTAGCAGCAATTTCAGTGACCCCAAAGGATTTTCCAGAACCAGGAGTTCCGAAGACCGCAATAGATAGGGGACGTACAGTATTCTTGGTAGAAATATATTCATAGATTAGATTATTAATGGAGCGATAACTCTCAATCTCAACCCGATCTACGGTCTTGAGGTTGCCAAACTGCGCTACGGGAATAAAGCTTAGAACCTTTTCTTCACCGTTTTTAACAATATCATAGGCAATTTCTGCCAGGTTGGTTGGGCTTTTATCCTTCAGAATATACCAACAGGAAGCGCAATTTATATTAGATGAGCATGGAATCTTTACATCCTGTACATGCTCTTTATGAATAAAATAATTTTCATCATCTTTAAAAACCGATGGATTAGGGAATGGGGAGGTTCCTATATCTTTTCCAAAGCCCGTGATAAAATATTTCTGAGCGGCAACCATCCCTTGACGGATACCATCTCCAATGGATTTGGTGAAGGACTCCTTCTCAATTTTTCCCAGGACAATACTTTGTGCCAGGCCAGCAACAAAGGAGGAGGTGAGTCCGTACATTTTACCCTGGTTTTCTTTTGTAAAGCCCCCTTCAAACTGATAGGGAAGGAAGAATAACCGAGATTTGGTTACACCATCATTTCTATAATAGATAGCTCCTTCCAAGCCAAAGGGTACAATAAGATAACAGCAGTTTGCTAGAAATGTCAGATTTGGATTATTATTGATTTGCCATAAAAAGTTTTGCGCTGTTTTTTCCCAAGATAAACTTTTACTAATATTTACACCCTTTGTCCGCAAATCATCACTATTAATAATAACCACAGTAGTTTTAATATGGTGGGCTTCTATATGCTTCCAAAGCTTGCTCGCACCATTGGGATTATTCATCTTATATAAAAGGATAGGTGATTTTTCTGTAGACTTTATGGCTGAAGGCCAAAAATCCATATTTTCATTAAATCCGTTATTTTCATCATCAATGATGACCATATCTGCATTTTCATCATCATTATGGATAGGAAGCAGCTTTGGCATACCTGATGAGGGACCTGTAAATCCAAGGAAGCGATTTACACGATATACCTTTTCTTTGTTGCGAAGATCAGCATATTTGGGAAAAAGGGAAAGTTCTGCTGTTGAGCGAAGAAATTCTTTAGAAAGCATAAAGTCCATATCCTCTATTTTAGGGGATAGGACAAAGGCTTTCGTAGATAGGGCCACAAGTTCTGAAAGAAGCAGCGACTCACCGGGTCTTAGGATGTTATGCATATTTAAATGATTTTGCCAGTTCAGCTGGCCTGTATTTTGAGGTTGAGTAATCCATTGGAGAGAATTAATACAGATATCCCCTGTAACAACGATTTTTATATCTCTATTTTCCATATTCACAGCCACCTTTATGATGTTAATTAACTCTACATAGTAATATATCTACTATGTAATGTCAATACATCTTTATTCAAATAATTTTGAAAACATAAAGTTCTGCAATTAAATATGGACAAAAAAAAGAACAAAAAAGACTTGAATTGAAAAATTAGATAAATAATTTAAGAGATAAAGAAGGGAGGAAAATAGCATCTAAATAAACAAAGATTCATATTTTTCAAAAACCAAATAATATCCTGGGAGATTCCCATCAAAGGAAGGAATAATGTCAATAAGGGTCCATTGCTGATCCTCTAAACATTTTAATATAGAGTAATAGGTATCAGAACTATTGACTTTTTTTACTGTAAAAATAGGCATATCTATTTCTCCCTTCAAACAAAATCTATAGAATCATTGAAGAAAATAAAAGTCTATACTATTTTTTTAAGGGCAGGAGGATCGTTTTTTGCGGCAAGTGCATATTGATTTAAAAGTAGGTCTAGTTCTTTGCTGGCTGCAATGACATCTGGGTTTAATAAATCAGATTCATTTTTTTCAATCAATAGATACAAATCGCTTCTTCGTTTTTCTATGAGTTGTAGTATTTTTTGTACGTTACACATGAAAAGATCCTCCTAAGAAGAATAATTTTTGGTGTTAAATAATAGGGATTATATTTATTATATAAGTGTTTAAAGGGGATTGTGGAGATTATTGATTAAAAAAGTAATATTCCCTGCTATTTGGGTTACTATTTTGTTTGAAAAGAATGAACCTTTTTTAAGATTTAATCGAAACAAGAGATATTTTGAAAAAACATTAAAATAGTTATCAACGCATGAACTGACAAAATTCTTTAATTTTCTGTATTATCCTATTCTTAGTTAAGAAATAAATAGAAATTAGAAAATGGAGGACTTTTACTATGGATAGTATCATTTTTGACTTGGATGGAACACTGTGGGATGCCACAGAAGCTTCCTTAAAAGCGTGGAATGAGGTTATCAAGAATTATAAGGAAATAGAAAGGGAATTAACTAAAAAAGAGTTAGAGAGTATTATGGGGCTTCAAATAGAAGAGATAGGCATGAGACTGTTTCCCAATGTGCCTAAGGAGAGGCAACAAAAGATATTAGGAGAATGTGCTGAAAGAGAATGTATCTATCTTATAGAGAAAGGAGGACGTCTCTACGATAATGTGGTAGAGGTGCTGAATCTTTTATCAAAGAAATACAAGCTATTCATTGTAAGCAATTGTGAATGTGGTTATATAGAAGCTTTTTTTAAATATCATAAAGTAGATAAATA
>JBFNEZ010000230.1:0-5544 GCA_040797825.1 Thermotaleaceae bacterium | reverse complement strand
CCTCTCCCCTAATCATCCAGCATTTCCTTAGCCCTTTGTGGATTGTCACTGGCTTTTTCTATTATTTCGCTTACTTTATCATAACCTAAAAAGGGTGTATAGGCCGCTGCAAAGGCATAGGATGATTCAAGAAGCTCCCTACATCTCTCTACATTTGGTTTTATTCCTTCAATACACTTAGTACGAAACAACTCTACAGAATTTACCAAGAGCCCCAGGCTCTCAAGGAGAGAATCTGCAATAAGAGGCAGAAAAGCGTTAAGTTCAAATTCGCCATGGGCGGCAGCATTTGAGATCGCAAGGTCGTTTGCCATTACCCTCATGGAAACTTGCATCACCATTTCGGGGATAACAGGATTCACCTTCCCTGGCATGATCGTACTGCCCATTTGCATAGGTGCAAGGATTATTTCTGCCAGTCCTCCCTTTGGTCCTGAATTCATGAGGCGCAAATCATTTGAAATTTTCATCAGATTTACTGCAAGTGCTTTCAGCAGTCCTGACACCTCAACAAATACATCATTGTTCTGTGTAATATCCATGGGATATTCTGCTGTGGCAAGACCTATTCCGGTTAATTCTCTAAGTACTTCAATTACTCCAAATCGGTACTTTCTTTCTGCATTAGTTCCTATGCCAACGGCTGTTCCACCAATGTTTACTTGTCTCAGCCTCTCTTCAACTTTATACAAACGCCAGCGATCCCTTGCAACGGCTTGCGCATAGGAGCCAAATTCCTGTCCCAGTGTAATAGGAACCGCATCCATGAGCTCTGTTCTGCCAAGCTTCATGATGCTATCAAATTCATTCTCCTTGATCTGTAGGGCTTGCTGAAGCTTTGCACAAGCTTCGCTTAGCTTTCTCAGCATCTGAATCCCAGCAATGCGAAGGGCAGTTGAATAAACATCGTTTGTGGACTGTCCACGGTTCACATCATCTAGCGGATGAATTATATCGTAACTTCCCCCTTTGAATCCCAGCTTCAATAGTGTAAGATTTGCAATCACTTCATTAACATTCATATTGGTAGAAGTACCAGCGCCGCCCTGTAGTGCTTCGGTTACAAATGCATCATCAGCTTTTCCCTCTAATATCATATCACAGACATCAGAAACAGCACTATAAATTCCATCCTTACCTATACCAAGCTTCTCATAGGTAACTGCAGCAGCCTTTTTTATGGTTACAATGGCATAAATCAACTGCAAATTTGTTTTTTTATAATCAAGTTTAAAATTATCAACTGCCCGTGCAGTTTGTATCCCGTAGAGCTTTTCATCTTCCAATTGGATTTCTCCAAGCTTGTCTCTTTCACTACGCATAATCTTCATCCTCAATTTCTGCCAAAATATTAGGGAACATGGAAACGCTTCTCTTTAATATCCCCTGCATATATGCAATAAGAATGCCGTAATTGGTAAAAGGCACCTGTTGATCTTCAGAACATTTTTGGCGATATTTCATCTCCCTTTCGTTGAGCATGCAGCCGCCGCAGTGAACGATCAGCTTATATTGGGACAGATTGTCTGGAAATTCCGTCCCCGATGTAAATTTAAACTTACACTGCTTTTGCGTATAATTTTTAATCCAGCGAGGCAGCTTTACCGTGCCGATATCGTCGCACTGCCTGTGATGGGTACATCCCTCAGAAATGAGAATTGTGTCCTCTTCCTCAATGGATTCCAATGCTTTTGCTCCCTTAACAGCAGATTCCAGCGTACCCTTGTATCTTGCAAAAAGAATGGAAAATGAAGTTAAAAAAATATCCTTAGGTGTATCTGCCGACACCTTTGCAAAGACTTGACTATCGGTAATCACAAGTTTTGGTTTTTTCCCAAGACTTTTAAGTGTCTCTTGCAGTTCAAACTCTTTTACTACAATAGCAGCTGCATCGGCTTCCAAAATGTCACGAATCGTCTGCTGCTGTGGCAGAATCAACCTGCCCTTAGGAGCAGCCTTATCAATCGGTGTTACAAGTACTACAAAATCTGAGGGATGAATAATATCTCCCACAATTTTAAGCTTGGGTTCCTCCGTAACAGACAAAACCCCTATTTTCTCCTTCAGTTTTTCAATATTGTGACCAGTTTCTGCACTGACATATATTTCATTATCTGCTTTCAATATCTCCGTTCCTGACAAATCCGATTTATTGTATGCTATGATATGATTGATCTTCTTCTCTCTGAATAAAGCAATCAGTTCTTCATCTTCATGGGTTTTGCCACTGGTTGAGTCGATTACCAGTACAGCAACATCAGTCTTATTAAGCACCTGACGACTTTTGCGAACACGTAGTTCTCCAAGGTCCCCTGAGTCATCAATTCCGGGAGTATCAATTATCATGACAGGGCCCAAAGGGAGCAGTTCCATGGATTTATATACGGGATCTGTCGTTGTCCCTTTTATATTGGAAACAACAGCCAGGTCCTGCCCCGTAACAGCATTTACGATGCTTGATTTACCTGCGTTTCTATTTCCGAAAAACCCTATGTGAACTCGATTTGCAGATGGTGTGTCATTTAACCCCATAGTTATCCCCCTCCTAAAACCTGAAATCACGGCTTCCATTGCCGATTTTTATCAAATTCTCTTTGACAATACCTCTAACTTTTTCCTTCGGAATATTTGCTATTTCCTTTTGAATAAGCACTTCCCCGACCATTTTTGTTTCCAGCAAAGCATAATCTTGCAAATATTCCTTTAATGTCATAAGTGCATTGGGGTGACAGCAGTTCTGAATCTGTCCACTCTTCAAAAGACTCATAAACCTATCACCAGTTCTTCCTTCCCTATAACAGGCCGTGCAAAAACTAGGAATGAAGCCCAAGTCTACTAGCCATTTAACCACTTCGTCGAGAGTTCTAGTATCGCTAACCTCAAACTGTTCAGAATTCTCATCTTCCTCTTCAGGCTGAGCATATCCTCCGACGCTTGTTTTTGAACCTCCGCTAATTTGAGAAATTCCCAAATTAAGCACCCGTTCTCTGCATTCCTTACTTTCTCTCGTAGATAGAATCATACCTGTGTATGGCACAGCTATACGAATACATGCAACAATTTTAGCAAATATATCATCATTTATCCCGTTGTCAAATGTCGAAGGGTCAATGTCATCCGCTTGACGGATTCTTGGAACGCTAATGGTATGAGGACCTACACCAAATACTTCTTCAAGATGTTCAGCATGCATCAACAAAGCTGCAAATTCATAACGGTACAATTCAAGTCCAAACAATACACCCAAACCAACATCATCTATCCCTCCCATCATAGCCCTATCCATGGCTTCCGTATGGTAGGCATAATCATGCTTTGGTCCAGTGGGATGCAATCTTTCATAGCTGTCCTTATTGTAGGTTTCCTGAAATAAAATATATGTACCGATCCCTGCATCCTTCAGTTTTTTATAATTTTCAACCGTGGTTGCAGCGATATTTACATTCACACGGCGGATTGCTCCATTTTTATGTTTTGTGTTGTAAATTGTATCAATACATTCAAGAATATATTCAATGGGATTGTTTATAGGATCTTCACCAGATTCCAATGCAAGTCGTTTATGACCCATATCCTGAAGTGCAATAACTTCTCTTCGAATTTCGTCCTGTGTCATTTTCTTCCTTATGATGTGCTTATTTTGCAAATGATAAGGACAATACAGACAGCCATTTACACAGTAATTTGATAGATAGAGCGGTGCAAACATCACGATACGACTCCCGTAGAAATCTTTTTTGATCTGCTCAGCCAAAGCATAAATTTCATTGTTTATTTCTTCAATATCACAATCCAATAAAATTGTAGCCTCTCTGTGGGAAAGTCCTTTGCGTAATTTTGCTTTTTGGATAATGCGGTTAATCAGTTCAACATTGTTTTTGTTCTTTTCTGCGTAGGCTAGTGTGCTGAGAACCTCTTCATGGGATATAAATTCCTCTGCTTTCGATGATTTTACATTATACATAATAAAACTCCTTTCTTATTCGGGTCAGAAATTTCTTTCCCTTCAGTAATAATTTTGTTTTATAGTATAGATTTATGATCGCCACGGGTAACAGCTATTTTGTAACCGATTCTTTCTATTCGTTCTTGCATGCAGTATCGACATTCTGCAGCTTCATCACCGGTACAAATTTTATTGTCATAGAGCAAATATTTTTCCCTCACATCGGTGGGTGACAGATTTGGCATCACAACATTTCCTCCTGAGAGTATCCCAAGTTCTCGCCCCCTAGGGTGAATTGTACCAAGGGCGGTGGTAGCCGGCAACAGTACAGGTGGAAGCATCAATCGAATAATTGCCATCAAAAACAAAACCAATTCAAGCTCTCCCGCTTTTTTCTTTGCAAAGGGCGTCTCATGGTGTGGGATAAAGGGACCGATTCCCACCATATGAGGATTGAGTTCTTTTATAAACAATAAATCCTCAACAAGACAATCTGTGCTCTGAAATGGAGAGCCTACCATAAAGCCGCATCCCACCTGATATCCAATCTTTTTTAAATCATATAGGCACTGTTTTCTGTTTTTGAGGAACATCTTATTGGGATGCAGCCTTCCATAATGTTCCTCATTTGCAGTTTCATGGCGCAGCAGGTAGCGGTCGGCTCCTGCTTCAAAAAAGGCTTTATAGGTTTCATAGCTTTTTTCTCCAATAGAAAGTGTAACAGCACAGTCTGGATGATTCTTCTTAATGGAATGGATGATATCGATCATCTTTTCATCTGTATAGTACTCGTCTTCTCCGCCCTGCAGCACATAGGTACGAAAACCCAATTTATATCCCACGTCACAACATTGGAGAATTTTCTCCTTTGTTAACCGATACCGCTCTGCTTTTGAGTTGCTTTTCCTGATACCACAATAGTAGCAATCATTTTTACAGTAATTTGTAAATTCTATGAGACCCCTAATATACACGGCATTCTCGTAGTTTTCAATTTGTACTTCCCTGGCTTTTTCAAAAAGATATTCCATAAGTTCAGAGCAGCGATTTTCAAGCAGCTTTTTAAATTCTTCTGGTTCAAGCTCCCTGGTTTTATGAAGTTTATCTATCAGTGCTTTCATAAAATACCTCATTTTCTGGCTTACCCTTCACCTTTGAATATACTGCCTTCGTACTAACACCAGGCAGTTTTCCAAGCTTTCCCGAAAGTGCGCTGATGATATCCTGCGGAGCATCAACTGCAAGACTAATTATATTGATACCTTTTTGGCGATATGGAAGTCCCATTCTGCCAATAATGTACTGCCCATAGCTATTTAAAATACTATTCAGTTTTTCAACAGAATCAATGTCCTCAACAATAATCCCAACTATAGCAACCCTTGTCTCCATATAAAAACCTCCCAAAATAAAAAATACGCCAGAAAGGCGCAACAATTCCATGATAATTATGAAACTTGTTATACCTTTCGCCTTATAACTTTTATTTGGCGTCAGCAACAATCATTGTTTTCACTTTGTCATAGGAACATCCTTCTGACTCAGATACGCTTATTGTAATATATTTCCATATACTTGTCAATGTTTTATACCTATTG
>JBFNEZ010000229.1:0-5551 GCA_040797825.1 Thermotaleaceae bacterium | reverse complement strand
GACGAGTGTCATCATGTCTCCGCCTTCAGTTTCGAAAAGGTACTTAAAAATGCTAATGCAAAATATGTTTATGGTTTAACAGCAACCCCTACCCGAAAGGATGGTCACCATCCTATTATATTTATGCAATGCGGACCTATTAGATATAGAGATGATGCAAAAAAACAAGCTTTGATGCGGCCATTTGAGCACTATATTATCCCAAGGTTTAAGTACCATTGGATAAGAATGAAAAAGATGTTAACATAAATGAGCTGTATGCTGAGATTGTAGCAAATGAAATGCGTAATAATCAGATCATAGAAGATATGATCAAAAGCCATGAAAGTGGAAGGAACTGTGTTGTCTTAACTGAAAGGACTGCCCATGTAGAATGGCTTTCTAAAACTTTAAGCAAATACATCCCTGATGTTATATCACTCACCGGTGGAATGGGGACAAAAGAAAGCAGAGAGGTTATGAAAAAAATTTCAGATACGCCTATCGATAAGAATCTAACTCTTATCGCTACCGGTAAATATATCGGAGAAGGGTTTTATGAGCCACGTCTTGACACCTTGTTTTTGGCTATGCCAATATCTTGGAAAGGGACGCTTCAGCAATATGCGGGCAGGCTTCATAGATTATTTGATGGAAAAAATGAAGTGCAAATTTACGATTATGTAGATATTCATATTCGTATGCTGGAGAAGATGTATAACAAAAGACTTACCGGATATGCTTCTATTGGATATAGAGCAAAGGGAGAACTTGATCAAACAGATTCTATAGACATTATTTTTGATAAAGGCAATTTTTTTCCTGTTTATTCAAATGATGTTATGAGTGCAGTAAGAGAAATTATCATTGTAAGTCCTTTTGTTACAAAAAAGCGGAGTGTACAAATTTTAAAAACCCTTGAGGTTGCTTTAAACAATAAGGTGAAAGTGATTGTAATTACCAGACCAATTGAAGATTTCAAAAGCAAAGATATTACTGCATTACGAGAGACATTAGAGGTGCTCGAAACCACTGGGATAAGGCTGGTTTATAAGTCAAACATTCATCAGAAGTTTGCGATTGTTGATCAAAAGATTGTTTGGTATGGCAGTATAAATCTGATGAGTTTTGGCAGTGCTGAAGAAAGTATTATGAGGTTGGAAAGCTATAGTATTGTAAACGAGCTTATAAAAAGTCTTAAGTAAGCAGGTGATAACTACGAGCAGAAAAAACAAAGGGTTAGGTATGAGCTTGACAGTGAAGAAATACGTCACCTAACAGAGGAAGAAACAAAAGCCATCCTTCGTGCCGCTGATGGCTATCGAGGTTTGGTAAATAATTGGAGGGAGTACCGTTATAATGCATACAAGCTTTCGGGGAAGATTGATGAACAACGTAGAGTTGCAATGGATTTTGTTTTAGATGGAAGTTTTGAGTTTTATATGGAGTTAAAAAGCACCTATGATCTAAATAATTGGATTGCCGTTTATCCAAAACTCATCTTTCTGTTGGAAAATCAAAAGAGATTTTATTCTGACATTTATACCCGTATTCTGATAGAAGAAGGGGAAAAGGAAAAACTCTTTGAGTATGTTAAGAAAAGCCCTTCATTGGTTGAAAGTTACTATAGGTATCTTATTCCAGAATTTAAGGAAGAAGTATATGATTTGTTTCTGAAACATATTGAACAGAAAGCGTCAAGGGCTGGCAACAGAAGGGATTACCAAGGAGTTTGTGCGAGTATTCGAAACCTGAAAAAAGCAGGGGGAAAAGATCAGGCATTGGAAATCAAACAGAAGCTTTTTGTCAAGTATGCAAATAGACCGGCGCTCAGAGATGAATTGACAAGGGTATGAAATATACGGGAGAAGAGAATAGAAGCGTGTGCATGTTCGTATGTTGTAAAATAAAAAGTGAAAAATGAACTTTCCAGTGAAGATAGAAGCTATGTTTAACTGGTAAATACACGCAAATGAAAAATTACACTTTAACAGTTTAATATAGCTGCTTGTCTTGTCCAGACTGCCTACGGCTTGGAACTAGGGCGTCAACTTAGTAGGGAACTGCCCCGGGGTTGTCTCGACCCAAAGGCGGAATAATTGGGACTGGTTGATGGCATAGCTGTCATGGGGCTCTGCTGGAGACGAGAAACTAAAACAATGACTGCACTCGGAGAAGCTGCTGGTAAAGTGCTTTCGGACAGGGGTTCGATACCCTCGCCTCCACCGGTTTAATAAAAAAAGAAATTAAAAGTTAAGATTATTGATTTAAAGAGTAAAATGCTGTTTTCATGGTAGTAATGGGAACAGCATTTTTGCTGCGTTTATTAAAGTAGGAGAAGATGGGCGGATATGTTCTTACAACATCGTTAAAGGATAAGCGTGATTGATTTACATTTAAAATTGACCACTAATTTACAGGGTTCAATTAATCCCAAAAAATTTTGGGGGCTTCTTCCTATACAATTCAACGAATATTTAATTTGACTTTTCCAGACTAATTTAAGCTGAAATAAAGTGCTGTATAATACATATTCCCTAGATAAGAGTTTAAGAATTTTTCATTAGAGGGAGATAAATATGGCAAAACGGATATTTTGTCGAAGATTGTAAAAAAAGATAGAAGGGGGAACGAGGATAAATGTAGAATATTAAATGCTTAACTATTTTACAACTAGCTGGGGGGGGAGGCAGGATGAGGGTTAGTTTTAATATTGGTAAACACCAGCAGGGGTGTATTTAATAATAAAGACTATAATACAATTATTTTTGGAGGGATAGTATGAAAAGCATAAAAACAAAACTGGTTATTTACTTTACTATACTTATTTTAATAGCCTCGAGTACCTTAGCTATACTTTCTTTAAGAACTGCTAGCCAAGCCGTTTCAGATGAAGTTGATCAAGCTTTAGAATTATTGGCAGTGGAGGGAAGTAAAGTGGTTCAATCTAGAATGGAAATGGACTATATATATCTAGAGGGTATTGCTAGTAGAGAAATAATAACAAATACAGAAAATACTTTAGAAGAAAAGATGAACTTCTTAAATGGAATAGCAAGTCAACGAACTGATTACATTAGAATGGGTATAGTAGAGACTAGTGGATATCTTCATTTTACAGATTCCTTTAAAACCAATAGTGCAGGTACAGACGTAAGCTCTAGACAATATTTTATTGATTCTATAGCTGGAAAAAGAGGAATTCTCCCTCCCACAATCAGTGTTAATCCATCGGATAATGGGGCTATGGTAGTAGCTATATCAACTCCCTTATATGATAATGACAAAATAATTGGGGTTCTCGTTGCTGTGAAGGATGCCAACTTCCTAAATGTTATCTCAAACGACATGGGCTTTGGTGATAGGGGTTATGCCTATATAATTAATGGGTCAGGAACAGTAATAGCACATCCAAATAGAGATATGGTCTTAAGTCAATTTAATCCAATAGAAGAAGTTTCAAATGACCAAAATTTAAAATCATTATCTGAGGCTTATGAGACAATGCTGAAAAATAAAAAGGGTGTTAGTGAGTATGATTTTGAGACCAATCGTTTTCACTTTGGCTATGCACCTATTGAGGGGACCGACTGGATAATTGCTATAGTAGCAAATGCAGAAGAGGTACTATCAGCTATTCCAGACCTGCAAAGAAGTATTGCCTTTACAACTTTTATTATTTTAATTATAAGTATAGCTCTTTGTTACCTTATTGGTAATTCAATAGTAAAACCTATAATCTCTACTATAGCCCATTCAAAGAAAATAGCTAACTTAGACCTAACCGAAGATGTAGCTCAAGCATATATGAAAAGAAAAGATGAAATAGGCAATTTGGCAATGGCACTTCAAACCATTACAGAAAGCTTAAGACAATTTGCAAAGCAAATATCAGAAATCTCTCAACAGGTGGCATCATCCTCCGAAGAATTAACTGCCACAAGTCAGCAGTCAGCAACAGCAGCTGAAGAAGTTGCAAGAACGATTGAAGAAATAGCAATGGGTGCAACAGACCAGGCTAGGGATACTGAAAAGGGAGTAATGAATATAAACCAATTGAGTGAATTAATTGAAAAAGATCAACAGCATGTAGTAGCGTTAAATAATTCTACAAATGAGGTAATTAGATTAAAGGATGAGGGCTTAGAAATATTAAACCATCTAGTAGAAAAAACCAATATTAGCAGTAAATCTGTTCAAGAGATAAATGAAATAATAATAAATACAAATCTAAGTGCAGAAAAGATAGAGAATGCAAGTCAAATGATTAGAAGTATCGCAGAACAAACAAATCTATTGGCATTAAATGCAGCTATAGAAGCAGCCAGAGCGGGTGAAGCAGGTAGAGGCTTTGCAGTGGTTGCTGAAGAAATAAGAAAACTAGCAGAACAGTCTAATACATTTACAAAGGAGATAGCTGCAATAATTAAAGAACTAACTGACAAAACAGAACATGCTGTTCATACAATGAATGGAGTTGGAAAAATTGTAGCGTCACAAACGGAAAGTGTAGAACGAACAAATATTAAATTTACTGGAATTAATGAAGCTATTGAAAAAATGAAGGAAGCCATAACTGAAATTAATCAATCAGGCAAAACAATGGAAGAGAAAAAGGATGAAATAATAGGGGTCATTGAAAACCTATCGGCCATATCACAACAAAATGCAGCTGGTACTGAAGAAGCTTCTGCATCAGTTGAAGAGCAAACAGCTTCTATGGAAGAAATTGCTAATGCAAGTGAGGCACTAGCAAAGCTAGCTGAAGAAATGCAAGAAAGTATATCTAAAATTAAGTATTAAATAATAAATAGGACAGCTTAAATGATAAGCTGTCCAAATTTTTGTATATAGAAAGGAGCTGTCTCAAAATGATTGAACAGATCATTGTAAAAATAACTGAACCAGCTCCTCTAACTTTTCAGATAAAACTTTTGCAAGTTCAAAGTTAGAATCTTTTAAAGCCAATTCTATTTGCATTTCAACAGATTTTTTCTTTTGTTCAATTTCTAAATAGTCTTTATCAAAATGTTTAGCGTAAATCATCTTTCTAAATTTTCGTATGCTTATTTTTTTAATGGCCTTATCTTCAATGATTAAAACATAATCCATACAGTTTACTATAAAATAGAAATCATGAGAAATCATTAAAACCGCACCATTATAGTCTTCTATGGCTTTCTCTAGTGCAATTTGTGAATAGGTGTCTAAATGACTTGTCGGTTCATCAAGGAGCAGCAGATCTGCTTTACTAGCAGAAACTTTGGCCAATTGGAGCAAATTTTTTTCTCCACCAGATAAAGATTCTATCTTTTGATTAAGGATTTCTTCCTCAAAACCATAGTCTGAAATATGGGACCTAACCGCTTGATAGGTTTTGAATCCTGCATCGTAGAACTCTTCAAGTATGGTATGAGACTCATTTAGTATTTCACCTTGGTTTTGAGATAAATAAGCCATAGTAAGGTCTTTATTTACTTCGTTAGAAGGATGATTGTTTTTAAAGATTTCTCGGAGCAAAGTGGTTTTTCCCGTACCATTTGGACCAATAAGGGCTACTTTATCAGTAGAT
>JBFNEZ010000228.1:0-5554 GCA_040797825.1 Thermotaleaceae bacterium | reverse complement strand
ACAGCCTTTTTTCATTTTCTTTTCCTCCTTGATAGTTTTTATTTAAGGAGGACACGTAGGTCCTCCCCTACACTGGGTCATAGGACACATAGGTCCTTCCTTACTTTTTTCCGTGAGACACATAGGCCTTTCATTACCTTTGGGCATACGGATATATTTCTTAGCAATATTCATGCCAAAACAATCTCATCCTTCTATCTTTCCCTATAATCCCTTGAAAAGTCTTGCAATTCATGGAATTCTAAATTTACATACTCTCTTCATCTATAAAAAGTCTTTTATAAGTGCCCAATTTTAGGCATGGGTAACTTATTTGCTCATGCCGTATTTTTTCACCTTATATTGAAGGGTCTGACGGGGAATATCCAGAGCCTCTGATGCCCGGCTGATATTTCCCTCACAGGCCTCTAGGCATTGTCCTATAAGCTCCCTTTCATATTCCTCCAGAGCTTTTTTGAGAGAAATCTCCTTTTCTTCTCCAAAGCCCTTGCCCACCTTCTTCTTTGTTTTTACTAAATGGTTGGGAAGATGCTCCTTGTGGATTCTATCCCCCTCCATCAGATTCATAATCCCTTCTATAATATGCTCCAGTTCCCGAATGTTCCCTGGCCAACTATACTGCTGCAATAAATCCAATGCTTCCTGGGTAATCCCCTCAATATTCTTTCCTAGTTTTTCATTTAATTTGTCGATAAAGTATTCCACCAAAAGGGGAATGTCTTCCCTTCGTTCCTTTAACTCAGGAATCCGAAGCTCCACTGCATTGAGACGGTAATACAAATCCCTCCGAAGCTGCTTTCCCTCCAATACGATTTCAGGCTCCACATTGGTTGCCGCAATGATTCTCACGTCCACATTCCGGGTTCTGATATCTCCCACCCGACGGATGGTGCCGTCCTGAAGGACTCTCAGAAGCTTTGCTTGAAGCTCTAAGGGCATAGAGTTGATCTCATCTAAAAAGAGGGTCCCTCCATTGGCCAATTCAAAAAGTCCTGCCCGATCATCGGCCCCTGTGAAGCTTCCCTTGACAGTACCAAACAATATACTTTCTAGCAATGTCCCTGGGAGAGCCGCACAGTTTTGGGCAATAAAGGGCTTGTTCCTCCGCTGACCCCCATTGTGGATGGCCTGGACCAACAACTCCTTTCCCGTCCCCGTTTCACCGTAAATCAGCATAGGGGAAGGGGTCTGCGCCACCTTGATAGCCTGACCCTTCAGCTTTAGCATGGCTTTGCTCTGTCCAATGATGTCCATAAAAGTGTAGGAAGCCCTATCTTTCGATTTTTGTCGTCCTTCCCCCTGTTCTTTTTTGTGGAGCTGCTCCTGGAGAGCCACTAATCTTTCCGATAACTCACGGACCTCGGTGATATCCTTTGAAATCTCAATAGCCCCTACAATCTTGTTATTGGATTTCAATGGAATAGAGGTATTGATGGTCGTGAGCTTCTTTCCTTTGTAGTTAATAAAGGTCTGCTGCTTCTGAAAGGTGGGCTTTCCCGTGCGAATGGCCTGAAGAAGGGTACTGGTCTGAGGAGATAGGGATGGATAGACCTCTAGGATATGTCGTCCCAAGGTATCTTCCTGATTGATATCCTCCAGGGCAGAGGCCGCTCGATTATAATAAATAATCCTGCCTCTGGCATCAATGATCTGGATCCCCTCTGCAATGTGTTCTAGCAATATTTCCATATTTTTCTTAGAAAAAATTAATTCCATTGGACTTCCTCCCGTGCCGGTTTTTTGTCATTATATGCCCGTTTTTCGGCGTATTTTTTAAAAAAGATGCCCACAGGTCTGGGCGTGTTACATTTTTTCTGGTGCAGGGACATTCAAAAGCCTTAGCAGTTGACCTACTATCTCTTTAATAGCTCCCATTACCTGTAGTGTACCATATAAATCCTCTGGACTCAAAGAACGAAAGAGAATTCCTTCATGATAGCTATAGAACAGGTTTCCTAACCGCAGTAAATAGGATAAGAGGCTATGAACCCCTTCTTCTTTAAGACTTTCATGAATAATCCCCTCATAATTCCAGAGCATTTTTAAAATTTCCTTTTCAAGGGTACCATAGCTATAGGCAGGCAACAGGGTTTCTTTTTCTGCTTTGTAGGCTCCCTCGTTGATTAGAATCCTGGTGACTGAAGAGATTCGGCTGTGGACATATTGCAGTCTTTGGACTTCCTCCTGAGGAAGCAAGGCCCTTATTTCCTGCCGATTCTCCCCCTTAGCCAGTATATGCTTTAATTTTTCTTCCCTTTCTTCGGTCATGGTCTCTGAGGGGGATTTATCTAAAATCCCATAGAGCCATCTATCACCCATATAAAAGTTTATAAACCCTGGAGGTACTGCCTTTACATCCTCCACTTCTGTCCAATTGGCTTTCATGGAAGATGCCCACTCCATGGCCAGCTCCATAGGTTTCCTCCCCAATACTTTTGCTGCTTTTAGAACTGCATTGGTACTAAAATCCCCATGGGCTTTAGCTTTTGGGACATAAATCTCTATTGTCTCCAAGACTCCTAATTCTGGGCATAGGGCTAAAAGCTGTTCTCTGATTGCAGCCTTCATAATCCTATCCTATATGATCCGAATGTTCAGTTTGTTGGTGCTCTCTACCAAGCCCTCAAGACTTACATAATACTCAATGGAAATATCTCCCTTATCAGCATCGGTCATGTTATAGGAGATTTCTCGTGTAAGTACCTCCATGTCAAAAACACCATAGGGCGTATTATAGTGGGTAGTAAATCGCTTCCCCTTCTGGAAAATGATCTCTGAGTTGGCTGTTCCAAAGCGGCGCATGGATATTTTATCCTGTCCAACCTTTACGGTGGTTGTACAACCTTCCATCCCTGAGATTTCACTTTCTTCATAAACCAAATAGGTGGCATTCTCCTTCTTATACAGTTTTCCCTCGGTAGTCAGCTCGATGGTACTTTCTTCCCCATCTATATTTCTCTGGGTTCCTTCTATCTTCAATAGAATGTTCTTCATCGGTAACTCCTCACTCTCTTTATAGGTTGTAGTCCATGGGAGGACACCCAGGTCCTCCCCCTACGCTAAAATCAACTGGATTCTTATTTATCTCCATGCCTTTCTAAGGCCAATTGGATTAATTGGTCAATAAGCTGAGGATAGGATAAACCACTGGCTTCCCACAGCAGAGGATACATGCTGTATTTGGTAAAGCCAGGCATGGTATTGATTTCATTGATATATATCTGCTCTGTTTCTTTATTCATAAAGAAGTCTACCCTGGCCAAACCGCAGCAATCAATTGCCTTATAGGCCTTCAAAGCCATTTCCCTGACTTTCTCTGCCTTTTCATTGGAAATATGGGCGGGAATAATCAGCGTAGATTTACCATCATCAAAGTATTTGGCATGATAGTCGTAAAATTCTTTGGATGGAATGATTTCCCCTACTACAGAAGCCCGGGGCTCTTCATTGCCTAATACGGCACATTCTAATTCCCGGCAGGGAATGAATTCTTCTACTAAAATCTTTCTATCATATTTTGCAGCAGCTTGCAATGCCTTTTCCAATTCTTCTCCACTGCGGGCTTTACTGATTCCCACACTGGACCCCAAATTGGCAGGCTTTACAAAAACAGGATATTGAAAATTTTCTTCAATCCTACTGATACAAAGCGCTATATTTTCATAAAGCTTTTTTCGTAGGATAGTCATGTATTTACCCATAGGCAAGCCCGCCATTTCAAATAATTTCTTTGCATAAACTTTATCCATGCCCAAGGCAGAGGCCATTACACCCGCCCCCACATAGGGAATATCGGCCATTTCAAAAAGTCCTTGTATGGTCCCATCCTCTCCATAGGGGCCATGCAGTAGGGGAAAAACCACCTGGATTTCTTCTCCAAGCTGGGCGGGAAGAGTAGTCTCTCCTTGGGAAGATAAAGACTTCCCCATAGGCAGCACAGAAAAAGAATTTTTTTGAGGCTCTTGCTGCAAAAGCTTGTTGGAAATTCCTTCCCATTCTCCTGACTCGATTTTTTCCACGGGTCCTCTATATAACATCCAATTGCCTTCTTTAGTAATTCCAATAGGAACAATAGTATATTTTTCTGGATTTATTGCACGAATCACAGAGGCTGCTGACATGAGGGATACTTCATGCTCCCCGGACTTTCCTCCAAATACAATGCCTATATTTAATTTTTTAGTCATGGAAAAACCCCCTTATTGGATTACAGGAACAGGAGGACACATAGGTCCTCCCCTACATTTTATCTATTTTTTGAGCACAGGTCTATATATCATTACTATTCTATACTTCTTAGGAATATTATTCAAATGGATTCTAAAAAGAAGGAACTAAAAACTGGCTGCCAACCACCAAGGGCTAGCAGCCAGCTTTTAGATCATAAGGGTTCCATTTTCTTTTTCTACAGTCTTAAGAATTTTTTCCTCTGTACCACTGTTGGCATTGATATAGACTAAAAATTTATCTTGCTTGTAGGTGGCTTCAAATTCGTAGCAGAGGATTTCCCCATTGGCATCGGTAGG
This sequence comes from Thermotaleaceae bacterium, assembly GCA_040797825.1. Classification (GTDB taxonomy): domain Bacteria; phylum Bacillota; class Clostridia; order Peptostreptococcales; family Thermotaleaceae; genus Geosporobacter. Next base: position 1,028 of record JBFNEZ010000228.1, on the reverse strand, counting down.
AATAATACACAGTTGACCTTCTTCTTCAATTTGTGCCCGAAGGGTGGCCTTTTCTCTTGCTTCCTCAGAAGTCAGCTGTGGGTCTCCAACATCTCTTTGATAGTTGGAAGTCAAGTACTGGGTAGCATCAAAACCTACTACTTCTCCATTATCCAAGGCAATCTTTACTTTGATCAGGTCGGGATACATGACCACGTCCCCTTGCTTATAGACATAATTGATGAGAACCACATTGTCATAGCGCATGGTATAGGTGGGTATCATGTTTTCAAAGCCCTTTTCCTTCAAAAACTTGTCGCTATGCTTCACCGCCTGCTTTGGAGAGATATTGGCCTTCGGCACATCTCTGTTGCTCAATATATATACGGGATAACCTACCCGCTGGCTGATATCGATATAGATAGTATTTCCTTTTCCATCCGCCTTATTTTCAGGAACTGCCTCAAAGCTGTAGGTGTCAATTCGACCTGTACTTCCAGGAGAGTTTTCCACCTTTTCAACTTTTCCCTTTCCCAAAAACTCTACCACTTTTTTTCGTGCCTGTTCCTCAGTAATTTTATCTCCTTGAAGTCGCGGTTTTTGTCCTTTGATGACATGTTCTGAAAAAGGACCATCATAGATAAGCTCTGGATACTCTACCATTCTTTCTTCGAACTTGCTAAACTTCACATCAAAAGGATTCTCTTCCTGGGCCTGTTTATTTAATTTTTTGCTCCCTTTTGTGGCCAGTTCTCCCTTCCACACATTCCCTTTGAAAACAGAAGCGTGAAGCTCTTGAAGTTCCAAGCATAGATCGGCAGAATAGTTGTGCATGCGTTCCAGATTTTGAACCTCCTCATCGGAGAGGGTTTCTCCATCTAGATTCCGCTTGGCCAAGGCAAAGGTATAGTCTCCCACCTGATTGAGAAATTTTTCTGTTTTGCTGACCTGAGCGTGCCGAATAGGCAGTTGTGCCAGCTTCTCTTGGGCATTGTAGGCATTTTTCCAAATGTTTGAGTAAAGAATCATGTTCTGCCTTGTCTGCCCCG
>JBFNEZ010000227.1:0-5595 GCA_040797825.1 Thermotaleaceae bacterium | reverse complement strand
AGGAATTGTTTTCTCTTGAATCGGCGTGGGTTCAACAATACCATTTTCATTTAATGCATTTATGAGTTCATCATCTATTCCTAGGATTTTAAAATTTTTTTTCATTTTTCATTGCCTTTCGTTTTTCATTTGTGGATGCGCCTATAAAAGTTAGTCTATCACTCTTTATAGTCTGCACTTAACTTCTTTTTATACAATTAGAATTTTATTTTAAATTGGATCCCCAGTTTATCTATAATAAATAATCATCCATATGTCTTTTTAAAAAAGAAAGCATTATTCTCTAAATAACTTTAGCTACTCCCCATAGCCTTCTTTTTCCATCTCTGATATTGAAATAAACCGTAAAGAGGCACTATTATTTTATAACGCTAGAATCAATGCTTTTATTTAGCCCCTATATCACTTGCTAAATCATTCAAAGCTTTATCCTTCAGTCTATATATCATCCAGCCTTCTCTATGTACAGCGCCAATACTCTCATAGAAATGAATTGAAGGCTCATTCCAGTTAAGACATGTCCATTCAAGACCCCAACAATTTCTCTCCTCTGCCAATCTAGCTAAAAAAGCGAAAATCAATTTTCCAAATCCTCTACCTCTGTAGATCGGTTGAATGTAAATGTCTTCTAGATATATGCCCGGCTTTCCTAAAAATGTTGAATTTTTTCCTTCAATAAAAGCCATTATATTATGTATAGCTGCCCAAACTGGACAACAATTGATCAAATGAGTCCGTATCTTCTCATTTGCCTAGAGAAAATACGGACTTTACATGGACTATAGTCTATTAGCTATTAGAGTATACCTTGTGCATACATGGCTTCTGCAATTTTCAAAAATCCTGCAATATTCGCCCCAACCACAAGATTATTTTCACTACCGTACGCCTTTGCAGCTTCACAGACATTTGTATAAATATCGTTCATAATATTTTTAAGCTTCTCATCAACTTCTTCAAATGACCATGCGTATCTAATGCTATTTTGTGACATCTCAAGTCCAGAAGTAGCAACGCCACCAGCATTGGCCGCCTTTGCAGGACCAAACACGATACCACTTTTAAGAAACAATTCAACTGCTTCTGGCGTTGAAGGCATATTGGCACCTTCGCCAACTGCAAAACAACCATTTTCAATAAGAGCTTTAGCAGCTTGGCCGTCTAATTCATTTTGAGTTGCACAAGGAAGTGCTATATCACATTTTAGTAACCAAATACCTGAGCAGCCTTCTGTATATTTGGCATTTTGATGGTATTTTACATACTCGCCGATTCTCTTTCTTTCAACCTCTTTTATTCGCTTTACTGTGTCTAAGTTAATACCCTTCTCATCGTAAATATAGCCATTGGAATCACTTAAAGCTACAACCTTTCCGCCTAATTGAGATGCTTTTTCAGCAGCATAGGTAGCCACATTGCCAGAACCAGAAATTACGACAGTTGCACCATCAAAGGATTTTCCTTTTATGGATTTCATTGCTGCATCCATAAAGTAGCAAAGACCATAACCTGTAGCCTCTGTTCTTGCAAGGCTTCCACCATAAGCAATTCCTTTGCCTGTTAAAATCCCTACGTTTTTATTTCGTATTTTTTTATACATACCATATAAGTAACCAATTTCTCGTGCACCAACACCAATGTCCCCTGCTGGTACATCGGTATCCTCGCCTATGTGTCTATAAAGCTCTAGCATGAAGCTCTGGCAAAATCTCATGATTTCTGCATCCGATTTTCCCTTCGGATCAAAATCACTTCCACCCTTTCCTCCACCCATTGGTAATCCTGTCAACGAGTTTTTAAATAATTGTTCAAACCCTAAGAATTTTATGATACCAAGATAAACTGATGGATGAAATCTTAAGCCCCCCTTATATGGTCCTATTGCACTATTAAACTGAACCCTGAAGCCCCTATTTATCTGCACATTTCCGTTATCATCTATCCAGGGTACACTAAAAGCAACTTGTCTTTCAGGTTCAACTAGTCTATCGAATATTCCTGCTTTGACCCAATGAGGATTTTTTTCAGCTACCGGTTCTAAGGATTCTAGCACTTCTCTTACTGCCTGATGAAATTCTGGTTCATTGGGATCTCTCTTAATAACTTGTTCCATGACTCTTCCAAGTATGTTCATTGTATCAAGCTCCTTATCCTAGTTTAATTTAAACACATTAAATAATATAATTATAGTTTAATGCATTCTCCTTTAGTTTATTAGAAATTATCTAACACTTATGAAAGTATAGCAAAATGTAAATTGTTTTTCAAGTTATAATATTTATAATTTTAAAACGATTGCAAAGAAAAATCTTACTTTTATCATTATACAGTATTGAGATTATGAATCTCAGAATAAGCTATAACCACTTTCTCTCTTAAAAAAGTTAAAAAGGCCGTAAAGAACGGCCTTTTTAACTTTTTTATGAAGCTACAACTACTAGTGCATAGGAATTATTCTTATCAAATGGGCTCTGCTTAAAATCTCCATATGGCTGAATATGATCAAATCCTGCACCATGCAATAATTTTATAAGATTCTTTGATAAAATGGGATATAAGGCTATTTCATTTTCTAATTTTTTTTCATCGACTTCTAGTATAGTTTTAAAAAAGATTTTATTGTTATCAGTATCATAGCGATAAATACGCTGAAATTTTAATCCAATTTCCCTATTTTCTATAGTAGGTAATGAACGAATGTCACTGGCCAAAACCCTATCATAATTAATGATTTGAATGACTAGACTGCCAGAATCCCTAAGCAGGGTTCTTGCTTCCTTCAAAAAAATGCCTATTTGAATTTCATTTTGAAGATGAACAAGGGAATTTCCAATACAAAATGCAAGATCGAATGTAGAATCTATGCTTTTCTTCAAATCCAGCATGTCTCCTTGCAACGCATTTATATTTAGATGGTGCTGTCGAACTTTACTATTTAATTCTTCAATCATCTTGCCATCAAGATCAACCGCTGTAATCTTATATCCTTGCTTTGCTAATTCTATAGAATATCCCCCTGTTCCACAAGCAATATCTAACAAATCCTTCGGCGGCTCTTTAGCTATCTCACTAATCAATTTTATCTGCGCCTCTCCTACAGGAAAAATATAATCATAATACTTAGAAATTTCTTCATAGAAGCTCACATTATCACACCTTTCTGTTTTTCAATACAAATCTTTTTTATTATTTATCCATTAAGCAAAGTAAATATTCAGCCTACCCTCATTATATTTTGCACTGATTATCTCTTTTGATTGAAGTTTTGTTGGCAATATAAAGCTTCTTCGCTCGTTTTTGATGGATATGGTAACCTCATCACCCTTTTGAGAAAGATTTAATTCTCTCTTATCAACAAAGGGCATACTAATCCCGAGCTTATAGCCATCTGCCTCCTTTTCAATAGTAAATATTCTATCTCTAAAAAGAACACTTTCTGGATTTACTTCTCCATAGATTCTGTATCCTACTTTTTTAAGAACTTCATATGTCCTTAGTTCATCATTCATTAATTCCAGTGTGAAAATAGGAATACCCTTAAAACTATCATATAGCTCATCCATACTTTCTTTTTGTATGTTGCCCCAGCTTTCAAAATATCCTTCTAGAGATTCTTGTGAAAAAATTTTATTGATAATGATGCCATCGACATTATAATCAAAGAGATGGAGATAGGAAAAGCTTCTTTTAGCTTCTTTTATAACTATTTTTTCTGGCGTGGTAACGATTCGTATGCTGACTATATCCTTATCCAACATAAGGCCGTGAAGTTCATGAATTTTAGAATACAACCTTTCAATATCGTCAAAGGTATCCTCGGTAGGTATCGGTATTTTCAAAGTTGATTCAATTATGGGTTTTGTTAATTTTGCCCCTTTTCTCTTAATAGGAAAGATCTTTTCCATCCACCATTTGAAAAGATCAGGAAACTTCAACAAAGACATCGTCTCTCCCGTAGGGGCGCAATCTACTATTAGAACATCATAGCTTCCTTTATCGTATAGCTCCTTAATTTTTAACAAGGCCAACAGCTCTTCAAATCCTGGAAATACCAATAATTCTTCACTTTCTATAGTTTTCTCTGACTTTAATGTAATTAACCTTTCAAAATACTCCCTTATGTTTCCCCAGGCTTTTTCATTTTCTAAAACCGAGTCTATTTCCATAGCATAGAGATTGTTTGCTATTTTCAAAGGCTCATTAGAAAGCTTTATATCAAAGGAATCCCCTAAGCTATGAGCTTGATCTGTACTTACTACCAATACACGCTTTCCCTCATTTGCTATTTTGGAAGCCGTAGCCGCTGCTACGCTCGTTTTTCCTACTCCGCCTTTTCCTGTATATAATATTATCCTCACAAAATCCCCTCCAGTCTATTTATTAAAATCTATATTAATCTTTTTAACCCCTTCCTTACTTACTTTCTTTTCAACATCTTCATGGATCATTTCTAAAGCAATATCCTTCAACAAACTGAATACATCCTTTTCAAATTCATCCACTTTTTTTCTAAGCTCATTTGGCAATATTTCCTTTATAGCTTCATATTTATATCGCTCAGCCTGAATCATCTTTCTGACAAAGGTTTTATTCATCAAAACCACCTTTTCCTTTTTCAAAGTAGATACTTAATATACCTTCATTTAGCTTAGCAGAAGCTATTGAATATTTCTGCATTGTATAAGGTATAGGGATGTTTCTTTTGAAATTTCCTATTTTTACGATGATATCTGCGCCCGATTCAAAAAGAAGAAAGTCTTTTTTATTAACAAAAGGCACATATATATCCAAACGATAGCCTTTTTCTGTTTTTTGAAAGGTTTCGCTTATTGTTGTTTTCAAAACCTTGAAAATATCTTCATCCTTCAAGGAATCATCCATAATTCGTTCCAATGCATCCATGCCATTTATATCAGATGCATACCACTTGATTTTGTAGGTTGATATGTTCGAAAATATCCAGTTGATTTCATCTAGATATTTTTTTTGGATTTGCTTCCATTGATCAAAGAATCTATTATCAATATCCTCAGGCAGTATTCTATTGATGTATAATCCATCAACATTAAAATTGTATAGATTCAGATACATGTAGCTTCTCTTGGTTTCCTCTACCACCATTTTTTCTGGTATGGTCACAAGTCTTACACTACAGATTTCTCTATCCTTTAATAGATTTTGCAATTCACCAAGCTTAACATATAGTTTTTCAATATCATTCATTGCCCTTTCATCGGGCATTTCTAACCTAAAAGCCAATTTGCTAATAGGTCTTAGTACCTTCATAGCAACCTTTCCAATGGGAAATAATTTTTCCATATACCACGAAAAAAGTTCTGGAAATTTTAATAGTGAAAGAGTTTCTCCAGTAGGTGCACAATCTACAACAATTAAATCATAATTTTTTTTATCATATAGCTCCTTTATCTTAAGCAGTGAAAAGAGCTCTTCGATCCCAGGAAATACTACGATATCCTCTAGAACTTCTCCATCTTCACCACTCCCATAGGGAAGCATCTTCTTAAATGCTTCTGCAATCATCCCATAATGCCTATTCATCTCATAATTTGAATCAATTTCTAGTGACCACAGATT
>JBFNEZ010000226.1:0-5667 GCA_040797825.1 Thermotaleaceae bacterium | reverse complement strand
GCCTAATGGTATGTTTATATTATCCCTAATATATTGTCTTGCGAAATCTTCAAGTTCATTTGCAGCCGCATTAAACTGACTTCTGATATTTTGTCTGTTATTTTTTAAGTCCTCACGAATCTGTTCTTCATCATGATCTCCCTTAATCTGCATAAAAACTGTAACGCCAACACCGAGAACACTTAACACCTGTCCTCCTATAGCTATACCTTTGGTGATTTTAGTTATTTGCCACGGCTTAAATTTATATCCGATAGCATGGCCGCCTTTCAGCACCATTTGATGGATAGTACTGCCAGAAAAATTAGTAAGTTTCAATCCACCTTGCGTACCAGCTTTATAGGCATTATTCAATACTGCCTGTCCAGCTTTTTGAAAACCGGGACCAACATTTGTAAGTATCCTTTTGATTCCTTCAGGAAGTCCATCGAATTTTCCACTCAAGCGTGATTTTAGAGTTCTTGAAAATTCCGAATTTTCTATTACCTCTAAATTCTGTCCCATCTCATTCAGACGAGCATCAATAACCTCCATTGCCTCTGTCTGACATTTTTCAATGATATCGTCCGCTTGACGAATCGACTTTCTTAGTTCATCTTCAACTTCGTCTTGTTTACAACCTTCTACAAGTAGATTTGCAGCATCTAAACCTAAATTTCTTATTTTAGACGCAGCTGATGTGTATATATCTTTTATTTCCTGTTGCATACGTCCACGAGTTTCTATAATCAAATGTCTTTGCTGCATATAACTTTCTTCCAGAGCATTAATATCCGAATCTGATGATTTAGGTTGTAACTCCTTAATTGCCTTTTCGAGTTGCTCATCAATCACATATAATTCTGTTGTCAATTTTGAAGTGATACTTTTATCTTCAATAAAACGATTTAATGTTTCGACAAACTCATTGTATCCACTGCGTTCAACAAGTTTATCAGCAAGATCTGCATCAGAGTCTCTCTCAATAATACTATCAAGATAATATTCTGCATCAAGAAAAGATAGATATAACTGTTCTGGTGTATATGGAGAAATAACTTTTCTCAAATCCTCTCTTATAATGTTCTGCTGGGAAATGCTGTTTCCATCGGCCGCTCTTTCCATTTTGTTAATGACAAGAATCATCTCTCCAGCCTTGTCCTTATCAATAGCAAGTTTTCTGAAATGTTCTGCAATGTATGAATCAAACAACTCATTCGTTACAACAAAAACCAACATATCCGCAGATGCAATCGCCTCATAAGAAATCTCATCATGATCTGGTCGACGTTCTGTATGGATTCCGGGAGTGTCGACAACTACAAGTCCATTCCAATCATAATTGTGTGCCTGCTGAGTAGTTATACCTGCTCCTATAGCTATGTCATTTCGGTTAGTAAGCATTTTCAGAATAGATGATTTACCTGCACTATATTGTCCAGCAAATACTAAGCGAATAGCATTTGATTCCGAATCTCTGAGTTTCAAGTTCATTCCCGCTTCTGAAAAAACTTCTTTTGCCTTTTGTTTTATATCTTCGCTCCTTTGAGCATATTCTGCAATCTTTAACATACCAGTCACCTCATTGCTTTATTATTTGCACTTTTGAAAATTGCTGTGCTAAGCGAACTTTATTTATTATATTCGGTGTTACTACTTCAATCGGTATATATGCGACTCCAATTTTTTCTTCAATGCTGATAAATTTCCTGTCAATTTCTTTGCCAAGTATTCTGGAGATTAACACCTTTTTATTATCAGCCTCATAGACTAAACCAATTCTTTCGCCCATAATCTTATAGATGTTATCCTTCTCTTCTTTTGGAAATACAGTTCCGTCTCTCAACAGAAACAGACTACTATTTCCAGGAATTCTTGCTACCGATTGAATATGATATTCTAACCCTTCTGCGCCAATCAGCCTTATTGACTCCGTAACAATCTGCTTGTTCAGTTCAAGTAAATGTCCGTTCAATCCCCATGCAAGTTCTCGTTGTGTGTCTGCAAGGCAAAAGACAACGGAATTAATTTTATCCATTTCTTTCATCAGACCTTCAATTCTTACCGATATTAATGAGTTCAAGCTAACATCCATCTGTTTTTGTAAAGAGATGCAAATTTTCGACACATTTTCTCGCAGATTTTTCTCAAGCTTTGTTCTTGCTTCAAACTCTTTTTTGTCTCGGCTTTTAAATAGAAAGGAACCCAAAATCCCTATTCCCGTTACGGTTAACGCTGCCCATCCTAATGGTCCTGCAGATGCTGCTCCTACGAAATATGCTATACCTGCCGATATGGATAAACCTCCTCCAACAATAACAGATGACCAATCCCATAGTTTTTTCCCATTGAAAATCTTATTCATTTTCAATGCTCTATCTCCTGCAAAGGTGGTAGTAAATTTTAATTCATTTGTAATTTCTCTTGATATTTCCTTCAGCTTATCATTTGCTCTATTTTCAAAATCTTCAAGGAGTTCTTGACACTGTGCTTCAATTTTACTTTCTTTTAAAACTTTATTCCATGCTTTGTCAGCATTTTTATCAGAAAAATGCTCCTCTGCAAATGCTGCAATTTCAGAATTGAGGTCACTCTTTATCTTTACAATCAATGAATTAATCCGATATTTACTATCACGATAGAAACTTCCTTTCCATGTGTCTAATTGTCTTTTTTTAGCTAAAATTGTTCTTCCTTGAGCACTGTTTACTTGACTTTGATTCAACAAGCTTTCCGTTGATTCCAACATAGGGTTCGATATTATATCAATAAATGTTTTTATTCTGAAAAACTCGCCTTTTTTCTTAACTTGTTCTGTTATTCGGTTTTTCAAATAATCGATACGACTCATTTGATAATATGTATTTGACTGTTCTAAATCATCGGTATGTTGTGCTAAATATGCTGATTTTAGATGAACATAAACAAAGGGAATATGATTCCATGTTTGCCCAAACTGTTCAGCATAACCTAAAAACTGCTTACGGATTACTTCCAGTCTTTCCATATCAAACTTTTTTTGAATATCTCTTGTTGCAAGTTTTATACTTTTTCCTTCGGTAATGGCCGCCTTTACATTTATAATGCAAACAACTGGCTTCCCAAGATTTATAATCCTGCTGAAACAATCAGCTTCTGATACTTGTGGTGCGTCATCAGTTATTAAAAATAGAATTACGTCTGCCGTTTTTGCTGCCTCAAAAGCTATCTGCTCATCATCTTCACCTTCGAATGCACCAATACCTGGAACATCTGTGATTTCCAAGCCTTTCCAAGTATATTGACGCACATCTCGTGTTGTTCTTTGAGCCCCTTTACCAATACTTTTACCATCACCTTTCGTTAGGATTTCCATAAGTGTGGATTTTCCAGCCATGGTTCTCCCAAAGAGTGTAATAGAAAATTTCGACATATTGGCACGTAAATTTTCCAAGTCTTCCTTAAAGGCAAAAGACAGTTTCTTAAAATCCTGTTCTATATCTATTAATTGGCCTTCAAGTAAATTTGTCGCCTCTGGGGAATAGCAAGGAGAACTATTAAATTCAAGCAATGCACTACGAACTTTTTCTTCTGCAACAGACAAAACTCTATTCAATTTTTTTTCATGTGTTAATGCAATTTTATATCCGACTTTTGCAGATTTCTCACATTCTTCAATCACATTTTTTAATTCAATGCTTTCCATTGTAATATCATGCCTCCTTCAATCCGATTGTTATTCTTTAAAGTTGCATTTAAAATAATAATTAGATTGCACTGCAAATCAGCCAAGCAACTGTCTGATTTTCGATATCAACAGTGCTCTACGTTTCTCATAAAACTCCTCGAAATTCTCCAACTCAAGGGAAACACTTTCTGGAATGAGAGCCTCTTTACAAAACTTTGCCCTCTGTTCATCATTCATGTCATTATAATAAGCTACCAAACGCATAACATTTTCGCTGCCGTTACTTCTTAAAGGCATTGCTCTTTAAAGTTTTTATATTTTCATCCACATGGTTATTAAGACTCTATAATATTTACTTAGGTAAGATAGGTTAAGTATTGCTTGCCCCTAGATTACTCTATGCAGAATCGTATCTGATTAAGAGAATATCAGTTTATAATTTTTATTTTCAATATATCATATTCGCTTTGGAAGAACCCCCAGGGATGCTTAGACCAATAAATCCAAAATTAATTGAAATACCTGAAATGCGGATATTTTTTATCAGTTCTTTTATGCCCTTTTTAATCATGAGACATCCCTCCTTTAAAACATCGACTGGGTTTGGCTGGTGGTTCTGCCAAGGACCGCAAGGGTAGTCTTTCCAAAACGAATATGCTATTTTAGAATCCATCTATTAGTTGTTTTACAACAAGTATTCATTACTATCTGGCTCATTTCTTAAAGTAATTCTATCATACGTTCCACAATGGCAGTGACTTGACCGTTTCGATATCTTCTTTCAAATGCTCCATTGCTAAAATGATCTTCTCTTAAAAGCATAGTTAGAAACGCTGCACACAAATCATAATCTGCGCCAGATAAACGCTTTAACTCTGTTTCCACATCTATTGGACTCGTTGTCATATAGTCATTGTAATTTGTTTTAAAATCATTCATTTCTTCCAAACAAATATAATAAGATTCTTCTCTTACTGTATTCTTTGACAATAGGCTTTGAAGTTTTTCTTTCTTTTCTATATTTGTCATTAAGCATCCTCCATTGGTTTAATTGCTGTTATATCCATACCTTCTTGTCTGCAAAGTTTCTTTCCACCACGACTCCCTTTCTAAGATAATATGGTCATCAACCTTTGCATTATAGTTCTCAAGGATAGAATATTGAAAATTAGCTTTTATGTACTCATAACCTTTTTCGTTAACTAACTCAACTAATTCTTTATTTCCACCGTGTCCATTGGCAACATAACTTTTCCATCTTTGAAGGAGCATTCCATAGTCACTTGTCGCAGAACCTACATACATCTTTCCATTCTCTTTATCGGTAATTAAATATACAGCTTTTTGATTTTCAAGAGCTGCTATCCAATCTCTCTTACCGCGATTTAAAACAGACTCTAGCTGTCTGTAGGAAAGCCTAACCTTATCATACCCTGGAAAATCATCTCCATCAAAGACAGTCGGGAGTATTTGTTGCACTTCTAAGTCATTACATATTTCACCATAATACCTCCCTTGCTGCTGAAAAGTCTTATGGTACTTAATAACAACTCGTCCAAAATAGGATTTATACTCTTCTAGTTCCTCACCTTCGTAATTGATACCATCATAAATATTCAGTTCTTTAGTAACCTTTTTAATTGTGGTAAGCAGCCATGTATCATATGATAATTTTAAAAGGCATATAGCTATTTGTCCTACATAAAAATAGCGTTGCTTACTTCTCCAAAACAGCCATTGATTATTAACGATATCTGGATTATTTTGATATAATTCCATAGGATCTTCATAACCGTTTGATTGGTTAAATTTTATTTTAATATTCCCATAATCTGTTTGGTTAAAATGAAGCAAGTTATTTAAATATATCTTTTCCATAGGCCACCTCTTTTACATTATCTTTTGTTCCAATATTAGTAACACCCTATTTTTAACAGCTAATTAATACTTTTTAGGGAATTTTTTATTTTCCATGTTTCCATAAATATTTATCAATGGTTATAAACTAATAACTTCTCTTC
>JBFNEZ010000225.1:0-5686 GCA_040797825.1 Thermotaleaceae bacterium | reverse complement strand
CTATAAGGATAATAGGGATAGGGGTATGGCCTTGGAGTCGGATAAGGATAGGGATAGGGATAGGGATGTAAACCTCTTCTTCTGCGAAGTAATTCCCCAATCAAAATAACGCCGATTAAACTCCCCCATGGATTTACTTGGGCAGCGTGGTATTCCTCCCTCATCTCATAACTTGCAGTGTTTTGATTACTTAAAGTCTCTGTACGATAAGCGTCATAGATTTCCTCTATCATTTTCTCTATAATTTCCTTATTTGGAAGGGCATACATAGTAGTAGAATCCAATCGATCTACTCTTTGGCATACCCTTTTTACATGGGGATAAATATCATGATAGGCTTGAGGGTATAAACTTTCTGCTGTCTTCTCATAGGAATCTGGTCTATTCATATAACTGTATTGCTGATACATGCTGTATTCCTCCTTTCAGGGAAAATTTACTTCTTCCTGCTATTTTATGCAGGATATGCCTACTGGTGCATGGTCATGTCTTACGTCCTTGAATTTTTCAGTAATAAAAGTGATTCGGTGTAAATATATTAGTAGTACTAGACAAGGTGATGAGGTGATATCTGTATGTTAAGAATTTTCGTTTTCAAAAGACGGGCCTTATACATCGCTTTGACCATACTCGTACTGCTTATTGTCGGGGTTACAGTATTGGTTGCTTTGTCAGGCTCTGATGAAACTTTCTCAGAAACCATTAAATATGCTTCTAAAAAGATTTCTGCTGAGCAAGCTAAGGTACTTATGGAAAAAAATCCTGATCTCATTGTGTATGATATTCGCAATGAAAAAGAATATCTTCAGGGCCATCTTCCCCAGGCCACTTTAATCTCTCAAAATGAATTGAAAAAGAAGCTAGCCCAGCTGGATCAGGAAAAAATTTATATGCTTTACGGTAAGGATGATAAAAGCAGCGAGAAAGCTGCTGAAACCCTAAGCAGTAATGGGTTTTCAAGAGTCTACATACTTTCAGGCGGTGTAGAAGAATGGCCCTACGAGTTGGAATGATCGCAATTTAATCAATAAAAAAGACTAGGTCTCCCTAGTCTTTTTTATTGATTAAATTGCGTTTGGTCCTTCTTCTCCCGTTCTAATTCGAATAGCATTGGCAATTTCATAGACAAATATCTTTCCGTCCCCAATACTGTCTGTATTCATTACCCTTCTAGCTACCTTTATGACTTCATCCACCGGCACTTCACAAACCACAACCTCAACCTTAACTTTAGGCAATAAATCTACGGTAAAAGGTACTCCACGATAGCTCTCTGTCTTTCCCTTTTGCATTCCCGATCCCAATACCTGAGTTACGGTCATCCCTGTTACTCCGATTTCATTTAAAGCTTCTTTTAGCTCTTCAAATTTACTAGATCTGCCTATAATCTCAATTTTAGTTAATTTATCACTCATTCATAACCCCCCCTTTTATTTTATCCTACAAACTATTTATCATTATCCTAAGAGGGCATGTTAACCCCTTTCATTTGGAAGTCTGCATAACTGTTAATACCATGCTCTTCAATATCTAGACCAATTTGTTCTTCAGATGCAGATACCCTTAAACCAACTACTGCATTAATGGTTTTAAACAAAACAAAGGTTGTGCCCATGGTCCAAGCAGCTACTGACAATACACCAATTGCCTGTACCGTTAATAAGGATGCTCCACCGCCAAAGAACAATCCACCATCCACAGCAAATAAACCTACACAAAGAGTTCCAAGGGCTCCACAGACACCATGAACACCAATGGCACCAACGGGGTCATCTACTTTTAATACTTTATCAATAAATTCAATGGCATATACAATTACAACACCGGCTAGGGCCCCGATGATCGCTGCGCCACCAGCACTTACTGCATCGGTTCCTGCTGTGATAGCTACTAAACCGCCCAAAGCGCCGTTTAAAGTCATACTCACATCGGGCTTTCCGTATTTGGCCCAAGTTACAAACATGGTCACTGCTGCTGCTACCGCTGCTGCTAAGTTGGTTGTCACAAATATATGGGCAATGGACTCTGCATCCATTCCTGACAGCGTAGATCCTGGATTAAATCCAAACCATCCAAACCAAAGAATAAATACACCTAAAGCACCTAATGTCAAACTGTGACCTGCGATAGCGTTGCTCTTACCATCCTTGGTATACTTCCCGATACGAGGGCCAACAATCCAGGCACCCATTAAAGCAGCCCATCCTCCTACAGAGTGAACGGCGGTAGAACCTGCAAAATCGTGGAAGCCCATTTCTGCCAGCCATCCGCCACCCCATATCCAATGGCCCGAGATGGGATAAACAACAGCGCTAATAATAAAGCTGAAGATGAGATAGGAGATAAATTTGGTTCGCTCTGCTACAGCTCCTGAAACAATGGTAGCGGAAGTAGCACAGAATACCGTTTGAAAAATAAGAAAGGCTTCCTTAGGAATACCTAATTCCAGATGCTCGTAACCACCTACTGAAAATAATCCAATCTGTCCGATAAATCCTCCTATGCTATCACCAAACATAATACTAAAGCCTAAAAGCCAGAACATGATAGAACCTACAGAAAAGTCCATTAAATTTTTCATAATAATATTTCCAGCATTTTTTGCTCTAGTAAATCCAGTTTCTACCATGGCGAATCCTGCTTGCATGAAAAATACCAAAGCTGTTGCAATCAACACCCATACTGTATCTATGGCCACATTATATTCCATTTAAAAACCCTCCTTTTTTTGTATGATACCAGTCACCTTTTTTCTTATTTTGATCTGCCTCAGGTTTCTGCCCCATTATTCACCACCTCCATTTTGGTATGTACTGAATTTCTTAATGAATTGTATAATGTATACACATTCATTTTTCTTGGTTTTCCCATTAATCCTACAGCACATCCCTATCCTCCTTTATAAAGGATTTAACCCCTCCAACCCCCTTACTGCTTTCATATACAGATAACTATCATCTCTTAACTAAAGCTGCATCGGTCTATTTGATTTAAGTATAATGACATTTTAGCATAGCAAAACTTCAATGTAAATATGTTTTGAATATTGAAAATAGTTTGAAAACGTTTCTTTTCAAAACTTTTTTTACTTAACTTGTCATAGTGGCTAAATAATCGTTTTCCTTTTCCTGGATTTTTCCTGTTATAAAGAATATTTTTTTCTATCTTAGGCATACTATTTTCGTTACACTATCCATATATCAAAAGGAGGCATTTCTTATGACTACAAAAAACAAACTAGAACAAGCCATGACCAGCGCAAAAGGACTATCTGCTGACCTGAAAAGCTTTTCTATGGATACCGATGATCAGCAGGCAAAACAAATGTTTACCCAGCTCTCTACTACAGTAGATAATGTGACCCAAATGCTCCAGAGCAGATTAGAATTTGTAAAAAATGAAGAGCCCCAATATAAACAACAACAATAAATTTTTTCCATAAATGCTCCCCATCCTCAAAGTCCTCACTTTACCATAGGACGATTGGGAAGATGGCGAGCATTTGTATTCAAACACAAACTACTTTATTTTTTTTGCAGCTTTGGCTAAGTAAGGAACTACTCTTCTGTTTTCTTTAATGAAACGAGGCAAATCTTTTTCTTGGATCGCATCATATCGTTTATCTCCAATTTCAATGGTATAGCCGGGTTTCTCATAGACCTTTACAAACCAATCCTTAAAGCCTGCGGCAGCGCTATCACTATCTTCTTCTTCTACCAGCTTGTATCCTGTAATCCATCGGAGTCCCTTTGCAATTCTCAAATCTCTTTTGTAGGTGCTATTTTTTTGATGATAGTACCAAAAAATTACTGAACCACTTAGATGATAAGCCACAGTAATATCAAAATCTTCTTCCTGTGTTAATCGAACCAAAGCAGCGCTTTCGGGCTGGTCCAGATACTTTTCTCCTTTATAGTTTTCAAAGGAAGGCCCTTCTTTACTATGGGTCTTTTCCCAATCCGCATTAAATTGTCGATTTAGATCTACACCGGCAATATTGGCTTTCCATCTTGTAAAATCTGCTTCTTGGTCATTCATTTTTAAAAGTTCTTCCTTATCCCGAGGGCCTACACCATTTAAAACTAAATCCACACCATCGGGATTGAGCATAGGTACAAAGGTGATTGTTGTGTTTTTCAGCATTTTTTTGATGTTGTACCCTCCAACTCTCTTTCCCTGTTGTTCACTTTCCAGATATAACTCTAATAGCCCCATAAGCAGGTAGGAGGTCATCCACTCCCTTGCATGTACACTGCCTACTAAAAGAATTTTATTTTCACCTTTACCGATTTTCACTGCGTACAATTCCCGCCCTTCTATAGATTTACCAATAGAAGAATAGCTCATTTTATCAGGAAATCTTCCCTCCAGTGCTTTCAAGTCCTCTTTCATCTTCCTAAAGTCATAGGTTCCTTTATTAGCAATAACCCCATCCTCTGACTCTATTATCCTAGGCAATTTAGGCAGTTTTGTCAGCCTTTTTTTAGTTGCATAGCTGGCTTCACAGCCTATTGTCCCCATGGCTAAGATTACTACCAAAACAATCGACATTATCTTCTGCAATAAAATCACCTCTTAATTTTAGTATGTACAATCTGCAATAAAAAATAGCCTCATGAAGGGGCTATCGGTGCATGTATACTAACTCTTATTTATATTCGGAGCAACGAGGGCAGCATTCTCTCCATGCTTCATGTTCATTTTGCGTAAAGAACGTGCCCTCACCCTTGTGCTAAATTTTTATTTTTTAGTTGCCTAATTTCTTTTTATTTAATACCCAGGAGGCGGTGTTGGCTGAAAGGGCATGGCAACACTGCCAGTTTTTCCATCAATATGCAGCAACCAGTAACCATAATCTCCTAACCTCGGTTCCTTATCCTCCATTGGATGCCAATATACAAACCCTGTCATTCCCTCATAGGGCTGCTCACTGCGGATAAATCGCCCAGGTATCCCATACACAAAATGACTGGGCTCATCCTGTTCCTCCCCTGCCAAACCAAATATATAATGTTTATACTTATAAATCAACTCCGGATAGCCTGTCATGTAATTCATATAGGGATAATAGGCATAGAGATTAGAAATATATCCATAGAAAGGCGGAAATCTCCGCTGCATTGCTTGAGGACTACTTTCTATTTTCCACCACTGATAGCTGGTAAGATTTTTCTCAAAGGGCTCCACCTTCTCATAGTGTTTTAATACATTTTTAACATAGCTAACGGTCATCTTGAAGTTTTGCTGATTATATTGATGTGTGGGCTTTATACTATAGTATTTCATTTTTTCCTGTTCATTATCTGGATACTGATTAAAAATCCCCTTTTCATTCTTACCCTTTAGTTGAGACTTTTCCTCTATCTCTTTTATTTTGCCTTCTTCAACAGTTCTTTCTGTCATTTCCTTTTTTATCGTCTCTCTTTGAAGGATTTCCACTTCTTCTATAGGCCTATTAAAAATAGATTCTGTCCATTGATTTTGTTGACTTAGGTTTTTTTGTTCTTTCTCTTCCACAATACTTTGTTCCCCTACAATGCTTTCCTCTTCTATACTGCTCTGCTCTTCTACTGTGCTCTGCTCTTCTACTATATGCTGCTCTTCTACTATACTCTGCTCTTCTACTATATGCTGCTCTTCTACTATACTCTGCTCTTCTACTATACTCTGCTCTTCTACTATGCTC
>JBFNEZ010000224.1:0-5693 GCA_040797825.1 Thermotaleaceae bacterium | reverse complement strand
GTGTATCATTCTTGACGGAACGCATAAGATGCGTTCCCTACGGTAGATGATGCAAATTTTGCAACCCGCATTATGTCACATTTGACATGGGTTATCCTCCTATCCGTATCATTGTTATAACATAACTTGACATATGGTTGTAGAATTTTTAAAAAACATGTCGAAAAGAAGGTTGGTTTGACAGAAATCAGATCAGTTAATAGATGGCAACAAAAAAGTTCCAGCACAATAAAGCTGGAACTTTTTTGCTGTAAATCGATATTACAAAGAGTGAATTTCTTTTGCCAAAATATATAGAATAATTACCAAATTCCTTATATAATGGTAAAGGATGGACATTATAAAGAGGAAAGGTGGTATATGCTGTATGCAAAGCAAGAGAGAAAAAGGGTTTATGAGAAAAATAGCTGCTGTAGTAGTTCTCTGCATGTTATTGGTGCTGATACCAGTACTGCCCGCTAATGCAGAAGTAGAGAGAAAGGATGTTGTGAAATTAAGAATTATTGGAACGACAGACATCCACACCCATTTTATGAATTATGATTATTATAAGGATGCACCCTCTGATGAATTTGGTTTTGTGAAGGTGGCTACCCTTATCAAGGCATCCCGTGAAGAGGTGGAGAACAGTCTTCTGTTTGACAATGGGGACTTGATTCAAGGAAATCCCTTTGGAGATTACATGGCAAAGGTTAAAGGATTGAAGGATGGTGAAATCTATCCTGTGATAGAAGCTATGAATCAATTGGGTTATGATGGTGCTACTGTGGGCAATCATGAATTCAACTTTGGATTAGAATTTTTAAATAAGGCCATCTATGGAGCAGATTTCCCATATGTGACAGCCAATGTATATATTGACGATAAGGATCAAGATTCAAATAATGATAAGAATTATTTCACACCCTATGTGATTTTGGATAAAACCTTTAAGGACGAAGAAGGTCAAGAGCAAGCAATAAAGGTGGGTGTAATTGGATTTGTTCCACCGCAAATCATGACATGGGATAGAAATCATTTAGAGGGAAAAGTGATCACAAAGGACATTGTAGAAACTGCAGAAAAATATATTCCAGAGATGAAAAAAGCAGGAGCAGATATAATTGTTGCCCTAGCCCACACCGGAATTGAGCCTAGTCCACGTAAGGGTAATGATGAGAATGCTGCATTTTATCTAAGTGAGGTAGAGGGAATTGATGCAATTCTTTCTGGGCACTCCCACAAAACTTTTCCAGGCAGCGGATATGATAATATTGAAGGCATTGATAATGTAAAGGGAACACTAAATGGTATAGCGGCAGTAATTCCAGGCTCTTGGGGAAGCCATTTAGGGGTTATGGATTTGACATTAGAAAAAATTGATGGAAAGTGGCAGGCTGTAGATGGGGGAAGCAAGGCCATTCCAATCTATGACAAAACAGATAAAAAATCCTTAGCAGCAGTAGATGAAAGTATGGCGGCTATCTTCAAAGCCAATCACGAAGAAGCTGTAAATTATGTACGAGGAGAGGTTGGAAAAACCACAGCACCGATTTATAGCTATTTTGCAGTGGTACAGGATGATCCTTCTATTCAAATTGTAACCAATGCACAAAAATGGTATGTAGAGAATCAAATGAAGGGCACGGAGTATGAAAACATCCCTGTGCTTTCTGCTGGTGCACCTTTCAAAGCAGGTGGCCGTGGTGGCGCAGAGTATTACACCAATATTCCTGCAGGAACTATGGCGATCAAAAACATGGCTGATCTTTATGTTTATGCCAACACTGTAACGGCAGTACTTCTTAATGGAGAAGAAGTAAAAGAATGGTTGGAGATGTCTGCAGGACAATTCAATCAAATCGATCCCAATAAGCCAGAAGAGCAATTGCTGGTAAATGATGATTTCCCAACCTATAACTTTGACGTAATCGATGGGGTTACCTATGAAATCGATGTGACCGAGCCGGCAAAATATGATACAAAAGGTGGACTGGTAAATCCACAGGCCAACCGTATTAAAAATCTAAAATACAATGGAGGGCCAGTTACAAAGGAACAAAAATTCATTGTAGTTACGAATAACTACCGTTCAGGCGGCGGTGGAAATTTCCCAGGTGTAAATCCTAGTAAACTAATTTTAGAATCCCCCGATGAAAACCGTCAGGTAATTGTAAATTATATTGATGAAATTAAGACCATCAACCCAACGGCAGATAACAACTGGAATATCGCTGCTATCTCAGGGGATGTGCAGGTTGTATTTGAGAGTTCTCCAGCAGCAAAGGTTTATGCCGATAGGATGGACCATATTCAGTTTGTAGCAGCTCAAGAAAATGGTTTTGCCAAATATAAACTGGACTTAAAACCACAGACAGCAGTGGCGCCAGCAGAAAAGACAGAAGCTGTTGAAGAGAAAGAAGCTGCAGTAGCGGAAAAAGCAGAAATGCCACAGGCTGCTGCCCAACCTCAAGTACAAGTTACTACAGCTTTCAATGCTCCAGTACCCACAAGTACCTACACCGTAAAATCAGGGGATGTGTTGTGGAAGATCGCAAAAGGATTCGGTTTAACCTATGAGGAGGTAGCATCCTTTAACAATCTAAGCAATCCTCACAAGATTTACCCAGGACAAAAACTACTTATTCCACACAAATAATGATAAAAAGCTGCTCTTTAATGGGCAGCTTTTTATGTAAATTTTTTAAACTTGCTATTGACAGAAAAAAAAGAATGATCTATAATCATTACAATAGTTTGAAAATTCGATGATTGGAAAGAGTAGTTAGGCAGCAAGGGCATAGCGAGTCGGGGATGGTGGAAGCCTGATGCAGAGGTGCTTATTGAATGGTTCCAGGAGAAGCTCGGTGAAATCCTTATGGAGAGTATCATGAAGCCGTAGGCCTTACGTTATAGAGGCAGGGTATCGAAAGGGCAAAGCCATTTCTGTACCTGGAGAAGTGAGATGGATCATATCTGTCTAACATAGGTGGCAACGCGGAATAAAAACATTTCGTCCTATTGATTTAGGATGAGGTGTTTATTTTTTTATTAGGGTTGTCATAAGATAGAGAGGTAGGATTGTCTAATAAGGGTGGTACCGCGGAAGCAAGAGCATTTCGTCCCTATTTTGGGGATGGACTGCTCTTTTTTATTTTGAAAAATAGGGGTGATAGTATGATTTATCCAGATTTAGAAAGATTTAAGAGGCTTGCTGAGGAATCAGAAAGGATTCCAATTTCTTTAGAGATGGAGGGGGATACAGAAACGCCAATTTCTCTTTTTAAAAAACTATGCAGTCAGAAAGATAGTTATCTATTAGAAAGCATTGAAGGAGGGGTGAAGTGGGGACGTTATTCCTATATTGGACGAAAGCCCTTTATGAAGATAATTTGTTATGGTCAAGAGGCAGTTCTGTGTAAAGGAGAGCAGCGCATTTTCCAAAAGGGAAAAGCTTTAGATATTGTAAAAGCTTGTATGGAAGAGCTTAGGATAGGGGTCTTAGACAACATGCCTGATTTCCATGGAGGAGCTGTTGGATATTTTGGCTATGATTTGATTCGAGATTATGAGGAACTGCCTGATATCAATCAGGACGATATGGATATTCCCGATGTCTGTCTGCTCTTTACAGAAGAAGTGATCGTTTATGATCATGTGAAACAAAAAATCAAGGTTATACTAAATCAAGCTGTAGAAGAGGATGTAGAAAAGGCATACAAAGCTGGACGAGAACGGCTTTATCAAATTCAAAAAGAGATTGTGGATAATGGGTTTTCATCGGTAGAAATAACAGAAGATGATTCCCCTGAAGTATCATATCAAAGTACAGAGACCAAAGAGAGCTTTATGAAAAAAGTTAAAAAGGCCAAGGGCTATATAAGGGATGGGGATATATTTCAGGTGGTCTTATCTCAAAGACTAAGAATCGAGACGAAGATGAATCCCTTTGAAGCCTATCGTTCTCTAAGAAGTCTCAACCCATCACCCTATATGTATTATTTTGATTTTGGAGACTATCGGATAGCAGGCTCCTCTCCCGAACTGCTGGTCAAAGTAAAAGCAGGTCAGATTGAAACCTGTCCTATTGCAGGAACAAGGCCTAGAGGAGAGGATAAAGAAGAGGATGAAGCCTACGCCCAGGAATTGTTAAAGGACGAAAAAGAACTGGCAGAGCATTTGATGCTGGTAGACTTGGCAAGGAATGATATTGGAAAGGTCTCTGATTTTGGAACTGTTGAAGTGAATCAATATATGGAGATACAGCGCTATTCCCATGTGATGCATATCGTATCCAATGTAATCGGCAAACTGAGGGCAGAATTGGATATGTATCATGGACTGGTGGCCTGCTTGCCTGCGGGAACGGTCTCTGGAGCGCCAAAGGTTCGGGCCATGGAGATTATTGATGAATTGGAAACAACAAAAAGAGGTCTTTATGCAGGGGCCGTAGGGTACTTAGGATTCAATGGAAACATGGATATGTGTATTGCTATTCGAACCATCCTATTTAAAGAAAACAAGGCATATATTCAGGCGGGTGCTGGGATTGTAGCCGATTCAGATCCTGAAAAAGAATATGAAGAAACCCTTCGCAAGGCCGAAGCCTTGGTGGAAACCATTCGTCAAGCAAAGGAGCGATTAAAATGATTGTGATTATCGATAATTATGATTCCTTTACCTATAATCTATATCAATATATTGGGGAAATACGACCAGATATTAAAGTAATAAGAAACGATAAGGTAACTGTAGAAGAATTAGAACAGATGGACATCAGTCATTTGATTATATCACCAGGGCCCGGATTTCCTAAGGATGCAGGGATTTCCATGGAGGCTGTAAAAACTCTAGGCTGCAAAATCCCTACACTAGGAGTATGTTTGGGACATCAGGCCATTGGAGAAGCCTTTGGTGGGAAGGTTGTTCATGGAGAAAAAGCTGTTCATGGAAAGGTCAGTCAAATCCAGCACCATGAAAGGAGTTTGTTTGAGGGTTTGGAAAATCCTTTAGGGGTTACCCGATACCATTCTTTGGTAATAGACCGAGAAGGTCTGCCGGGGGATCTGGAGATTACAGCTCAAAGTACTGAAGGGGAAATCATGGGGATTAAGCATCGAGACTATCCCATCTTTGGACTCCAGTTCCATCCCGAATCTATCTCTACCCAAAAAGGTAAAGAAATATTGAAAAGATTTCTAGCATTGTAGGAAGGGGTGTTTCGATGTTAAATGCTGCCATTGATAAAGTCACAAAAAGAGAAAATCTAACAGAAGAAGAAATGATGCATGTTATGGAGGTGGTGATGGAAGGCGGTGCAACTCCTGCCCAAATTGGAGGACTTCTGGTTGGTTTGCGGATGAAGGGGGAAAGCATAGAAGAGATCACGGCCTGTGCCAAGGTCATGCGCAGGAAGGCGGCATCCTTGGATATGGATAATGACTATGCCATTGATACCTGCGGCACGGGAGGCGATGGTGCCAATACCTTTAATGTATCGACAGCCGCTGCACTTATTGCCGCAGCCACAGGTGTTCCGGTGCTAAAGCATGGAAACCGATCGGTTTCCAGTAAATGCGGCAGTGCCGATGTACTAGAAGCTTTGGGTGTAAAAATTGAACTAAAACCTGAACAGGTTCAAGCTTGTGTGGCTAAGGTCAATATGGGATTTATGTTTGCGCCCAAGTTTCATAAGGCCATGGGTCATGCAGCAG
>JBFNEZ010000223.1:0-5713 GCA_040797825.1 Thermotaleaceae bacterium | reverse complement strand
GGGAATATGAAAAAAAGCCTTAATAACTTTGTTATAGCTGACCCTAGTAAGTGCATAGGATGCAAGGCTTGTGAAGTAGCTTGTTTTGTCGTCCATAATGCAAACAATAATGTAGGCTATACTGTAGGAACAGTTACAACACCAATTATTCCAAGATTGAATGTTATAAGGGAAGGGGATTTTACAATGCCTATTCAATGCAGGCATTGTGAGGATGCACCATGTGCAAACAGTTGTACTGTAGGAGCAATTAAACAAAAGGACAACATTATATTTATTGAGGAGAAAGCTTGTATTGGCTGCAAAATTTGTTTGTTAGCTTGTCCCTTTGGAGCTATTGATTTGTTACCACAGTATGACAATGGTAAACCAGTTGTACAACTAACATTAGAGGAAGACAAAAAAATGGGGTATAAATGTGATTTATGTAAGGACAGTGAAAAGCCAGCCTGTATAAAGGCTTGTCCTAAAGAAGCTTTAAGCTTAGTAGAACCATTTAAAGAACAAAAGTCTAAAAAAATTAAAGCAGGATTAAGTTTGCTTGAAGTTTTTAAAAATGTTTAATGTTTTAAGAAGGGGGGGATTTGCGTATGATTATTAATATTGATAAGGAACTTTGCACAGGTTGCAGGCAATGTGCGGAGGTTTGTCCAGTGGATGCAATTGAGGGAAAAGATGGAGAACCACAAGAGATCAATCAAAGTAAATGTATAATGTGTGGGCAATGTGTACAAAAATGTAGTGCTTATGCTTCAGCCTTCGATGAGGATATTACATCTATTGATAAGAAGCTTAAAGAAAGAGGGATGTTTGAAAATACAAAGGAGCCAATTTTTGCTGCATATGCTATAGGACATGTAGAAAAGTTAAAAAATGCATTAGAAAATAAAGATTTATATAAAGTAGTACAATGTGCTCCAGCTGTAAGAAATGCATTGGCAGAAGAGTTTGGCTTAGAACTTGGAAGTCTTACACCAGGTAAAATGGCAGCTGCTCTTAGACGATTGAAATTTGATAAAGTCTATGACACTAATTTTACTGCTGACCTAACGATTATGGAGGAAGGAAGCGAACTGATTCAAAGAGTAACAGAAGGTGGGACGTTACCAATGTTTACCTCCTGTTGCCCAGCATGGGTAAAGTTTATGGAGCAAGAATACCCAGAACACTTAGATCATCTTTCTACATGTAAATCTCCACAGCAAATGGCAGGAGCAATATTTAAAACCTATGGATCAAAAATAGATCAAGTAGACCCACAAAAAATATTCAGCGTTTCTATTATGCCATGTACATGTAAGAAATTTGAATGTGAGAGACCTGAAATGAAGGACAGTGATTATCAGGATGTTGATTTAGTATTAACAACAAGAGAACTTGCTTACCTTATCAAAGAAATGGCCATAGACTTTAAAAAATTGCCCGATGAGGAATTTGATGCACCATTGGGAATATATACAGGGGCTGGAAACATATTTGGTGTTACTGGTGGGGTTATGGAGGCTGCTATTAGAACAGGTTATGAGTTAATCACTAAGAAACCTATTCCAATTGTAGATGTTGTAGATGTAAGAGGAGGAGAAGGATTAAGAACAGCTACTGTAAAAGTAGGAAATTTAGACTTAAAGATAGCAGTTGTTTCTGGTTTAAAGAACGTAGTGCCATTGTTAGAAGATTTGAAAAATGGCAAAGCGGATTTTCATTTTATTGAAGTGATGACATGTCCATTAGGATGTATTAGCGGGGGTGGGCAGCCTAAAGTACTTTTAGAAGAGTATAGAGAGATTGCTTATAAAAACAGGGCAAAGTCTATCTATCAACATGATCAACAGTTACCATTAAGAAAGTCTCATGAAAATCCTTATATAGAAAAGATTTATAAAGAATTTTTAGGGGAGCCATTGGGCCATGAATCTCATCATCTTCTTCATACAAAATATGTTTCAAGAAGGGAGATTAAATAAATGAATAGTTTTGTTGTAGCAGATCCTAATAAATGTATAGGCTGCAGGACCTGTGAAATAGCTTGTGTTGTAGAACATTCTGATATAAATATTTTTACAGCAGGAAACTCAGAAATTGCTTTCAACCCTCGACTAAGCGTTATAAAAACAAAGGAAGTAAGTGTTCCTATTCAATGTAGACAGTGTGAAGATGCCCCCTGTGCTAACGTATGTCCAAATGGAGCACTTTTTATCAAAGAAGGTGTTGTACAAGTAGATGAGAAAGCTTGTATAGGATGTAAAACCTGTGTTATGGCATGTCCTTTTGGTGCGATTCAAATCGTTGAAGAATATCGTAATGGAAAAAAGATATTTCAAAACTTTAAACAGGTCATAGGTAATAGGTTATTTTTCAAAGAAAAAATGACTGTAAGTAAATGTGACCTTTGTGCTGATTCTGAAAATGGTCCAGCTTGTGAGAAGGTTTGTCCTACCCAAGCACTAAAAATCGTAAAAGAAAATAAATTGAATAAATCTGTTAAGGATAAAAGAAAGCAAAGTGCAGCAGAGATTATATTTGCACAGAGCAAAAGATAATCGCAAAATATTACCCAATCCATCTAACAAGAAATGGGAAAAGAGCGGGAGAATAAAAAAGTAGAAGGGGGAATTAAGTAGTATGGAAGAAAAAGTGTTAACGATATGTCCATACTGTGGAGCTGGATGTCATATGTATTTAGTGGTAAAAGATGGGCAGATAGTGAGAGCAGAAGGAGCAAATGGTAGAACAAACGAAGGGGATTTATGCTTAAAAGGATACTATGGATGGGATTATCTAAATGATCCACAGCTTTTAACAGCGAGACTCAAGAAGCCTTTGATAAGAAAAGAAGGTGTTTTAACAGAAGTATCTTGGGAAGAAGCAATTAAATTTGTCTCTACAAAATTAAGGGAGATCAAAGAGAAATACGGACCTGATGCAGTTATGGGAACTGGTTCTGCTAGAGGCCCAGGGAATGAAGCTAATTATCTTATGCAGAAGTTCATGAGGGCTGTTATTGGAACCAATAACATAGACCACTGTGCACGCGTCTGACATGCCCCTTCAGTAGCCGGTCTGGCTTACTCATTGGGAAATGGCGCGATGTCGAACTCTATTCCAGAAATAGAAAATGCAGATGCACTGTTTATTTTCGGGTACAATGGTGCAGATTCTCATCCTATTGTTGCTAGAAGAATTGTTAAAGCAAAACAAAAGGGAGCTAAATTAATTGTAACAGATCCAAGAATGACAGAATCTTCAAGGATTGCAGATATATGGGTAGCTCTAAAAGGTGGAACCAATATGTGTCTGGTTAATGCCTTTGGGAATGTTCTTATCAATGAAGAATTATATGATAAGGAATTTGTGAAAAACCATGTAGAAGGCTTCGAGGAATATAAAGCTGTCGTTGAGAAGTATACTCCAGAGTATGCTGAGAAAATTACTGGTGTACCAGCGAATGTAATTCGAAACGCCATAAGAGAATATGCCAAAGCGAAAAATGCTATGATTCTCTATGGAATGGGGGTTACTCAGTTTGGCCAAGCGGTGGACGTTGTAAAAGGTCTTGCCTCCCTTGCCCTATTAACAGGAAATTTTGGAAGAGAAAGTGTAGGAATAGGACCAGTAAGAGGACAGAACAATGTTCAAGGTGCTTGTGATATGGGAGTACTCCCAAATGTATATCCAGGATATCAACCGGTGATAGACGATAAGGCAAGAGAAAAATTTGAGAAAGCATGGGGTGTTAAGCTTTCAAATAAAAATGGGTACACTTTATCAGAAGTACCAAAACTGACTTTGAAGGAGAATAAGCTGAAGGCATATTACATTTTTGGTGAAGACCCAGTTCAAAGTGACCCAGATGCTGCAGAAGTTAGAGAGGCACTAGAACATTTAGAACTTGTAATCGTACAGGACATCTTTATGAATAAAACAGCCCTGCATGCAGACGTAATTCTACCAGCTACTGCCTGGGGAGAGCACGAAGGGGTGTACACCTGTGCGGATAGAGGCTTCCAAAGATTTAGAAAGGCGGTGGAACCAAAGGGTGATGTGAAGACTGATTGGCAGATTATCAGTGAAATCGCCA
Source organism: Thermotaleaceae bacterium (assembly GCA_040797825.1). Classification (GTDB taxonomy): domain Bacteria; phylum Bacillota; class Clostridia; order Peptostreptococcales; family Thermotaleaceae; genus Geosporobacter. The sequence continues at coordinate 1,635 of JBFNEZ010000223.1, read as the reverse complement.
CTGCCATGGGTTATCGAATGAACTATAAAAACACTGAAGAAATTTGGGATGAGATGAGAAGCCTGTGTCCAACCTTTGCTGGAGCAAGCTATAAACGTATAGAAGAACTAGGCGGAGTACAATGGCCTTGTCCAACTGAGGATCACTCAGGAACAAAGTATCTATACCCTGGAGAAAAATTCAGTACCTCAAGTGGAAGAGGAAACCTATTTGCAACCGAGTGGAGACCGCCTCAAGAATCGCCAGATGAAGAATATCCATTGGTTCTGTCAACGGTAAGGGAAGTTGGGCATTATTCAGTAAGGACAATGACTGGAAACTGTAGAGCATTAAAAGAACTTGCAGATGAGCCAGGTTACACGCAATTGAATGTAGAGGATGCTGAAGCATTAGGTATAGAAGATCAAGAGCTTATCAGGGTGAGTACTAGAAGGGGAAGTGTTATCAGTAGGGCTGATGTGACAGAACGGGTAAAGAAAGGTGCTATTTTCATGACTTATCAGTGGTGGATTGGAGCTTGCAACGAGTTGACTATAGGAAACCTTGATCCTATTTCTAAAACGCCAGAGTACAAGTACTGTGCAGCAAAGGTGGAAAAAATTGAAGACCAAGAATGGGCAGAACAATATGTAGTTGATGAATATAATAAATTAAAAGAAAAAATGAATGTTACTATAAGAGCATAGGTAGTTTATTAACGCAGGTGAAATACAAGTGATAGCTTTTTTGCCTGCGTTAATAAATAAAATATATCTGAAAGGAAATAGATATGATAACGATAGAAGAGGCACTTAAAATTATTTTAGAAGAAACCAAAATGCTAGGACTAGAATCAAAGGATATTCTATCTTCTTTAAATTATGTTATAGGAGAAGATATCTATTCTAAAGATATGTTACCTTTTTTTGATAAGTCCGCCATGGATGGCTATGCTATACGAAGTGAAGATTCTGAAAACTATACAACACTTAAGGTAAAGGGAATAATAAAAGCTGGTGATTATTGTTCGGAAGAATTAAAAGCTGGTGAGGCATTAAAGATCATGACAGGTGCAGCGCTACCCCCAGGAGCTGATGCAGTAATAGAAATAGAAAAGGTAAAGATCGATGGTGATAACATAGTCCTAGCTGACTTTCCTTCAAAATGGAGCAATGTTATCCGAAAGGGAGAAGAAATCTCTATAGGTGATTTAGCTATAGAGACAGGAAAAGTAATAAGAGCTCCAGAAATAGGATTTTTAGCATCCTTAGGCTATAACAATGTACAAGTTTATAGAAAACCCACCATAGCCATACTTATTACCGGAGATGAGTTGGTAGATATATGCGAAAAATTTACAGCGGGGAAAATCAGGAACAGTAATGAATATTCTTTAAATGCATTAATACAAAATATAGGAGCAAAACCCCTATCTTTAGGGATAGTCCCAGATGACAAAAGTATTATCAAAGAAAAGATGATATATGCTTTTGAGAACGCAGATATAGTGATTAGTTCTGGAGGAGCCTCTGTTGGAGATTATGACTTTATAGAGGCTGCTTTAAGTGGAATTGGTGCAGATATAAAATTCACAGAAATATCCATCAAACCTGGAAAACCTGTTACTTTTGCTACCTATAACAATAAGCTTTTCTT
>JBFNEZ010000222.1:0-5757 GCA_040797825.1 Thermotaleaceae bacterium | reverse complement strand
AATGGTGCTGTCAAATTTGCCAATCAAGCCATATTGGCCATCGATGAGAAGGATGTACCCAAGGCTCACAATTTGATTATCAGAACCAATGCCATTATTACAGAACTCAATGCTACTTTAAATATGCAGTATGAATTGTCTGAAAATCTAAGGAAACTATATGATTTTGTTGGGGATCGATTGCTGGAGGCAAATATCTCAAAGGATAAACAGCACATAGAAGAGGCGTTAGAGATCATCACCCAGATGCGAGATACTTGGAAGGAAGCCATGCATTTGGCAAAACATAAGTAATGGAGAAAGCCATGGATAGTAGAGAGCGAATAGAAATACTGCTTGAACTGACAAATCAAAAGATAGCCAGACTAGAGGAGCTGTTAAAGCTCACTGTTCTGCAAGGTAATCGTATCAAGGCTGGAGATTTAGAGGAGGTTTCCTCTCTAATCCAAAGAAAACAGGACCTGATGAATTTGATTAATAGTTTGGATAGTAGATTTTTGGAGCAATATACCCTCTTAAAAAAATCACTGCACATTCAATCCTTTGAAGAAATCAATCCCAAAGAATATCCTATGGCAGCTTCTTTACAGCAAAATGTGGGACAAATCATGACACTTCTGAAAAAGATTGAGGAGATAGACAGGCAAAACCATGTGCAGTTAAGGCAGGATTTTGAACAGGTAAAGGAAGAGATGAAAAAGAATAAGGCAGAGCAGCAGAGCAACAAAATCCTTGCCAACTACGGAAACAAGTATAGCAATGTACAGGGTGTTTTTATTGATAACAAGGATAGGAAATAAAATGAAATTGATAAAAGCTTTAAAATAGGCTATAATAGTAGAGCATGTATTTTAGGTCTGTGGTTGAAAGTCCAGGCCAGTCGCAGGCAAAGGGACCCACGTAAGGCAATTAAAAATAAGATTGTTGAGCATGGTGCGGCTTAGGAGTAAGACCTGCCAGCTCTTTGTTCACAGGTGATCTGAATAAGAACTGTGGATAAGAGAGACTGAGAGGGGTAGTAGTGATGGCGAACCCAGAGCAAACTCTCCAGCAGGCGAGTGTGGGGGCAAAGACCAGGTCAGCTAAATATATGTGTTGCTTTAGAAAAAACCTTGATAGGATGACTATCGGGGTTTTTTGCTTTTAAAATTAAATTATTTTAAATTTTTGACATTATAATACATAATATGCTAAAAAAAGATAAAATCATACAACAAATTACTGCAAATTGTGCTATTGTTCTATGATACTATAAACCTACAACAATAGAAAAGATATGCTCCTTTTGAATAAAAATTATTTCTTAATATAGGTACTGACTTAGTTGTAAGAGGACACCTAGGTCCTCCGCTACAATAGTTTTTAAAGGTGCATAAATGTAGTTGTATAAAGGTTGCATACTGATAAAGGCACACTTATCTAAAGATAAGGTCGCAAAGTCATGGGTCTAAGGGCATAGATATGCCTATGATTGCCAGATTGCCAAAGCATGCTCAAATATACCTCTCTAAGTACTCAGCCTGAGCCTTTGGTCCTTTACCATATGCTTAGGTTTTTTGATTTGCCGTAGATTGAAAGGGGAGAAGGTATATGGAGACACAACGGTCGAATAAGCATAGGCAATACTTTCGTATCACCCTAGCCCAGCCGCTATGTGGGACAATGACCATTGCTCTAATCGGGGATAGAGCCATACAAACAGGTAATACGGATGTATGTATTGAAGATATTGGCCCGGGGGGATTAAGATTTTTATCCCATTTAAAACTGCCTACAAGCAATAATATTATTTTAGAGTTTTGTTCAAAAATTTGTGGACAAGAATATGCATTGTGGGGTTCGGTTGTTCGTGCTGTTGAGCGAGAAAAGAATATATGGGAATACGGAGTAGAATTCCATTTAGATGAGATCACACAAGCAAGATATGTTACCTTGTTTCATCAACTGGCAGTTAAAGTATATAAATACAAACAATGGCATGATTGCAGATTTTGTTCCAAGGAGAATCGAGTACAATGCCTAAAAGAAAAGATTCAAGATTAGGGTGATTTGTTATAATTTTCTATGGACATAGAGTTATTTTTTTGAAAAATAATGCCGCCAACTTCGATGCATATTTCTCCATCAAAAAGCATATACATAGTAAGTTGTAAAAAAAGCCTGTCATATTTCTGAAAGATTGGATATTTGAAATAATTGTAAGAACCTGTATACTTATCGAATTTTATTCATTTCAAAATTTTACAAATACCGTCAAAAACTACTTGTCCACCAATAGTACACAAACTTTTCCACATAAAAAGATACTGAAAAATCAAGTTATCAACAGTTTTATCCACATTATCCACAAAAAAAGTGTACAGATACACACAACTTGTGGATAAACTGTATATTAAAAAAAGCTTATTAATTATATTAGATCCTATATAAGAAAACAAAATCATATTTTAGAATATATTAAAAAAAATCATTTATTTCTTGGAATTATACTGTAGAAATGGCTATTAATTATACTTCAAAAATCTCTGATAATTTTAATAAAGGCTCTATTTGTAGAAAAAATAAGGGAAAAGAATATAGATTAAAAAAGTGAATGAAAAATGATTTGTTTACAATTTCACGTTTTGACAAATTATAAGTTAAAAAAGTAATTCAACCTGTTTGATAAAGCGATTGGTGGGTAAAATAATAATATATAACTTGTCCATTATTAACTTTTTATTAAGGGAGAGAGGAAAAAAATCAATATCTTTGAATAAGAATATAAATAACAGTTGAATAGGAATAGATTCTCAAAAATTTGATAAACTTTGGGTTAATAAAGCTTAACCCATTGATTTATATATGTTGGAAGGAGCTGAAGTATATGGAGATCAAAGTAAGTGGAAGAAATCTAGAAGTTACAGATGCATTAAGAGACACAGTCGTAGCAAAGTTAGAGAGGTTTGGCAAATACTTCAAGGAGGATACAGAGGCTCAGGCAACCTTAAGTGTAGAGAAAAACAGACAAATTTTAGAGGTCACGATTCCCATCAATGGCTCCATCTTAAGGGTGGAAGAAGCCACTGATGACATGTATGCATCAGTAGATCGGGTAATTGACAAGCTCAATCGACAGATAGAAAAACATAAAACCAAATTAGAAAAGAAATATCGAGGACATGATACCATTCGATTTGAAAATATACCAGACATAGAACCCCAGGAAAGGCAAGATGCGCGAATCGTAAAAACCAAACGATTTGCAGTAAAGCCTATGGATACAGAGGAAGCTGTATTGCAAATGGAGCTGATAGGCCACAACTTCTTTGTATTTACCAATGCAGAGACCGATGATATCAATGTGTTATATAAAAGAAAAGACGGGAACTATGGTCTGATAGAACCAACCTATTAATAAATGTGGGCAGCATAAGCTGCCCCTTTCATATTTTTTGGAAGAGTAAGGATTAATTAAAGAAATGTCGAAATATAAGATAATATAGTGGATGAATGTAGCAGGAAATTAAGGAATATAGTCGAAGTATTTACTCCAAGATATTATTATTGTTCGTAGAGGGGTAGATTATGGATAATTTAGAAGAAATTCAGAATCCTATAGAAATAGAAGGACTTATCAATAAAATGCCGGCAGTAATCTCTTCAAGGGTGATTATAGATGAGAATCAAGAAATTGAAGAAATCCACGTCCTTGCTTCTAATGATAGGAGTCCAAAGCAGATTTCTAGGGACATACAATCAGCATTGACTGCCAAATTTCCAATTAAGATTGACTATAAAAAGATCAGTGTGGCACAAATTGATATGAAGGAAGAAAAGGACTGTTTACAGCGTTTTAAAATCGCTTCCATAGGCTACAGTGTCTTAGAAAAAATGGCAGAAGTGAAAGTTACCCTGCAAAAAGGTGAAGAGTCCGTAGATGGTTATGCAAAGGGAACCAACTCTAAAAACAATCTCTATCGTCTAACGGCGGATGCGACCCTTAGCTGTGTCCATGAACTTTTTGCTATCGAAGATGCTTTTATTCTTGAGGATATAGAAAAGGTACAGCTGGCAAAGAAGGACATCATGAATGTGGCAGTAACCTTTATGGGAAGGAATGGAGAGGAGCTTTTGGTAGGGGCTGCTATCGTCCGCAAGGACGAATACGAAGCCATTGTTAAAGCTACTCTGGATGCCATCAATCGTAAGGTTATCAGAATGATGAATTAAGTTTATATTTTAGGTCGGCGAAATCAAGCAGTATAGCGTAGCGATATAGCCTGTGAACATTAGCGAAGTAGCAGAGCCTTTAGAAAAAGGGGGCTATATCAGTGAAGAAACTGACAGTATTACTCATGAGCTTGTTATCATTAGTTTTAGCAGGCGGAGCAGGTCTTTCCTGGAGATAATGTGCAGCCGGCCTAAAATCTTATAAAAGGAGATTAATAGGATGAGTCAGATGCCTTTAAAAGTCAAACTGTATACAGGAACCGTCATAATTATTGGATTTGTTTTTCTTCTTTTAGGAGTTTTTTATTATGATCCAAGAATGAATTTAGCAGATATAATTTTTTTTATGGTATTGGCAATTATTACAGAATCTTTTAGTGTAATTCTCAAAGCGGAAACTGCTTTGTCTGTGATGTTTGCTATTGGACTCGCCACGGTACTTATCTTTAATCCTTTTATTGCATCTATCATCACCTTTTTAGGATTTTTATGCAGAATTGAATATGTAGAAGGTAAAGGTCCTAAAATTTTCAACCATGATATCTACAAGGATTTATTTAATGGAAGCGCCTATGCTGTATGTGCGGTAGCTTCTGGTTTTGTGTATAAAGTTGCAGATGGATATTTCCACTTCCTAATTGGAAGACTCAACATTATGGGAATTGTTCTAGGGACTATTACTTATGTACTTTCAAATGTTATAATCTATAGCTTGCTCGATGCATTTCTACAAGACAAAAAGTTTGAAAACATATTTAAAGGTAATCTCTGGATTATTCGAAATTTGCTCGCAATCTCTCCACTTGGTATCATATTAGCGTTGGCACACTTGAATTTTGGAAAGTTTGCAGTAATTCTTTTCTTTGTACCTCTCCTTCTTGCCCGCTACTCTTTCAAACTCTACATGGATATGCGCCATGTATACTTTGAAACCATCAAGGCCCTCTCCAGTGCCATGGAGGCCAAAGACCAATACACCAATGGACACTCCTATCGGGTTGCAGATTATGCTGTGGCTATTGCAGAGAAGATGGGACTCAGCAGCAATAAAATAGAAAAAATTCGTACCGCTGCGATCCTTCACGATATAGGAAAAATAGGGATTGCAGATTCTATATTGAACAAAGTAGGGCGCCTGGAGGATAATGAGTACCTAGAAATTCAAAAACATCCTGAGATTGGCGCCAAAATACTTTCAGAGGTAGATTTTCTGGGAGATGTGGCCCATATCATCAAGCATCATCATGAGCAGTATGATGGAAAGGGATATCCCGACGGTTTAAAGGGAGTTGAGATACCGATAGAGGCCTGTATTCTTGCAGTGGCTGATGCCTATGATGCCATGACCTCCAATCGTCCCTATCGAAGAGCCATGAGTCATCAGACCGCGGCCAATATATTGGTAGAGCAAATGGACAAACAGTTTCATCCCATTGTAGTAAAGGCTTTTTTAGACCATTTCCATGGGAAAGAGAAGGAGCTGATTGCAGATGCTGGTTGAATCCTTAGGAAGTGGTATATTGGTTGGAAAGCTTCGAGGAGGAA
>JBFNEZ010000221.1:0-5793 GCA_040797825.1 Thermotaleaceae bacterium | reverse complement strand
CCCAATAAGTGGTGCCAGGTATAGCTTTGTACTGGCTCTTACAATAGCTGTAACTCGTGGATGACCATTTATCATTTGTATATCTAGTTTGCTGATGGAAAAATCTTTTAACCTTCTGTTAGTTGGCTTCATGTTATTATCTAAAAACAAAGCTCTTTTCATTTCATCTTTAAAGGCTTTCTCCGCTTTATCTACATGGAAGCCCATACCTTCTAAGCCAATGGATCCTCCCATAAAAACAAAGCTGTCTACTTCTTCACTTCCTAGTTCTCGATTAGCTTCTACATCCAACGCCCTAATAATTGTTGCCTGTTCCGCTGATTCAATGGCATTTCTTACATCTGCTTCGAGTCTTGATATAGAATATTCATCTATTCCAAGAAAAAAAAGAAATAGGAAGAGCATCAAGAAGAACCAATTTTTTAAAAAATGTATTAAACCTTCCATTGCTTTCCCCCTTTTTACCTGAAAAATCTTTGAGATACTCCTACTCTTCTAACTGGTGTAGGTCTTTGAAGAATGGGTCCTCCTATATATCCCAGGGCTCTTATTTCGTAATGACTCGTAATCCTCACCTCTACTGGTTCTCCCCTGTCTACAGGGTATCTAGTAGCTTCTACCAACTGAACTTTGTTGGGATCAATATTTCTTTTTCTCAATTCATCCTTAAAATCTTCCCACATGAAAGGCTCGTACCCTCCATGCTCCTCCATAGGTTTTAGAAGAAAGGCTCTTGTCATATCGTCAAGAACAGAATGGTACCGTGTATGCTGGTTATTTTGAAGTATCAAGGTGAAAAAAGTGATAAATATTAGAAGAAAAAGAGTAAGGTAGATCGGCTGACCAATTGCCGTTTCTACCTCACCCTTTTCACCTTTTAAACAGCTTTTTATTTTTCCAATCATGAGTACACCTTCTTTTCTAGTTCCACTTTTCTATTTCCTGGTCGATTTTGTTTAGAGAATTTTCTACTTGTGAGCTCGTTCTGTCTAATGCAAATTTTGTAATAGACAATAAGGCTACTATGACTAGACAAGCAATTAAAATTTTGCCCCCTGCTGATATATCTCCTTTCTCATTGTTAATGCTTATTTTTACCTTTCCCCATAAAGATACAGCCTTTTGTTGAATTTTTTCTTTTGCATTTTTGAACATTTAAATACGCCTCCTTGTTTTTATTATTCTTTAAAAATATTATTGAAACCTTATGTAGGTATCATAAAGTGCAAATGTGATGAAAACCCCTCCAGCAACGACTACTGCGGTATACTGCCAGGTTTTTAAAAATCCTGCCACACTATCAATCTGTAGGTTCTTCGATATAATCTCAAGCTCTCTAACGCTTTTGGCCAAAGCTGCACATATTTCTATCTGTCTGTCTCTATCTGCATCAACAGCAATGGTTAATTGTTGTAGAAATTCTCTTATCTTTTCATCATTTATCTTTTCACCCATCTTGTTGATAGCTAAAATATGGTCTCCGCTTGTTTCAATTTCTGCAATAACATCCTTTAATAATCGATCTACTGCCCCACCATTTTGTGGTCTGGCTTCTTTTATTGCATCAATAAACAAAAGCCCTGCTCCTACTCCTTGTCTAATTAAGTCTAGAACCTCAGGAATTTCAATCTTAATTTCTTTATCCTTTTTCTTAATCTCAGCATTAATTTCTGAAAAAGGAATATAAAAGCCTATGGGAATAGCAAGGATATTTAGAATTTTAATGATTCCCATGTCAAATATGAAATGTCTTACAAATAAAAGGGTTGCAAATAAAGCTGCTGCATACATGAAACTATTAATAATTAAATTTGCTACGTTTTCTATCCCTTTTTTATTAGCTCTTTCTATATTTTTATTAATTTTATCCATATCAAAGTAACCACTTATAATGTCTATTACTTTATTGATGCCTTTTTCAATCAAATTCTTCTTTCTTGCATTGGCAGAAAAATTTATTGTATCTAATTCACTTTTTGTAAAAAAGACATTTTTAGATTTCTTAGGTACAAAATTTATTTCTGCTAGAACAGAATAGAGTGTGAAAAATAGGCTTAAAGAAAACAGCAGTCCAAACCCTAAAACCAGATAGAATAATATATTTATGTCCATAAAAGATACTCACCTCCCCTTTAAATATCAAGCTTCCACTTGTTCTGCTTAACCTATTCTTTTTATTCATTTCTCCATAGGTAAACCTCACAGATGGGGATTGAACCATCATCATGCCTATATATAGGTACTACTATGAGAAATGTAATTATCAATCCTATAATTACGCCTATAATTATAGGACCTGCTTTAATTAGTGTATCTTTCCCTTCCATAGTTTCTCCTCCCTGCCTGCATCCTGGTATTTGATATGCCAATTACTTATAAATTGGATAATTCTTGCAGTCTTCAAGGTTTAATGCAACTTGTGTTCTTTTTCTAAAGCCTTTAGGAATTCCATTTTTACCCCATTCATCTAAACTTAATAAAAATTTTTGTTCCGTCATCTCATTTTCGATAACAAAGTATCTCATTAGTTATTACCTCCTAGCCTTTTCCCTTTTTTAGAAGAACCTCCCTCACCTAACACGCTTTCTCTCATGTGGTTTATCCTTTGCTTTTAGTTCATTAAAGACCTTGCTTTTTTAGATGTAATATAAAAATCCAGTAGTATCTTTAACATCACAATAAATAGCACCAGTTTCCCTAACCACATACTCATGATGTAATCATACATTTCTACCATACCAACCCTTAATACCCCAAAAGGTACAAGCTGCACCAATGAAGCTGTATAGCTTTGACTTTTGGTTGATTTTAATCTTGCTTCAGCCTTCTCATAAATTATCTTATCCTGGTATAATAAATTTGCATCTCTTTGCAGTAGTTTAGCTCCTTCCCCGCCGATGGTATCTGCAAATTTTATGGAATTGGCTACTTTTTTTAAATGTCTACTTTTAGTTCTAAGTACCATTGCATTTAAAGCTTCTTCTAATGTTGCTTTCCCACTATTAACATCTTTTAAAACAGTTTTTATTTCACTTTTAAATGGTTCTTTCATATCAGGCAAAGCGTCTATCAATGCCCTTGTAATATCTGGAGTATGCATAGATTGTGTAGCAATTCTTTCAACAGAAGGTATGCTGGAGATTAAATATTCTTTTTGTTTTTTAGTTTTTGCTATTTCGATGATATTCTCAGGCAGCATATAGCCTATCAAAAACCCTATTATAATTAGATAAATAGATCGAAAAACAAAGGCTGCAATTAAGCCTGATAGAATGGATACTAAGACAATAACCAGGTAATTTCCTGCTGTTAGTTTAACCCCCAATTCTTCTGCTTTAGCCACTGTTTTCGTTTTCTCAGCATAGGCTTCAGATTTTTCTCTAATGTTTACAAAGACTGTTTTCGTTATTTTACTTATACTAAACTGAGCTGTCCATTGACTAAATCCATAGACCAACGTAACCATACTTATGGTTCCAGTGACAGGAAAAATGAACCTTGCATAGTTATAAAAAAACTCCAAGCTTATTCACCTTCCTTTAACCATCGTGTAGAATCGATCCCACAGGTTTCTAATTTATACGCTAGTTTTTCAGAGATCGGGTTTACTTTTATAAAGCCCTTCTTAAAATCATGCTTAAACAACATTCTATAGTGATTTTTTCCTTCATCATCCTGGTAAAGCTCCATAATTTCAGCAAGTTTTCTTACTTTTTTTCCATTTATCTTATAAAAATCGTTATAGACAATGATATCTAGTACAGAAAAAATATCTTCTATAATTTCTTGCTTTGTTGCATTAGGTCTAATTTGTTCTACCATTTTGGCCAACCTAGCAACACCTTCTTTTGCACTTATAGAATGGCCCGATGACCAGCCCATATGTCCTGTCGCCATAGCGTACAAAAATTTGTCACCGTCTTCTCCTTTTCTTATCTCTCCTATAACAAGTCGATCTGGTTTTGCCCGCAGTGCTACATCTTCTACTAATCGTGCCATTGTATAAGTTGTATCCTTACTTTTAGTCTTTTTTGTTACATATTCAATAATATTTTTTTTAGGATATTTTTCAGCTCCTCTTATTTCTGCTTCATCCTCTATAATAATTGTTCTTTCATCATCCGGTACACTTGCAACCACAAGGGCATCTAAGCTGGTGGATTTTCCACTTCCTGTGGGTCCAAAAAACATGCCTCCTATTTTTTTGCATTTAGCACAATCCTTTAAAAAATCCACTATCTCTTGGTTAACCTGTTCTGCTTCAATTAACTCTTGTGGTTCAAATTGCTCTATTCTATGGACACGAATTGATATGTTAGGTTTTCGTGCCAATCCTTTGCGATTTCTCCCTAGACTAATATTAAAACGATTTTTCCCAATTTGTGCATTAACAACTGGATTTTCTGCATTTAATGACTTCCCTGCAGTACTTGCAAGCTTTTTCATTACTCTTATCATATCCTCTTCACTTCTAAATCGGACGTCCGGGTAATAAGTTTCTCCATTTGCTTCGTAATAGATTTTATCAGGTGAATCAACAAAAATATCTGTAACTCCTTTTATTTGCAAAAGTGGTTCCAGCACATCTAAGCTTAAAATACTATTGGCTATCCTGGTAATCGTATCTTCAACTGATATGTTTTTATTAATGATGCCCTTCCTTTTAATCCATTCCCTACAGTATTGAGCTATCCAACCCCTTGCCTCCTCCTGCACCTCTTTATGAAATACGGAGGTTAAGAATAAATCTGGATGTTCTTCGTTCACCTTATCTCTGGCATAACTAAGAAGTTCATCGTACCTTTTATCCTCCATTTGAACTGTGTCTTTGGATTCCTCAGTGGTTTTAGAGATGTTTTCTCCTTGCCACTTTGCTATATCAACTAATGATGACATTCTTTTACCTCCTTTTTTCTTTCTTTTTATTAAACCAAGAAAATTTATGTCTCTTAGGACTGTCCTTTTCATTTGTTAAACAGTTATATACTTGGTCTATCTCTTCAATATGTACGTTATAACCGTTCCAGGTAGACAATTTGATTTTTTGCAGTGCTTTAAGAGAAAATGTGTGCATAATATTAATCTTGGTTTTTTTGTAATGCTCTTTTTCTATGTTGATGCTATGACTAAGAAGAATTGCTCTTGGATGAAAGGTCTCTCTAATTTTTTGTAAATCAATAATAAAACTATTAAAGATTCTTAAATCCTCTGGTTTATCCTCCAGGATAAGTACTGCTTCATCTGATAACAATAAAGGAAAGAAAACGCTATAGCTTAATGTTCTTCCCTTTGTTGAGAGTATCATAATATCATGTTCTTCTTGGCCCTCTTTAATCATTCTTGTTATCACCTGCTGCCATTCTTCTTCATTAAGACTCTTTTCTTCAGGCTGTGTTTTTTTTAATAAAATAGATAAATTTTTAGGCAACTCTTCAATTTCTTTTCTTAAGTCTTTCTCTTTATCTAGCAGAAATTCTTTTATACTATCAATGGTTAAAATACAGTTTTGAATAGGATGGTTTTTTTGATGGCCAAGAATATAATAGTCTGTGGTTTTTACCCTTTGTTCTTCTATGCCTAGTTGGTAGGTTATTTGTGCATTTCCCTCTCCTAACTCTATAAATAGGGTTTTATAGCCTTTTTTCGCAAAGGTTATAGCTGTTAAAAATGCAATATCCGCTGTACTAGTAGAATTTCCATAAAAAGTGTAGGTTTTCACTTGTTTCCACCTCATTTCTTAAAAGCTGGTATTTTCATTGTTTGGACTAAGATCATTTTCTGATGGAGTAGTAT
>JBFNEZ010000220.1:0-5837 GCA_040797825.1 Thermotaleaceae bacterium | reverse complement strand
ATATACATATTTTCTCCATAATAATTGTCTATGTTATTCTCATTTAAATGTAATTCAGCACAATTGATGAAATCTAGTTTCGTTGATAAGATTTCTTCCTTTTTCTCAAAAAAATCTTTAAAGAACTCAGGAGTCATTGGAGTTTCAATTCCTACGTTCTGAATATATTTTTTCGCTATTGCAATATTTTGAATAACCTTCTTTGAACACCCTGAAGCTCCAAGATTGAAACGTATCTCGTTAAGACCAGCCTCACCCAATGCTTTCAATGTCTCTTCCGTTGCCAAGGTCCCATTTGTGTATAGATGTTGATGTATCCCTGCATCACTAAATTTCTTTGCAACCCCATAGTATTTCTCAATTTCCATGAATGGCTCTAAATAAACATATGAAATTCCAGTGGGTTTCTGATGAATAGAAAGTAGTAAATCAATATCCTTTTCATAAAATTTAGTCCCCCCAATGTCCCACATACCTTCTCCAATAGGAGGGATATCTTCTAGCTGTCCGTAATTATAGCAAAACTTACAATCTAAGTTGCATTTGTTCGTTTTTCTAATTGCACTCAACCCATTACCTGTCAAACAAGAACGACATCCTTTGGGAAATTTGCCTTCGTTTCCTACAAAAAAAGTTCTATTTTCCAGGGTTTTCAAACCCTTAATTCCTGACATTAACATCTCATTTCTCTGATCTATGGCTGACTCGATTTGTGCAAATGTAGCGTAGATGATTTCTTGATGTTTTGTACTAATTTCCTCTTCCACAGGCAATTGTGAAAAATAATCAAACCATATCAACGCATCATTTTTCGAAATTCTCATTATGTATCCTCCTCAAATTAATCTTATTTCAATGTTTATAGTGTAAGTACCTTCTCTACGTGTCTTTTGCAAACAAAAATGATGCTATAAAAACACAATGGTTCTCTAATTTATAATACTGGCAACCCAGAGGAATGTCCACTAAAATTTCAGCTCTATTATATTAGGGTCAGTTGTGATTAAGCTTGCCTAAAGCTCTAATTGAAACCAAAAAATACTTCCTTTACCTACTTCAGATTCAACTCCATATTCACCATCATGCATATCAATAATTTTCTTCACAATAGAAAGACCCAGGCCTGTGCCCATTTTATGTCTTTTGTGGTTTTTATCAACCTTGTAGTAGCGTTCCCAGATATAAGGCAGGTCACTTTGATCGATTCCCTCTCCATGGTCTACTACTTCTATTCTTACCATATTTTCCTTTATGATTTGCCGCACAATCACACCCTTATCAGCACCGCTATATGTGATGGCGTTGAGTAAAATATTATAAAAGGCCTGAGTGATCTTTACTTCATCAGCAAGCAAATAGACATCTTCTTTATACTGGAATTCTAAATGATAACCTTCACTTTTTACAAGTTCATCTATTCGTTTTATAGTTTTTTGAAGACTTTCCGTCAGATTGTAATTCCTTTTATTAAGTTTTGCTGTGCCCGTTTCCAAACTGGATATATCAAGCATATCATTCACAAGAGAAGTCAGACGTTTTGCTTCATCCATAATTATTTGAGTTTGGTCTGCTGAGACCTCATCAGGAAAATCATGCATCATTTCCGCGTAGCTGTATATAAATGCAAGTGGTGTTCGTAAATCATGAGAAATATTTGCCATCAGCTCACGGCGCAATCGCTCCACCTTGGAAAGTTCAATAGCAGCAGTATTTAAAGTGTCCGACAGCTCTTTAATTTCTAAAAATCCTCTGCCATGAAACTCAGTTTCGTAGTTGCCTAAGGCTAGTACCTTAGCACTTCGATTAATCTCTTCAATAGGATTTGAGATGTATTTTGATATGATAATTGCGAGTAACGTAGCAAGAAGTACCATAATTCCAGTTATAATAAAAAGCTGCATTTGTAGGGTAGAAACCGTAGCATCAACCGGTGTTACCATAGCATAAAAAGTAAGAGAAATTTTACTGCCATTTTCTAGAACAAACTCTTGAGCCTTAGTGATAGTTTCTATTTGTCTGGGGCTGTGTCTGTCAGGTGCAGATCGAACTGGTGGTTCAAAATCACGTGTCGGCTTTACAATTATCTCTTTAGTAAATTCAAGTTCATGTAAAATATCATTAAGCTCTGGATTATTGATATTTTTCTCTACTAACGTAATAGCCTTTTCTATTTCAATTTTACGAATAAATTTATACATATCGCCTAAGAATACAGTCTGAAATATCCATAGGATTGTTAGTAATAAAGCACAAAATCCCAAGAGAAAGCCAAAAATTTTCCATTTCAATTTAAGTTTATCCATCGAACCTATACCCCAATCCACGTATTGTCTTAATAATATATGCATATGGACCAAGGGATTTTCTAAGCAATTTCATATGTGTATCCAAGGTCCTATCGTCTCCATAATAGTCAAAGCCCCATACCTCAGTCATTATTCTCTCTCGAGGTACAGCAATGTTTTTATTTCGTATAAGAAAAAACAGTAGGTCATATTCCTTAGGTGCCATATCTACTTCCACTCCATCAATGAACACCTTATATGCAGTCATATCTGCCATCAACCCATCCTTTTCAAAGATAATGTGCCCATTGTTATCTGCCCTTGCAGGGTTGCTTTTCTCTACCCTACGTAAAATGGCACCTATCCTAAGCATAATTTCCTTTGAAGAAAATGGCTTGACAACATAATCATCCACCCCAACTTCAAAGCCCAGCACCTTATCATACTCCTCTCCCCGAGCAGACAGCATGATTACAGGTGTATCGGAGGTCTTACGTATTTCCTTTACAGCAGAAAAACCGTCAAGCTCAGGCATCATAATATCCATAATGATTATGTCAAAGGTATTATTATAGCAAAGCTCCACTGCTTCCATGCCATTTGCTGCTTCAGTAACCTCATGACCTTCAAATATAGCATATCGCTTTATTACAGCTCGAAGCCCAGCTTCATCATCGCATATTAAAATTCTAGCCATTTATAACCATTCCTTTTCATACATTTTATTGCAGTTCTAGTAGAAATCTAGGATTATATCATTGTATGTGTTAAATTATAGCACTAAATTAATAGGAATCAAAGATGTCTAAGCTATAGCTGAAAAGTGTTTAAGAGTCACAAAATAGTAAAAAGTATGTGACTCTTAGACTTAATAGTTTTTTCTAAACCTTGCTACAAATAATAGAGCAGCCATTAGAAAAACTAACAATATACCCATGAGAACAAGATTGTTTGTTCCTAATCCTTGGTCTGTTGGAATACTTGGATTTGGAGGATTCGGTGTATTTCTATTTCGTCCTCCTTGTTCCATTCCACCAAAATGTCCATTAGCCATTACAGATAGCTGATTTATTTGCTCAGTAGTCAATCCAAGGGAAATCAAGTCCTCCTTTATATCCTCTGTTATATCTCCGTTTGCCTGCCGGATGATGTCGATTGCCTTACTCATAATTTCTGTATCAATCCCATTATTTATGCCGGAAAATGGATTCATATCTTGACCATCCATTCCGTCAGGGAAATCTTTACTATTGCCATTTCTTCCACCCATCATACTACCGAGGTCGGATAATTTTAAATCCCCTGCTGAAATAAGCTGTTCAGCATTTGTATTTTGTTCTACCGTAGTAGACGGAATAGTACCATCAAGCTGGCCCTGTACACTTTGTGCACGAAGATTTCCAAGGGTAATAAAGGTTGAAACAGCTGTCCTATACTCCTCATAGGTACAAAATGCTGTAGCGTCGTTTTTAACATAATCAGAGATTAGCACGTCAAGAGTATTTACCTTTTCCTCAAATTTACCATTTGCAAAATAGTTGTCAATTAACTGCTGCAAATAGCTATGATACTTTTCTAGATATTCTGTGTTTGCAAATAGCTTTTCAATCAACGGTCTGCTTGACATTTCAACTCCACTTAAGGGTGTATTAATCGGAAAGTTAATCACAGAAGATGCACTACCACTTTGAAACCCACCCCAAGCAAGGTTATAGTCCCATGGTAGAATAGTGATCTTCCCTTCACTCTCATAAATATAGTAATTTTGTGCCATGCTTGAGCTATAGCTATCGAGATTGACAACAACAGTATGTGCTGCTAAATATCGCAAAATCTGGTCAATATCAAAATATTTTTCTAATTCTTTGCCTTCAGAAAGTACTTTAAGAGCCTGCACTACACGCTGAAAGTCGCTCTCTTTTCCTTTACCTACTACATTGTTAAAAATGGCACTGTAGCTTTCGGTGTTATCATCTGTATATTCTAAACTTCCTCCTGAACTACCACGTCCACCTATACCTCCAAATTTTCTATCCACACTTCTAGCTTCATCATTCAGTTGTGCCGGGAGCACGGTTTTATCTGTGTTGACATCAACCTGTCTTTTGGGTCTTTCTTTTTGCTCATTCCCCATATCCGGGAAATTTCCTCCTTGGGCTCCTCCACCTATGTCCATACTTTTTACATTATAAAGCATACCTGAAGCATTTCCGAAAACACGCTGTTCATAGCTATCGTTATACAATTCAACAGCAAGGTATAACCCCCAGTTCTCACCATTTACTTTCATATCCGCGTAGCCAAAATAGGGAGCATCAACCCCGATTTCCTTCATAAGCTCATAGGACACATATTCCTTCATATAAGTATTATCTCCAACCATATTATTAACTACAAAGCTATCAAGTCCAAAGCATGTCTGTCCCTTGATATACTCGTCAAATTGCAATCGAAAACTATATCGGTCGCTGTCTGAGCTTGCCACTTGTGTCAGGCTTGAATTACCCTTTGGACGAACACCCACATTTTGAAATTTCCGTCCATTTACAATCACATCTGCCATGATATATTGTTCACTTGTGGCACTGTTGAGCATTTCCTGCCAATCGGATTCATCTGCAATAATCTCTATAGAGATTATATCCGTACCGAAAATCTTAGATACGTATTCTTCCTCAGATTTTATAACTCCATTTGTTTGTTGTATATTGCCAATTACCACAAAGGCAAGGCTCAGTATCAATGCAAAAATCAGAGCTATCGCAACAATTAAATTTATTCTTTTACTTTCTATCATGCTATCACCTCGAATCTATGCATTCTTAAGCAGTGTATTCCCCATTATAGCTTACAAGACAAGCATTATTCACTCCCTCTATGGTGAGTAATTCATTAAGTAGCTTTGCAGACATGTCTAAAAGTCGCATTTCTACTGTCAGCTCGATACCATTTCTTGAAACTGTTTTGGCTTTAATCAGATTTTTTTTAGTATTTGCTTTTACTACTGCCATACAGTCACTTTCGGCTTTATCGTTTTCTAAATTTAATACCACTATATATGGCGTATCACTGCTTTTCTTATTTACAAACACTAGAAGGATGATTCCAATGAAAATCGAGCCCACAATACCTAGAGGAATCAAACCAGCGCCAATAACTATTCCTGCTGAAATTGCCCAAAACAAAAATGCAATGTCCAAAGGCTCTTTTACTGCTGTTCTAAAACGAACAATGGATAGAGCACCTACCATACCAAGTGATAAGATGATATTTGATGTCACAGCCAAAATAATTAGAGTTGTAATCAATGTCATAGCCATAATGGAAACACCAAAAGATGCCGAGTACATAACCCCAGCAAAGGTCTTTTTATAAACATAAAATATGAAAAGACCTATAGCAAATGACAGTAGCATTGCAATACCTACATCTAGAATAGAAAATTCCACGGCTTTTTCTAAAAAACTTGATTTGAAAATATCATTAAATGTCATTACAAAATACCTCCGATTTATAAAATTCTTGTTACCGCATATTTGGAAAATGCAGTAC
>JBFNEZ010000219.1:0-5843 GCA_040797825.1 Thermotaleaceae bacterium | reverse complement strand
CTGTGCTTTTTTATGGGAGCTTTAGGAATCAGTATTTATATCTATTCTCGTTTTACTTCTAGAGTCTTGGTTACACCACTGCAAGCCCTTCTTTATGGTGTGGAAAAAATCCAAGCTGGCGACTATAGCATTCGTATACAAGGACAATCGGTTCATGAAATCAGCCGCCTGAGAGATGCCTTTAATGATATGGTCCTACAACTACAGAAAGAAATTGATTTAAGGGAAGAATCGGAAGCCTCTAAAAAACAACTTATTATGAGTATCTCCCACGATCTTAAAAACCCTCTGACCTCTGTACTAGGCTATAGCGACTATCTGCTGCAAAATGGAGATATGTCGGCTTCAGAGAGAGTCCAGTATATTAAAGTGATCTATGAAAATGGACTAAGAGCCAATCACCTAATGCAGGATCTTTTTCAGCTTTCTTATCTAAACAGTGCCAATTCTGTTTTATCTTTGAAAACCCAAGATCTTTGTGAGTTTATGCGTGAACTCTTGGCTGGTTATGTTCCTCAATTGGAGGAAAAAGACATCCTTTATGATTTTGATATTCCAGAGGAACCCATCTGCGTGCTATTCGATGAACAGCAATTAGATAGAGCCATAAGCAATCTTATAATCAATGCTATTAAATACAATGATTTTGGCAATACCTTGAGGGTCTCACTGTGCAAAAGTTCAAAAAAAAATATTATTGTCTTGGAGGATAATGGGATTGGTATCCCTAAAGAATTCTGTGAAGACATATTTAAGCCCTTTGTACGAGTAGATTCTGCTAGAAATTCTAAAACCGGCGGAACAGGTTTAGGCTTATTTATTTCAAAGAATATCCTCAGAAAGCACGGTTGGGATATTTATTTAGATACTACTGTTCCTTGTGGCTGCAGATTCATTATAGAAATCCCGACTTAGGGCCCCTATTTCTTGTATAATACCCTATTTGCATTGCTCATCCGATTATGCTACTATCTTATTGTATATCCTTTTTATTCCAACTATATAATTGATTTTTAGCTTCAATTAACTATGAATATCAATTTTTAAAGAGGTCTGTTATGAATCATTTTTATAAAATTTATTATTATTTTTCTTCCATGAGCAATCCTATCCTTTTTTCTTATATGGGCTTGTCTTTTATACTGAGCGCTTCCATACTCATTCATTACATAGGTCATTTTCATAGGATAAACAGATATTTAAAGTTTGGCCTTTTTTTAGCCAGTAGTGTAATCCTAATGGAATCCATTACTGCTATTCTATTGGGGAAATCCATTATCGGAAACATTTATTTTTTTCTCAAGCTTTTGCTTTTTTCCTGTACGGGAATTTATTGCAGCAGAGGGACTTCTCATAGGGGAATCCCCTTTTTAAGGAGGCTTTTTACTGGTTCTTTTCCTCCTAAGTTTTCTTCATCTCATATGATTCTATATATAGCCATCATCAATTTGCTTCAAATTGTCTCAGACTATATTTTGTTCGTGAAAATATCCCCAGAGTTTTCCATAACATTGGATTCTCTGGCAATGAACAGCAAGCTTTATTTACTGCCAGTTGTAATTCTGAGTGCCATTGAATATGCCTTTCATGAAGAAATTATTTTTCGTTTAGGCATTCAAAGTTTCATTATAAAGATTTTCAATCTTGAGGAAAAAAAACATTGGATAGCCCTTCTTTTCACTGCATTTTTGTGGTCTATCGCCCATGCCAACACCCTAACTGTAGAATGGGTTAAATTTGTCCACGTATTTCCCCTAGGTATCGCACTGGGAATACTCTATAGAAAGTTTGGCCTAGAGTGTGCTATCCTAACCCATGCTCTGGTCAATTTATTGTCTATGGTTATATTTTCATAGAGAATATCAAAAAAACTACTTAGGCTATAGACAGATGTCTATAGCCTGAAAATTAGTGGTAGGATAAAGATTGCTTTCTATCCTGCCATTTTCCTATGGGGCTTTGATTATTTTTCATTTGTTGCTTCTAGTTTCTCTAGCTTTACGCCCATACCCTTTAATTCGTTTACAATTTGATTCATATAGGACTCAATTCTTTCCAGCGCTTGTTTATTTTCTCTTTCATTTTTATGGATAGAATCCAATCCATATGGGTTTATGTACTTCATTGATATCTCCTCCTTCTATTTACATATGCTTACAGCATTCTATTTTCCCTTAGGGTTCCTATAAAATGCTGCATCAATTTTTTCATGATATATATATATCCATATCTTTCACCTTAAAACATATTATTAATAATTTTTTCTAAAAAATAATTGTTATTTTTTAGAAAAAATTATCGTTTTCTGTTCTTGCTTGACATCTTCGGAATACAATGATATCCTTTAATCATGATAATGAATTTCAATTTCAATAATTAAGAGGGGGACTTGATTACCATGACCTTTGTTGGCCTTTTCACAAAACCTATTCACGAGTGCAATTGTACCGATTGTCAATGCCATGGAGGATGTAGCTGCAGTGAAAAGAAAGAAGGTGAATGCAGCAACTAAATCTTTAAGGAGGTACATAGCCATGAAAAAAGTGTCTATAATTTATTGGAGTGGATCCGGTAATACGGAGATGATGGCCAAGGCTTTGGCGGAAGGAGCAACAGAAGCAGGGGCAGAAGTGAAATTGTTAAATGTCAGCGATGCTTCCCTTGATGATGTGGTTCAGGCCGATGCAGTAGCCCTTGGGTGCCCTTCCATGGGAGCAGAAGTTTTGGAAGAATCTGAGATGGAACCCTTTGTAGATTCCCTATCTGGAGCGAACATCCAAGAAAAGCCCCTTGCTCTATTTGGATCCTATGATTGGGGTGATGGAGAATGGATGCGGGATTGGGCAGTTAGAATGAAAGAGTACGGCGCCAATCTAGTTGCTGAGGGCCTTATCGCTCAGCTAACTCCTGGAGATGAAGAACTCCAAGCATGCAAAGATTTGGCAAGGACTTTAGTTAATGCCTAAATAAGCTTATATCAAAATATTATTCTAATCATAGCATACAAAATATGTAAAGGCCCTCTAGCTTCTTATAGAAGAGAAAGGGCCTTTTTGCTATGCTGCTGGTTCTACAATTATATAGGGTTGCAATTGATAGGGTTTTGGGGCTACATTACGATCCTTCCACATATAGAACCAACGTTCTAGAGGATAGTAATAATAGCCATCCTGCCAATGATCAGATGTGTCATAGGGATCTGCAAAAATAAGCATATCATCGCCTATACCAGGGGTTCCGTTGTTGTCATATCCAATGATGGCCTGCCAATGTCCATCCCAATCTCCCCATTCTACCATAATGGGTCTTCCTGCTTCCAAATGGGATTTCAACCATTTTACAAAGTAGCTGTCGGCCCCATCCTCTATCCAATTCTCACTTTCGTCATCATTGTCAGTAGTATATAGGGCATTGCTAGAAAAAGAAGGGAATAGATTGCCCTTATCAGCAGGGGTAAAACCATCTCCTTCTTGGATTAAGTCTTCCTCTGAATACTTTTCTATGTAGCTGGATTCCACTACCTTAAACCGTGGATCAGCTTCAAAGAACTTATGAATTTGCCCTACAGAGGTCCCATACTCATAAAAATTATTAGCAGTTCCAGGTGCTGCTCCAGGGGTATCCTTGTCTGTATGGGAACCCATGGCTTCTGCAATCTCCATCTCATTATAGTCTGTTATCCCAAAATGCCAAAGAACCATTAAGGCCGTTGCATTTCCACAAGACCATTCAGCAGTTTGTTGATAGGTTTTAAATTTTTCGATAAGGGTAAGCTGATCATCGGATTTCATATTGTAAAAATCAGGATTCACATAATATCTTGATGCCGGATTGTCCCCACTGGAACCATAGGCATCAGCCCCTCCTTCCTCATCAATATTGATCTCTACTGGGATCCGTTCAGGCTTTGATTTTTTTACAGAGTTATTACCATCCAGTGCATAACTAGACAGTGCTAAAGCAAATATCAATACTACAGCTGCCACAAGAGTTAATTTTTTTTGCATTCTCCTCATCCTCCTCTTTTCATATAAAAACATTTCTTTGGGTATGCATTCAATACCACAACCTCCAAAATATACTACATATTATACATAAAATAGAAATGTTATACAATCCATATGAATTTGTCTTCTTTTAGAAATTTATCTAATACCCTATGACAAAAAGACTCCAACTAAATTTTATAATTATATGAAAATAGCGTCTGCGACGCTTTCGCTAGGAAACCCTAGGTTTCCTTCGACGACAGCAAAGCTGTCTGAGCACCTTCCTGAAGGCGGCAGGGGATTTCATCCCCTACAACCCCTTTTTTTCATATGATAAGAAAGTAAAACTTTCCTATCATATGAAAAAAGCGAAATTGAAATAAAATACACTTCAATTTCGCTCTTTTTAGTTCCTATTTTTGTTGGATCATTTGTTTCATAATCTCATTGCTCCGTTTTACAAAATCCGTTAAGGCTTCTGGAGACAACTGCTTATGGCTTAACACTGCCAAATCATATACTTGATGGGCAATTAGCTCTAAGAGTTCTGTTTCTTCAGCCCCATGATTCAGAAGATATTGAATAAGAAGATGCTTTCTATTTAATACCAATATCTCTTCGCTAGGCATCATACCCGAATTAAATCCACCCATACTATATCGCTTCATCATTTCCTGCATTCTTCGGCTTTCCTCAGCAAGAATAATCATTCCTGCCACATCTTCAGATTTCAGATTTTCCAGCTGGATTTTGGCATCCTCTTTTTGAAGAGCTTTGTTGAAAATTTTTGTCAGTATCTCTAATCCTTTTTTGCTGGTTTCCTCATCCAAAGCTTCATCCTTCATTAGATCGGATACATCGGAATCTACCCTTTTAAAATGGATGTCGTTCTTTTTCATCTCAATATGGGAAATAAAGGCTCCATCTATGACATGATCCAATATAATGGCCTCTAATTCATAGTCCTTTAGCATTTTAATGTATTGACTTTGCTGCTGGAGATCAGAAACATAATAGACTTGTTTCTCAACTTTGCCTGAATATTTCTCCAGATACTCCTCTAGGGTTAGATATAATTCATCGGTGGTTTTATATAAAAGAATAGATTCCACCTTTTCATAAAACTTATTATCCTTCAGGATACCATACTTGATAAAGGGACTAATATCATCCCAAAACTTTTCAAAATCCTTCCTGTCGCTTTTGAACAGGCTATTTAATTTGTCGGCTACTTTCTTTGTAATGTAGTCAGAAATCTTTCTTGTAAAACCATCATTTTGCAAGAAGCTTCTGGATACATTTAAAGGCAAATCGGGACAATCAATCACACCCTTTAGCAGCAGTAGAAACTCTGGAATCACTTCTTTAATATTATCTGCTACAAATACCTGATTGTTGTAAAGCTTTATTTGACCTTCCATAGTATCAAACTCTGTATTCAGCTTAGGGAAATAGAGAATTCCTTTTAGATTAAAAGGATAATCCATATTTAGGTGAATCCAAAAAAGCGGTTCCTTAAAATCCCTAAAGGTTTTTTGATAGAAGGTCTTATATTCTTCATCGGTACAAGCATTGGGCTGCTTAAGGTAGAGCGGTGCCACCTCATTTAAAGGCTCTGGCTCTGTTATAATCAAATTTCCATCCTTATCCTTTTCTGGCTCCTTGTCACTCTCTTCAAAATAAATAGGATAGGGCATAAAGGAACAATACTTCTCAATAGTAGAGCGTACGGTATATTCACTGAGGAAGTCTTCTCCATCTTTCCCCAGATGTAAGGTAATCTCTGTTCCTCTCGCTGCTCTACTACCTGCCTCCATTTCAAACTCTGTGCCTCCATCGCAGCACCATTTTACT
>JBFNEZ010000218.1:0-5948 GCA_040797825.1 Thermotaleaceae bacterium | reverse complement strand
AATTGAAATCAAAGATGTCAAGAAAAGGATTGACAAATGGAAAAATGAGTTACCAGAGCAAGCTAATTGTTGAATACAGAATTTTTTGCTGATGAAAAATGAAGACATCAAAAACAAAAGATACTTTGAATTGCTCATCATGTTTATTAGTAGAAAGGTTATTAATTCTTCCATAAAACTATCATCTACTTTAATAAGATTTCATGATGATAGTTTGTGGGGATATGTTTTCGAATAGTACAACCGGCGAGACCGTAATCCTGTTGCAACGCTCAGAAGCTTTATAAATAGCGAGGTTACAGGGTCTTAAATAGAAATATATTTTGACGTGAAAGAATGATACGATACTTTCACGTTTTTTCTTTTTTGATAAAATATTAATGCACCATAATATTTTATATAGATAGTGAAGGAATACAAATGAAAAATATCTGGATTAAACCCCCTGTACCTAAAAAGAATAAAAAGATGAGAGTTGCTGCTTATTGTCGTGTCAGCACATTTGGACCAGCTCAGTTATATAGTCTGGATACCCAGATAGAAGCTTACACAAGAATGATAAAAAATAATAAAGATTGGAGATTTGCCGGTGTATTTTATGATGTAGAAAGTGGACTGCGTCGAAAAGGAAGAACCGAACTGGATAAAATGCTCAAGAAAGCTGAAAAAGACAAAATAGACTATATTATTACAAAGTCAATTAGCAGAATATCAAGAGATACTTTAGAGGTTTTAAAAATAATACGTTTTTTAAGAGAGCGAGGGATTAATATGCATTTTGAAAATGAAAACTTAGATTCCATCAATGTAAGTAATGAATTTGAAATTACATTAAGGGGTATGTTGGCACAGGATGAAAGTAGAAACACAAGTGAGGACATTCGGTGGGGATTCCAACGTAAATTTGAAAAAGGTGATATCTTTACAAAATATAAGAGTTTCATGGGATATACTTGCGTGGATGGTGAGATTGCTATTGTCCCGGAGCAAGCAGAAGTTGTCAGAAAAATATTTCAATTATATTTGCAAGGTTTTTCGTTAGGACAAATAAAGTCATATTTAGAATCTCAAGGTATTAAGACTGCAATGGGAAAAGATATTTGGGATACAAAAACAATCCATAAGATGTTGAAGAATGAAAAATACAAAGGTGATACGATGCTGCAAAAGACTATTACAGAGGATTTTATGACTGGCAAGAAAAGTAAAAATACAGGGCAGCGAAACAGATATTATATAAAAGATAGCCATCCAGCTATTGTTTCTGTTGAAATATTTGATAAGGTTCAGGAGGAAATGGCAAAACGTGCGAGGTTTGTTAGTAATGAGAATGGTACAATAGAAACTAGTGAGAACAGATATAACGGGAAGTATCCGCTTGGGAATTTACTTGTGTGTGGCACTTGTGGCGTACCTTATCGAAGAAGAACAGAAAGGGGTAAGGTAGTATGGAGATGTGCAACAAGAATTGAAAAAGGAAGACAGACTTGCTCTAATTCACCTACTTTGGATGAAGGATGGATTCAGGATACCTTGAGCGAAGCTGTTTGCCAGAATGGAATTTATGATGAAAAAATAGTAAGGAATGAAGTTGATAAGATCCAGGTTTTTGACACTTTTGCTATGATTTTTTATAAGAATGGATCGAAAGAGAAAAGATTATCCCGAAATAATTGAGCTTATGGTATATTATAAATAAGAGTGGAGTAAATAACCTCTATAAATATTGATATAAATAAAGTTAATATTAAAAAGTCGAATAAAGCAGAAGAGTGGATGATACATCAGCCAGTATACAAGTTGCCTGTGGTGCTACCGATTTTAGAGAACAAGCAGAAGGTCTTGTAGCTAAGATAAGCTTAGTAAGATATCGTGTTAAATAAAAAATGTTTGGAGGATATTACGGTGAATGAAAATGCTTTGCTAATAAGGCTGGAAAAGCTAAGTTTATATAAGGAATTAAGCGATAGGTGTAAAAAAGATTTGTCATTACATCCGATTCTAACGCTTATTCAAAATGTTGGAGAATACGCAATAGCAATATCCAAATCCATCATTATGAACATGCGTGAGTATACGCTTCATGATGATGATCATATTTTTGGTATGCTATATTTGGCAGGTAAATTAATACCCAAAGATACACTGGAAAAACTTTCGACGGCAGATATCATGATGATTATACTGTCTATATTTCTTCATGATATAGGCATGTCTCCTGAGGGCGAATTGATACGCGCGTGGAAAAACCAATTATTAGAGAATGAGATGGTGCCATACAAAAATGATATTGCTGCATTTCAGCGCTTTAGAAGCGGCTTTGTTCGTGAATTACAAGAAATTGAATCCTTTCAGAAAAATAAACAATATGCAAAAGCACAACTGCTGGAAGATCAAATTATAACTAATTACATTCGCAATACGCATGCAGACCGTGCCCGAAAACTGATAGCTAAAGATTGGGCAGGAAAAATAAAATATAAGGATGCCGACCTTACATCCACATTGGCGGAAATCTGTTTTAGCCATAATGAAAATCATTTAGCTTTGCTTGATATGGAAACGATTAAACTATGTGGAGAAGATACTTTTTTATGCGTACCGTTTATAGCTGTCATCCTAAGACTAACCGATATAATGGATTTTGATAGTAAGCGTACCCCAAATATTCTATTTTCGCACCTTACAATTAAGAATGCAGTGTCTTTAAGCGAATGGGTAAAACATCTCTCTGTGTCAGGTTGGACATTTCAGAGAGATACAGTAACATTTTCAGCTCAATGTTCACATCCCGCAATTGAAGCTTCAATAAAAGATTTTTGTAATCAAATAGATGATGAATTGAAAAACAGCACGTTTGTTCTAGCTAATTTAGCAAGCGAAATTTGTGATATTGAAGTTTATAAAATTAAGTTGCCTGCTTATGTGAATCGAAAGAAGATTGGTGCAAAGCGAGATATTGAAACAAACTTGCCTATTTATTCATATAGGGATACAAAATTCACACTCAATAAGCGGCAAGTAGTAGATTTATTAATGGGAACAAAGCTGTACGGAAAACCAGAAGTTGCGTTACGCGAACTTTTGCAAAATTCCATCGATGCTTGTCAGTTAAGGCGCAGTCTCAGCGAACGATGGAAAGATAATTATATTCCTCGTATTTCGGTATCTATGAAAACTATAGATGGTGTTGATTATTTAATCGTGGAAGATAACGGAATAGGAATGAACCAGCATATTGTTGACAGCTATTATACAAATATTGGACAATCATACTACACCTCTACTGAATTTTATGACTTAATGAGTGAAACTTCAAAAACATTTAAACCGATTTCACGATTTGGAATTGGAATATTAGCTTGTTTTATGGTATGCGACAACATGGAGGTAGAGACAAGAAAAATATTAGGCCCATATCAAACAGATGAGGCACTCAGCATATCAATCGAAGGATATGACAGCTTATTTATAATTAAAAATGGAATGCGTAATGAACCAGGCACTCAAACGACGCTTCGCCTGCGAGATGTTCATCCTTGGCAGCGTATGGACAAAAAAGAATTTATATCTTGTATAAAGAAGTTGGTTCCATTGCCGCCATTTGATATTGAAATATATTACGATGATTATCGAGAAGTTTGTACCCCCGCCACTTTTGAGGAATTAGACTTTACATTGGAAGATGAGTACTCATGGAGCGAAGAGGATAACATAAAGATTATTTCATTTGACTTAAATGACCAAGATAAAGGTTTTCGTGGAAAAGCTGAGATTGCCTATATAGTAAATCACCACGACCAAATTCTCAAGAAGTTGGATATTTGCAAAAAAGAAGTTATTGTTGAAGGAGAGTCATTCACATTATCCTCCAGTATTTCATATGCAACAAATTGTATACACAAATCCAGCACAAGTATCGAAGTAGACGAGGATGGAGATGTGAATGCCCATGACTCTTTCAGGGAAAGGTGCAAATCATCGTCATGCCTATCAATACATGGAATCGATGTGCCATGTAGTTTGTTCCGAAATTTTACTAATTGGGGGCAAAAAGCGGTATTAGAACTTCCTATTCCAATCCGATTTCGTTTAGATATTGGATCAGTCAATGATTTAAACTTGAATTCGGCACGCACACAAGTAATTTATGATGAAGTTTGGATTACTTTCGAGAGGCAGTTTATTGAGACTATATTAAGTAAAATGAAAGAGACTGTTCCTAAATCTACGTGGAATACGATGAAAAGTATTTTTGGAAACTCAGGCAAAAATGAGGTTTTTCTCGAATTATTAAACAGTCTATAAATGCAAATTAGTGATTGATACTATGACAGAGGTAAAGCGTGAGAGTTCAAATCCTTACCCAAAATAGCATGACATCAATATACCGAGCACAATACACCAATCTCAAAACAAACTAATGTGCTTTAAGATTGACATATTTTATCATCTGTGCATTCTCATCTTCAAAGAGTGTTTCTGTGTAGGGCAACGAGGGACAGTATAATTAAAAGAGTGGTGGTGGAAGGAGTTGAGGCAAATAGCCACTTTAAATCAGACATGATCTGGGAAACGACTTTAAGCTAACAATTAAATAAATTGTTCAGAATAAAGTTCTCAAATCACAACAATGGTTGAAAGTTTTATTGCACACAATTTTTGCGTTAGAAAATTGTAGCAACTGCACTGATGTGCGTGAACTGATGAGTTATCTTGGTTTAGTAACCGAATGAAATCTTTCGTAAAAGAGATTTCGAGAAGAATTTTTGAAAAATAAGAGCTAACACCAAGGGGTATCAGGCTCGAGGCCATCAGAATTGCAGAAACAAGGCACGTGGAGGGTGTCGTGAAGTTAGAAAAGCAGTAGAGGATAGTAATATCAGCAGTTTGGGCCATTGAGTGTGTAGTGACATTCGATGGCTTTTGTGTTTATGTGAACATATTTACTTATGAAGAACAAACAGGGTAAAAAAGAAATTAGTTGAGCTTCTTATCGATAAATATTTCCATTATTGATGTCTAATTATGCTATAATTTAAGAGAGTAATAGGAAAAGAAAGAGAGGAAAACCAATATGTCTAAAGAAACAACTATTTCTCACCCAGTAATAAAAGCATATATAGACAATTTTATCGAGGAATATGAGATACCCAAATCTAAAGCCAAAGACCAACATACTATATTTGAGCAATATATAAATGATTTAATTTTGTCTATTTATTCAAATGACCCTAGTGTCACTTATCAAGATATGGAAACTGACACTGCTTTTGGGATAGATGGTATAGCTATATTCGTATCCGACCGTGTTGTAACTAGCATTGAAGATGTTGATTCAATTATAGACGGAGTTAAGAAATTTGAAGTTAGTTTCTTTTTTACCCAGTCAAAAACATCTGATAAATTCAATCGCCAAGACATTTCTGATTTCTTTACAGGTATAAGGCGTTTTTTTAACTTTGATAAATGTGAAATACCAGAATTAAGTACACATTGGGAAGTATCTAAATACATTTATTCAAAAGGTTCAAGATTTAAAAAACAGCCGAGCTTGCATATGAAGTTTGTAAGTCTTTCCCCAAAAGAAATCGATTTAAGCGATATACATATGAAATCAGAAATAGATTTAGGGATAACTGATTTAAGTGATATGAGCTTATTTAATGAGGTAAAAATGCCAGAATTTTTAGGTATCAAAGACATTATGACTTTACATGAAAAAAACATATCTGGATTAGAAGTATCAATTACTCTCACAAAACAACCAGTACCATACCCTAAAGATATTCACAATAAAATTAAAAATGGATATTATGGTTTAATTAAATTAGAAGAATTCATTAATTTATTAACAGATGATGTTAATGGAGAAAGAATTTTGCGAAAAGGTATATTTAATGATAATATACGATATTATTTGGGTTCATCTGAAAAAGTTGAAGTAA
>JBFNEZ010000217.1:0-6136 GCA_040797825.1 Thermotaleaceae bacterium | reverse complement strand
GATGAAGAGGGTACTATTGTAGAGGGTGTTCCAGTTATTCGGAAATTTGGATTGAAAGCATTTGTTAATATTATGTATGGTTGCAACAACTTCTGTACCTATTGCATTGTTCCCTATACAAGAGGAAGAGAAAGAAGCAGAAACCCAGAAGATATTTTGAAAGAAATTCAAGAACTGGTTGCACAGGGTACCAAGGAAGTAACCTTATTGGGGCAAAATGTAAATTCCTATGGCAAAACTTTAGATAATAAAATGGATTTTTCCGATCTGCTTAAAGAAATAAATAATATAGAAGGGCTAGAAAGAATTCGCTTTATGACATCCCACCCTAAGGATCTTTCTCCTAGATTAATAGAAGCAATCAGAGATTATGATAAAATATGTGAGCATATTCATTTACCAGTGCAAGCTGGCAGTACTAAATTACTAAAAGCAATGAATCGGCATTACACAAAAGAACAATACTTATCTTTAGCAAAGCAATTAAAGCTGGAAATTCCTCATATTTCTATTACTACAGATATTATCGTAGGATTTCCTGGTGAGGAAGAGGAGGATTTCTTAGAAACCTTAGACCTTGTTAAGCAAGTAGAATATGATTCTGCATTTACATTTTTATATTCTGTTCGCGAGGGAACTCCCGCTGCAAAGTTAACAGAACAAATTCCTGAAGATGTAAAGCATACTAGATTTAATAAGCTGCTAGATGTCTTGAATACCATTAGTGCTAAAAAAAATTCCCTGTATAAAGATAAAGTTGTAGAAATTCTCGTAGAAGGAGAAAGCAAAAATGATGATACAAAATTAATGGGGCGCACTAGAACAAATAAACTGGTTAATTTTTCGGGAGAAAAAGAAATGATTGGTAAGTTGGTTCAAGTGAAAATCACTGAAGCAAAAACCTTTAGTCTAGAGGGAATTGTCATTATCCAATAGTCTGTTATAGGGTTTTAGTTTCTTATGTTATAATACTAAATATAGGAAACTTTTATTTTGGAGGGCAAAATATGGAAAGCTTAACGCCGATGATGAAACAGTATCTCCAATTGAAAGAACAACACAAAGACTGTATTTTGTTTTTTCGATTGGGAGATTTCTATGAAATGTTTTTTGAAGATGCAATCTTAGCGGCGAAAGAATTAGAGATTGCTTTGACAGGTAGAGATTGCGGCCTTAAGGAAAGAGCACCTATGTGTGGTGTACCTTACCATGCGGCAGAGAATTATATTGCTAAACTTATTGATAAAGGATATAAGGTAGCAATAGGTGAGCAAGTAGAAGATCCCTCTTTGGCAAAGGGTATCGTTCGAAGAGAGGTTACTAAAATTATTACGCCCGGCACCGTGATTGAACCTTCTATGCTCAGAGAGAGAGAAAACAACTATATTATGGCTGTATACTATCAATCGGATGGAATTGGCATTGCTTATGCTGATATTTCAACGGGGGATTTGCGTACAACAGAGTTTATAGGCATGGACTTTTATATACACTTTCAAAATGAAATTGCAAAAATCACGCCTAGAGAGATGATTATCAATGAAGATGGTTATGCTGTTGTTACTCAAGGAGAAAAAAGTACTGTATTAGAAAATTGTTATATAACAAAATATGATTCTTGGGCCTTTAAAACAGATTATGCTGCTAATCTTCTAAAAAACCACTTTCGCATACTGAATCTTGAAGGTATCGGCATGGATAGCCATTCTTTCAGCATATCAGCCACAGGTGCTCTAATAACCTATCTAGAGCAAACGCAAAAAAAATCGATCCATCATCTTCAAAAAATTCAATATTATTATACCCAAGACTATATGATTCTTGACAAAGCTACTAGAAGAAATCTAGAGCTCACAGAAACCATTCGGGATGGAAGTAGAAAGGGCTCGCTTTTATGGATTATGGATAAAACCAGCACATCTATGGGTGCAAGATTATTAAAGCAATGGGTTGAAGAGCCCTTGAAGGATGTATATAATATACAACAGCGATTAGATGCTGTTGAAGAATTAAAAACAAATTTAATCGTCCGTGAAGATTTAAAAGAATATATGAAAAACATCTATGATCTGGAGCGTTTAGTGGGTAGAATTTCTTATGGAAATGCTAACCCTAGAGATTTAATATGGCTTAAGTCTTCATTATGCTTTATCCCAAACATAAAAAAATATCTAGAAAGTTTTTCATCAAAACTACTTGAAAAAGTCAATGAAACCATGGATACCCATGAAGAAGTAATTGAACTTATTCGTGGGGCAATTGTAGATGAACCTCCTGTTTCTATAAAAGAAGGAGGAATTATTAAGGATAGCTTTAACACTGAAATCAGGAGCCTGCGTGAAGCAATCACCAATGGTAAAACTTGGATCGCTAACATAGAACGTGAAGAAAGACAAAAAACAGGGATCAAATCTTTAAAAATCGGCTACAACAAAGTATTTGGATACTATATTGAAGTGACAAAAACCAATCTGAACCTTGTCCCCTCTGACTACATTCGAAAACAAACCCTTGCTAACGCAGAAAGATATATAACTGCAGATTTAAAAGAGATAGAATCTAAAATCTTAGGTGCAGAGGAACGTATTAATGATTTAGAATATCAAATTTTTATAGAAATACGTGAGAAAATAAGCATGTATACCCAGGTCATACAAAAAACAGCAAAATCAATAGCTACTTTAGATGTTCTGTTGTCTTTTGCAGATATCAGTGATAAACAAAACTATGCAAAACCAACAATCCATAAGGAAAGTTTAATTCATATAAAAAAAGGAAGACATCCTGTTGTTGAAAAAATGATACCTACCAATATGTTTGTTCCTAATGATACTCTTTTGGATTGTAGTGAGAATCGCTTTACTATTTTAACAGGCCCCAATATGGCAGGAAAGTCTACCTATATGCGACAGGTGGCATTAATTGTTTTAATGGCTCAAATTGGTTGTTTTGTTCCTGTGGAAGAAGCAACCATTGGTATTACAGATAGAATCTTCACCCGCGTTGGTGCTTCTGATGATTTGGCTCAAGGACAGAGTACCTTTATGGTTGAAATGAGCGAGCTAGCAAATATTATCAATTCCGCCACTGCCAATAGCTTAATCATACTAGATGAAATAGGCAGGGGTACAAGTACCTATGATGGATTGAGTATTGCTTGGGCTGTTGTTGAATATATCAGCAGTCAGGAAAATCTAGGAGCTAGAACATTATTTGCTACCCATTATCACGAATTGACTGAATTGGAAGAAACCCTAGAAGGTGTTAAAAACTATTGCATTGCGGTGAAAGAAAGTGGAGATGATATTGTCTTCCTTCGAAAAATAGTTAGGGGAGCCGCGGACCAGAGCTATGGGATACAAGTAGCCAAGCTGGCTGGTGTTTCAGAAAAAATTGTAGATCGAGCAAAAAAAATATTAATGGGATTAGAATTTAACGACGTAAATAATAAACTTCTAAAGGAAGAAAAAGATATTTCAGAGGTTGCCATGACGCAGGAAACCCAATTAGATATTTTTCATTATCGTGAAGATATTTTATTAGATGAACTATTAAAAATCGATTTAATGAATACAACCCCCCTTGAAGCAATGAATCATTTATATAGACTTTTAAATATGGCAAAGGATAGTAGGTGATTTTTCCATGTCCAATCGAATCCATCGATTAGATCCTTTAACAACCAATAAAATAGCTGCTGGAGAAGTGGTAGATCGTCCTGCATCAGTAATTAAAGAGCTCATTGAAAACTCTATTGATGCAGGGGCTTCCAGCCTCGTTATTGAAGTCCGTGATGCAGGTAAAGACTATATAAGAATTTCTGACAATGGGATAGGCATCCATGCTGCAGATGTTGAAATGGCCTTTGAACGTCATGCCACCAGTAAAATAAGTAAAATTGAAGATTTAGATCATATTTATTCCCTAGGTTTTCGGGGAGAGGCTTTAGCCAGCATTGCTTCTGTTTCTCATTTGGAAATAATTACCAAAATGGAAACTGCAGCTATGGGTATTCAATTAGAAATGCACGGAAGTAAGGTTATCAATAAAAAGGAAATAGGCTGTCCTACAGGAACAACTATAATTGTAAAGAACCTATTTTATAACACTCCAGCAAGATACAAGTTTATGAAATCTAATAATGTAGAATCTAGCCATATTATAGATCTAATCAGCAAGTTGGCTTTGGCCCATCCTGAAGTAGCCTTTAAACTCATAAACAATGGCAATATTGTTTTTTCCTCGTCGGGTACAGGGAATACCCTGTATGCAATTGCTAGTATATATGGAAAAAATCATGCAAAAAATATGCTCTATATAGAAAAGCAAGAAGAAGGACTTGGACTTGAGGCATATATTTCAAAACCTGAAATGTACAGGGGCAATAGACAGCAGCAGGTTGTATTTGTAAATGGACGTCTCGTAAAAAGTAAAATCATAACGGCTGCCATTGATGAGGCCTATCATACGCTGCTGCCTATTAATAAATTTGCTATTTGTTTTTTATATTTAAGAATTCCCCCCCAGGAAATCGATATTAATATACATCCTACAAAAACCGATATTAAATTCACCAATGAATCCTTTGTTAAAAAATTTATCCTTAGTGTTCTTAGGGAAAAACTATTAAGCGAAACACTTATACCGCAAATGAGTCTTTCAACTAAGAAAGAAGAAAAAAAGGAGCAGATAAACTTCCTGGATCGTCCTCTTATTTCACAAGAGTTTACGGCAAGTAAAAAGGCCCATGATTCTTTTATAAGAGAAGCTGCAAATCCTTATATTAAAGAAACCAAAGTAGAAATAAAGGAAAATAAATGTATAGAACCTATAAAAAAGGAATATGATAATTCACAGGAAGAAGCTTATGTGCCCGATAAACAAGTTATCTTGCACCCAAATCTCCTTGATATTAAAATTATAGGACAAGTATTTCTAACTTATCTTATTGGAGAAGACCTACAGCAGATGTATCTAATCGATCAGCATGCTGCCCATGAAAAAATACTCTATGAAAAAATGTTAAGGGACTACAAAACACAAAAAATTTTCAGTCAAAAACTTTTGGTTCCAATTGTACTGGAACTAAGCCCTTCAGAATTTGAAACATTAAAAGACAATCAAGCAGCTCTAGAACAATTAGGATTTGAAATAGATGGTTTTGGAAACAATTCTTTACTTGTTCGTTCTGTTCCATTATATTATGGCGAACCTCTGACTAAAGGGTTTTTTATGGAAATCTTAGAGGCTTTGCAAAAGGAAACCAATGTATCCAACCATAATTTTAGAATTGAAAAAATTATATCAGCTGCTTGTAAAGAAGCCATTAAAGCAAATGATAAATTATATAAACCAGAAATGAAGATGCTCATGCAGCAATTGGCTGCTTTAGAGAATCCTTTCACCTGCCCCCATGGTAGGCCTATTATTGTTTCTATGTCAAAGAATGAAATAGAACGGAAATTTAAACGAACATAAGGGGGAAACTCTGATGACAAAGCCTCTTGTAATTATTGTTGGTCCTACAGCCGTGGGTAAAACCAATATTTCAATACAAGTTGCCAAGAAGCTTAATGGAGAAATTATATCTGCAGATTCCATGCAGATTTATAAATATATGGATATTGGCAGCGCAAAGCCTAGTGTAGAAGAAATGGAAGGTATTCCTCACTATTTGATGGATGAAATTGATCCTCGAGAAGAATTTTCTGTAGCTCAATATCAAAAACTAGCTAAGGGTTATATTGACCAGATTGTTGCACACAAGAAGCTGCCTATCTTAGTAGGAGGTACTGGCCTTTATGTGAACGCTATTATTTATGATATTGATTTCACAGCTACTGTCTCAAACTGGAATTTGCGACAGCAGCTGGAGGAGGAGGCCAAGGCCTTTGGAAATGAACATTTACATAATAAGCTTTGTAAAGTAGATCCAATAGCTGCTGCTCGTATACATCCAAATAATGTTAAAAGGGTTATTCGTGCCCTTGAAGTATTCGAAGAAAGCGGTGAAAAAATAAAAGATTTTCAGGAGGCTTTAATAGAAAACCCTTCCTATCCCTATGTAATGATTGGTTTAATCCGTGATCGTGAAGAACTTTATGAGCGAATTAATAAACGGGTAGATATATTAATC
>JBFNEZ010000216.1:0-6161 GCA_040797825.1 Thermotaleaceae bacterium | reverse complement strand
CCTTTTGATGACTTTCTCGGTCTTTTCCGACAATTTCTGCAGCTTCTTCATCGGTAGCGCTTCTTCCAAACTCATTTTCTATGGTCTTATAAATATCTTCAAGTTTTTTATGTTTTTGCCTTATAGACCTAGGAATCCAATCCAAATTTCTCAATTGATCGATGATGGCACCTCTTACACGTATATATGCATAGGTTTCAAACTTAACATTTTTTGATGGATCAAATTTCTCAATTGCATCGATAAGTCCAAATATCCCATAACTGACTAAATCGTCAAATTCAACAGTTTTGCCATAGTTCGTATAGAGTCTACCAGCAATAATTTTTACTAGATCAATATATTCAACGATTAGTTGATCTTTTAAGTTCTTCTCTCGTGTTTTCGCGTATTGTTCCCATACAACTTCTTTATTCATGTTATACCCCCTAAGATACATGGATTCAGTTAGAGGCATTATTCAGCTTATTTTTCTATGCTATCAAAGTTTAAGGGTGCAAATTCGTTTTCTTCATCAATTTCCTCTTCTTCATAAGTGCCAGTACTTCCAGCATATTCTATTGTAATTGATTCTTCAGGTATTATTATGTCAATAGTAGGTTGCTTTTCTACTGTTGTATTCACATATTTTTCAATCGTATACGTAAGAACAAAACTTGCAGAAAAGAGGATTATAAAGAAAGGTATCGTCCTCTTTATAAAAACAATAAAACTCAAATTATATATAGCTGCAATCAAAATACTGAAAAATATTGAAACATATAACAGAATATAGGGAATGGATTTAAAAGATTTCATACTGGAGCTCCCCTCATATTTGTTTTATTCCATGACCAATCGTTTTTATTAGAAGTATTCCAGAGTCGGCGTACAACTCGATTGTCCGACCAAAATTCCCTCCTGTATGCTCAGCAACAATAGGAATTCTAAGTTCTTTAAGTACTTCTTTTACTGCTAACACATTTCTCTCACCAATTTTCATGATATCATTTTTATTTGCAAAGCTAAACATTTGTGCCCCTCCAGCTAGCTTACTCACCAGTCTTCCCTTACTGGCCCCTAATTTGAGCACTTCTTCCAATAATAACTGTGTTCCTGTATCTGCAAATTTAGCCGCATTGGTATTATTTCTTATAGTTTTGCTCGAAGGCAACATAATATGGGCCATTCCTGCAATTTTTGTAATTGGATCATATAAGGTGATTCCTACACAAGAGCCTAACCCTAGAGTTGTAATGATTCCTTTCTCTTTTATAACATTCAGATCGGCCATGCCAATTTTTTTGATTTCCCCCATTATTGGAGTACTCCCA
The DNA here is from genome assembly GCA_040797825.1 of Thermotaleaceae bacterium. GTDB lineage: Bacteria > Bacillota > Clostridia > Peptostreptococcales > Thermotaleaceae > Geosporobacter. The sequence continues at coordinate 4,848 of JBFNEZ010000216.1, read as the reverse complement.
AACTACTCAGTAATGTTTCAAAGGAATCTACATCTGGGATGAGGAAAAAAAAGCCTTTAACTTCATTGTTCCCTTCCATCAGCTCTGTTTCTATGAGTAAAACCTTATCTCCAACATGTCCATATTGAATTACAGGAACGCTTAGTATGGCACCAGCCATATCAATAGCTAGGGAAGGAATAGAAATTTTCATATTTAAATTGGTTAATGCAGACAAAGAAGATACATAAGATCCCGATAGGATATTTCCAATTTCTTGGATAGCAGATTGTTCTATTTCATCCAACGTTTCAGCTTCATCACTCTTAGACATCAACATGTTGGTCAGCAGCTTTGAGGATTTCAAGGCAAGCAAAAACATGATATGTCCATCTAGGTCACCTTCCACACGAAAATAAATCCCGCATACAACAGTTTCAGCACCACCGATTAGTTCAGGCACTTCTTTAAACTCTAATATCTGCACTTTAGGGACATTCATGTCAATTTTCTTATTGATCATTTCTGCTAGAGCAGTTGCTGCATTACCAGCACCAATATTTCCAATTTCTTTCAGTACATCTAACTGCATACTGTTTAATTGATCAAGGGTAATTCCCATTCAGATTCCCCCTTTCTATTTTATATATCACTTTCTGTTATACCTAATACTTTTTTTATATCAAGTAAAATAATAATATTATCATCTTTTTTACCAATTCCCTTGATATAAGCCATATCTTTTTGTTCTCCTAATTCGGGAGCTTCATCAATATTCATTAAATCTAATTGCACTACTTCTGAGGAAGAATCTACTAGCAGACCTATGATCACATCTTCGACGGATACAATCATAATTCTTGACTCATCATCTAATATTGTTTCAGAAAGATTAAACCGCTTCCTTAAATTAATAACGGGTACAACTTCCCCCCTAAGATTGATAACACCTTCTACATAAGAGGATGCATGGGGGACACGAGTAATATCCATTACCTTTTCAATTGTCTCTACTTGAAGAATATCTATACCGTAAAGTTCATTATCTAGTTCGAACAGTACATACTGCTGCTCTGCTGTCTTCTTATTTACATTTGTTTGTTCATTCATGAGATCACGCTCCTTCATCCTATAGCTTTACTAGAAAAGAGAATTTGTATCAACGATCAAAGCAACTTGTCCATTACCAAGTATGGTAGCACCAGCAATTACTTTAATATTAGAAAGGAATTTTCCTAATGATTTAATTACAATTTCTTGCTGTCCAATTAGATTATCTACAACAAAACCTGCTGTTTTGTCACCCTTTTTGACAACAACAACAATTAGATCTTCTCTGAAAGCTGCTTCATAGTCAACTTGAAGTATCTTATTCATTCTTAAAATAGGTAAGGTATGATTTCTGTATAAAACAACTTCTTGATTCTGTACTTTTCTAATAGAAGATGCGTTTATGGTTATGATCTCCTTAATTGAGTTGAGTGGAATAGCATATTTTTCTGTTCCAACGAAAACCAATAATGCTTGAATGATTGCAAGCGTAAGAGGCAACCGAATAATAAATTTGCTACCCTTATTTTTTATAGTCTGAACCTCTACAATACCCCCTAAAGATTCTATTTTTGTTTTAACTACATCAAGCCCTACACCTCTACCAGATATATCAGAAATTTTATCTGCTGTACTAAAACCTGGATGGAATAGCAATAGAACTACATCTTTTTCATCCATGGTTTCCGATTGTTCTTTGGAAATGATGCCCTTTTCTATAGCTTTTGCCCTTACTTTTTCTACATTGATGCCCTGTCCATCATCCTCAACTTCTATCACAACACTATTGCCATCAGGATAAGCGATTAATTTTACAGTTCCTTCATCTGCTTTCCCTAATTTTCTGCGGGTTTCTGGATCTTCTATGCCATGATCGATAGAATTTCTTATTAAATGGATAAGAGGATCTCCAATTTCATCAATTACAGTTCTGTCTACTTCTGTATCTTCACCTGACATATGTAAAGATATTTCTTTTCTAAGTTCCTTGGACAAATCTCGAATCATTCTAGGAAATCTATTAAAAACTCTTTCTATAGGAACCATTCTTACTTTCATAACTGCATCATGAAGGCTAGTTGTAATTCGTTCAAGGTATTCAATAGCTTCATTCATATTTTGTTTGCGCCCTGAATCATCAATATCTTCTAGTCTCGTCTTGATGATAATTAACTCACTTACTAGGTTCATAAGATTGTCTAAACGATCGATATCTACACGGACAGTTTTTCCTACCTTTGGCTTTTTTGCTTTGGCTTGCTTTTTATCTTCAAGTTCTTCCTCTGATTGGGCTTCTATCTCAACGTCTTGCTTTTCTTGCTGTGCCTGAGTACCTTCAAGCAATGTATTGTATTCTTTTATTTTTATCTTTTCAATAAATACTTCTTCAACTTCAGAAATATTGCTAAGCTCATTTTTGAGTATATCTTCTTCTAGTTTTGTTACAATGATAAGCTCAAAAGATGTATCAAACTTTTCATCTTCGATATCCTCGACGGGTGGATTTGACTTCAAAATCTCACATTCTTGCTCAATAGTATTAAAAATAATAAAAGCTCGCGCAGATTTTAACATGCAATTTTTATTTAGGGTAATTTTTATTTTATACCCATCATATCCTTCTTTAACTGCTTTCTCTACAATGCTCTTCGAAAACTCTTCTGTTTCAATGGTAATCCCAATAACTTCCTCTTCCTTTGATTCTTCTCCTGTTAATTCTAGTGCCAAGCTGTTTGACTCATCAATATTGACCATAATTTCATTTAACTTCTTCACTAAATGAGCCGATTCTAGGTTTCCTTCATCACCATTGCCGGAAATTTCATTAATATATTCTTCCAACACATCTAAACATTCAAATAGAGTGTCTATAATTTTTTCGCAGATAGAAATTTCACCATTTCTCAATGATTGAAGTACATTTTCCATTTCATGGGTAAGACTTGCCACTCGATTGAATCCCATGGTACTGGACATGCCCTTTAACGTATGGGCAACGCGGAAAATATCATTTAAGATATTTTTATCTTGATAGTTATTCTCTAAATCCAACAAGCTTTGATTCATATTTTGCAGATTTTCTTTCGATTCTTCAATAAATATTTCCAAATACTGACCCATATCCATTGTAACTACACCCCCACCACATTTATTATTGTATTGGCAATTTCATGTAAAGGCACTATTTTATCAATACACCCTAATTTTACAGCTGATTTTGGCATTCCATAAACAACACAGGTTTCTTCATCTTGAGCAATTGTATAAGCATTGTGAGCCTTTATATTCTTCATGCCCGTAGCGCCATCAGAACCCATCCCAGTCATAATGACTCCAACAACATTATTTAATTCTAGTTGCGCCAATGAGTTCATCATCATATCTACAGAAGGCCTGTGCCCAGATACCAAGGGTTCCTTTGACAGCTTTATTCGATATGTATTGGAAATTCTTTCGACCTTTATATGATGGTCTCCTGGGGCAACGTAGGCATGCCCGGCTTTTAGTACATCATCATGCTCCGCTTCTTTTACATGAATACTTGATATATTATTTAGTCTTTCAGCTAAGGATTTTGTGAATCCAGGAGGCATATGCTGAACAACCAGAATACTTGCTGGTATATTTTGTGGCAAGTAAGGAATAACTTCTTGTAGAGCTCTTGGGCCTCCTGTAGAAGTTCCAATAGCTACAATTTTCTTCATATCTAGGTTGTTAAAAGAGCTTGCATTTCTAAGATTTACCTGTTTTTGAGACCCTGCCGCAGATTGTGTTCGCATATTCACTTTTGCCGCTATCTTAATCTGATTACATAGCTGTCTTTTCATCTCTTCTGTATTCATTTTAAAAATGCTAGTAGGTTTTGTTATGAAATCAATAGCACCTATGCCTAATGCTTTGACTGTTGCATCTGCTCCTTCTTTAGTGAGGCTGCTTAACATCACTACAGGAACAGGTTTTTCGAGCATAATCTGCTTCAAAGCAGAAATCCCGTCCATAATAGGCATCTCTACATCCATAGTAACCACATCAGGCACCATACTTTTTATTTTTTCAATGGCTTCTCTACCATTTTTGGCTGAGTCCACTACTTTCAACTGGGGATCTGATTGAATAATATCAGTAATTACTCTGCGCATAAATGCAGAATCATCAACTACCAGAACAGAAATTGTTTTCATTCTAAATCAACCCCTTTTTCCTCATTTTTCTTTGATACTCAAAGATAAATGAGATGATTTCATTCCTGATACTTTCATGTAAATTTTCGAAAATTACTCCTATTTCATAAGGATAATCTTCATGTTTGAAAGGAATGCAGCGTATTACTTTTCCTTCAGCAATAATCACTCCTCTCTCTATGTGAATTTTTAAATGAATGATTGATTCAGGTTCAAGTCTAACTTTGCTAATAATTTTAGCCCCGCCCCCACTAATATCCTTTATAAGGGCTTCAATTGCCATACCTTCTTTTTCATTGCCTTTAAGAACATTAATTGTTGCCTTTAATACTGCGTCCAGTCTAAAGAAATTGCGTCTTTGCGTTTTTTCAATATTTCCAGTTCTTTGAATTTTCAAATAGTATATATCTTCTATATTTTTTCTTCCTACAACCTTGGCCACAAAAGAAAACACACCCATATTTTTCTTAAAATAGATAATCCTAATAATCGAACCTATTGGAATTGGAACAATTACATTATTGAGAATGGGTGCTGCTATAAATATATGCTTATCATCTACAATATCCAGTACTTGACTTATCAATTGTTTGTTTTTTTCAAACAAATACGGTTCTCCATCAAAATCTATCTCAAT
>JBFNEZ010000215.1:0-6261 GCA_040797825.1 Thermotaleaceae bacterium | reverse complement strand
GATTGGAGAGCAGAAAATTTTTTCAGTATTTATTTGTGGACAATCAGGTATCGGTAAAACGGAGACTGCCAGACTCTTTCATTCATTTCTAAGCCCTGGAGAAAAATTTATAAAAATCAACTTAGGGAATTATAGTGATCAGAATGCACTAAGCAGCTTAATCGGAAGTCCGAGAGGATATATCGGTAGTAATAAGGGAGAATTGTCGGACAAGATATTTAAAAGCAAGTCGAAGGTAGTTTTAATTGATGAATTTGAAAAAGCGGGTGCACAGGTACATAACTTCTTCTTGGAATTACTTGAAGACGGAAAATTTACAGATTCTCTGGGAAGAGAATTTGATTTAAATAAATATATATTTGTTTTTACTTCTAATATTAAAGAGGAAGAAGTAAACAAAAAAATATCACCTGAACTTAAATCGAGATTTAATCTTCTGTATAGGTTTTCCACTATTCCTTATGAAGAAAAGGTGAATTACGTTGAATACAAAACCAACAATATGATTGAAAAAATAGAGAAAGAGCTGCAGATAAAATTTTCTGATGAGAGCAGAATGAGAATTAAAAACATAGATGTTAAAAGAATAGACAATTTACGAAATATAAACAAAGAGATTATGCTGAATATCTCAAGTGAATATGAAAAAATAACAGGAGGAACGCAGAATGCCTGATTTTGATTATCGTGAACTAAAACTTGAAGAAGCAATCGAGTATTACCTTTGTACAGAGGGTGGATACATAAAAGGTGACCCAACAAAGTATAACCGTGAAGTAGCCTTAGATGTAGATACTTTAATAAGCTTTATCAAATCAACACAGCCAAAATCATGGGAGAAATACCAAGTTATTTATGGTGTGAATAGCGAAAAAGCTTTTATTGACCGTTTTTGCAAAGAGGTTCGCCAGGTTGGTTTATTAAAGGCACTGCGTCAAGGGATTACCGACCGTGGCATTCGGTTCCGTTTGGTGTATTGGAAACCGGAAACAAATATCAATGAAGAAACTGTGCGTTTGTATGAGCAAAATATCCTGCATTGTACAAGACAACTCCATTATTCACTTTCCAATGAAAATAGTATCGATATGGTACTATTTATAAACGGTATCCCTGTTGTCACAATGGAACTAAAAAATCAGTTTACAGGGCAAACGCTAGAAGATGCAATGGATCAGTATCGTACAAAGCGTAGCCCGGCTGATCCTATTTTCGATTTCAGAAATAGAGCTTTGGTAAATTTTTGCGTGGATCTTTATGAAGTAATGATGACTACAAGATTAATGGGAGATAAAACATATTTCCTGCCGTTTAACCAAGGAAGTAACGGTGCAGGCAACGTAGGAGGGAAAGGTAATCCTTCCCGGGATGATAATTATACAACCGCATACCTGTGGGAAAATGTTCTTAAAAAGGACAAACTGCTCGAAATACTTCACAAGTATATGCACCTTGCGAAGGAAACAGTGATTGATAAAAAAACAGGAGAAAAATCATTAAAGGAAACTTTAATTTTTCCTCGTTACCATCAGCTTGATATAGTGACAAAGCTTCTTGCGAATGTAAAAGAGAATGGCCCAGGCAAAAACTATCTTATTCAGCATAGTGCCGGAAGTGGAAAGTCCAATTCTATAGCGTGGCTTGCTCATCGTCTGTCTGGACTGCATGACAAAGATGATAACAAGATTTTCCAGTCCGTGATAGTAATTACCGATAGAAAGGTTTTAGACAGCCAGTTGCAAGATACGATCTATCAGTTTGATCACGTAAGTGGTATTGTGCAGAAAATTGATAAAAACTCCCAGCAGCTAAAAGAGGCAATCAATGATGGCAGAGCTATTATTATAACTACATTGCAAAAGTTTCCCGTGATTTATAGCGAAGTAAATGCTTCTAATAAAAATTTCGCCATTATTGTGGACGAGGCCCACTCTTCTCAAACAGGTGAAGCAGCAAAAAAACTTAAGAAAGCTCTTGCTAATACTGATGCAATATTAGAAGAATATGCTCGTATGGAAAATGAAGCTGAAGAACAAAGGATTGATGAGCAGGACAAAATACTAAATGAACTTGCAGCTCATGGACAGCATAAAAATCTTTCTTTTTTTGCTTTTACAGCAACACCAAAAGACAAAACCTTACAGATGTTCGGTGATAAGCAGCCTGACGGTACTTACAGAGCATTTCATATTTATTCTATGCGGCAAGCCATTGAAGAAGGCTTTATTTTGGATGTGCTTAAAAACTATACTACATATAAGATGTACTATAAAATAATCAAGAACATTCCGGATGATCCTGAATTGGATAGCGCAGAAGGCATACGAGCCATCAAAAAATATGAGTCATTACATCCACATAACTTAGCTCAAAAAACTGCTATTATGATTGAACATTTTAGAAACCAGACAAAAAATCAAATTGGCGGTAAAGCAAAAGCCATGGTTGTCACAGCTTCCCGTCTGCATGCTGTCCGTTACCTCTTTGAATTTAGAAAGTATATCAAAGCGAAAGGCTATAACGACCTCGATGTATTGGTGGCATTTTCAGGGGAAATTGAAGATGATGATCAAAAGTGGACAGAGGAGAAACTCAACAAAAACAAAGATGGTGAAACAATTAAGGAATCACAGTTAAAAGAGTATTTCCATACGGATGATTTTAATATGCTGATTGTTGCAGAAAAATATCAGACAGGATTCGACGAACCATACTTGCATACCATGTTTGTTGATAAGAAGCTGACAGGCATCAAGGCGGTGCAAACTCTTTCAAGACTTAATAGAACCATGCCTGGTAAGGAAAGCACCTTTGTATTGGATTTTGTCAACACCGCAGAAGATATGAAGAAATCCTTTCAACCTTTCTATGAAGCAACGATTTTGGAGCAGGAAACGAATCCTAATGTTGTGTATGATTTAAAAAACGCCTTGGACGAATATCATATCTATAATCAAGCAGAAATTGATGCTTTTGCGAAGATATTCTTTCAAAGCAACTTGCAAACTGCAAATGATATGGGGAAGCTTTCTGCACAATTAAAACCTGCTTGTGAGAGATTTGCGGCGAAGACAGATGAAGAAAAGGATGCGTTTAAATCATCCCTTGCTACCTTTATCCGTATTTATGGCTTTATTTCACAGGTATGCAGAATGTTTGATAAGGAATTGCACAAGTTCAGTGTTTATGCAAAATTCCTTCAAAAGGTTCTTCCGAAAGGAAAACGTGGGTTTGTAGACCTTGATGGAAAAATACTGCTTGAATATTATCGTCTGGAAAAGGATTTTGAAGGGACAATTACCCTTGAAAACCATGAAGGAGGACTGATTCCTCCAATTAAAGGACAAACTGGCGGCAAAAAAGAAAAGAAGGATACGCTAACTCAAATTATCAATAAAATCAATGAAAAGTTCGGAACTGCCTTTACGGAAATGGATAAGGTTATGATGCAGATTGAGCAAGACTTCTTATCAGAAGAAAGGCTTAAAAACTTTGCTAAAAACAATGACGAGTCTATGTTTAGCCGCATTTATCAAGATGAATTTAAAAAGATTGCAGCACTTCGTTATGAACAGAATGATGCTTTCTTTGTACGTTTGTTTAATGACGAGGACTTTATGAATTATGTCATGAACCTTATGCAGTCTGAGATTTATAGGAAGCTTAAAAAGAGTTCATGATGTTTGACAAAAATAGGCTTTCAAAAATTTATAATTGCAAGGAGAACTAATGATGGAGAGGCTTTTCATAGGGAAGTTTACAAAGAAAGAGCAGTATGAAGGCAATTATTATCGTGTGAATAATGAGCAGGAGAAATCCTGGTTTAATGGTTTGAAAGAGGGAGATTATGTTCTTCCAAGCCATGGGGGATATTTTGGCAAGCTGTTTATATGTAAAAGCTTTGAAAAAAGGGACGGGGGAATTGATGCCGTATTTGATGTAGTAAAAACTTTTACACCGGAACTGACTTTAAGTGGTCACATTGTTTGTTGCAAATATTTTAAACCGGATATCAATTTGCTCAATAAAGTTATCAAAGCTACGAGGGGATATGGATTTCATGAAATTGCCTTAGAGGATAATTGCCCTGGTATTGAAAGCATCGATTTTTATAAGTCGCAAAGAAGATTCCTTGTGGTTATGGAGGAAATGTTGTCTAATATAAATTTCTTTAAGCCATCAGATATTTGTATTACTATAGACAATATGAAAAATACAAGTATACAGGACATTTTGGAATTTAATGGTCAGCAATTCCAGAGACATGATACTTTTTGGGATTTGTATCAGGAGAAAATTGATCAAGGAGCTAAAAAATATACTCTTGTACAGCTTTTAGAATTTGCTGATTTCAGAAATGATGCTGCTCCTAAGAAAGAAAAGTATTTGCAAGCGGTATTGGGAGCACTGGAATCAGATAAATATTTTGTTGCTGATAATGCTGTGGCCCTATATGATAATATTTTAGTTGGAAGAAAACAATATACGCAAAAAGCTTCTGGAAATGGAAGTATCACGGATATTGACATACCTGAAGATGATATAGAAGAAGATTTGACGCCTTATCAGCAATATGCGAAACTTATGGAATTCAATCCTAACATTATACTGTATGGGCCTCCTGGGACAGGAAAAACTTATGGCGCCATGCGCATTATAGAAGCTTTTGAAGCTATGAAAGGAAACAACTGTTCTTTCAAAACAGTAAATGACGAAGGAAGGGCTAAATTTATTACCTTTCATCAAGCCTTTTCTTATGAAGAATTTGTGGAAGGCTTGCGGCCAGAGACAGATTCAAAAGGAAATATTAAATATGAGATAAAGCCGGGTGTTCTAAGGAAGATTGCCGAAGAATGCAAAATACAGGAAACCAAAAAGAATTTAAAGGAAGATGTACTTTCAGATACTACCGGGGATAGCAAGGTTTGGAAAGTGTCTCTTGGAAGAAGAAATTCAGAAGAGCATATCTATAAAGCTTTAAAGGCAAAGGAAGAAATAGCAATTGGATATGGCCCAAAAGAAAGTGTGGCAGACTGGAGCGACGAACAAATTGATGAGGCAGATAAAACCGGTATGCTTAAGGCTCTCCGAAGTAAAATGCAGATTGGCGATATTGTGTTTATATTTAACAGTATCAGGACTATTCGCTTGATAGGTGTTGTTGTTTCAGATTATTATTATACTGATGAGGATTCATTTGGATATGGTCACAGACGAAAAGTCAAGTGGATTAAGGATTGTGAAAAAAGTCCAATTGATATTTTCCGTTTGAATCAAGAAAAGCAGCTAACTCTATCTTCGCTGTATGAACTAAAAATTAATTCAGCCGATGCACTTAAGCTAATAGACGTTAAAGAAGATAAAACTACGATATCAAAGCCTTTTTACTTGATTATTGATGAAATTAACCGTGGCAATATTGCAAAGATTTTTGGAGAACTGATTACATTGATCGAAAAAGATAAGAGGGATCGGATTTCCTGCCTGCTCTCATATTCCGGACAGGAATTTACTCTGCCTAAAAATTTATATATCATTGGCACCATGAATACCAGTGATCGCTCTATTGCATTGCTTGATACAGCATTGAGACGCCGGTTTGCATTTGTGGAGATTACACCTGATACGAGCCTGATTGAAAGCCGCATACCGACAATAGGTGGTAATGTATCTCCTGCCAAATTGCTGGCTGTAATTAATGAAAAAATCACAGATAAAATTGACCGTGACCACAGAATAGGACACAGCTATTTTCTTGGAGATGACTTAATTTTCAAAGCTGACTTGTTCTATGTCTGGTATTACAAGATTCTTCCACTGCTTATGGAGTATTTCTATAATGATATTAAACAAGTAGCTGATATTGTTGGAGAACGCTTCTTCGATAAGAAGACAGGTGAAATTGTAATGCTTAGCATAAAGGCTAATGATTCTGGAATCTCAGACTTTGAAAATGCTTTGATGAAAATATATGAAAGAGGGAATTAGTATGTCACAGGAAGTCCTTACTGTGTTTGAAGATAGAAAACAAAGAGTGGATTTATCTCAAACACAAATTCATGACATACTATCCTTTCGGTCTATTTTAGGGAACCAGTGTGTTCATCTTGATTATGATGGCTCTTTGCAAATTATGCATTATGTTGGATTTATTGCAAAAGGAAAGACAAGATTGCAGATTTTACCTAAGATATACGAAAAAACTGGCATAAATAGCAAAGAAGAAATCCGGGAATCTATGCAGGTATTATTTAATTTATT
>JBFNEZ010000214.1:0-6293 GCA_040797825.1 Thermotaleaceae bacterium | reverse complement strand
GATAGAGGATTATTGATATGCTGTTAAGAATAATATAGGAATCGGTATTCTTGAGTTTTGAATAAATTTTCTAAATTTAAGAAAACTATAAATGATAGAGAGGAAGATGTATACATGAGTTTTATCTTAAGTGGCAGTAAAAGAGTAAGTGACGAAGAGATTAAAAAAATTGTTTTAAAAAATACAGAATTTGATGTAGCTGCAGATATCTCTGCCAGAACGAAACGAGAGGATGTATTGGCTTTTATCCTTCAATGTGATGCAGAAGCTTTAAAGGCAGATTTGCTAGAGGAAGAACTAGATATAGATATAGACAGTGATGAAGAAGCCTATATTTCAGAATTAATGAACAAAGCTGATGAGTATGCCGTGGAAATAGAGGAGAATCTTCCTGAGGATTTACTTGCTTACTATTATGCCTATGAGTACGATGAAGACGAAGGTGTGGTAAAAAGCATTTTGGTAGTATCTGGGGATGAACTGGGAGAATTGAAGCTTCGAGAAGTGGGAAATAGGCTGATTACGGTTGTGGGAGATGAACAATAATTAAGTAGGGTTTGTGAGGCATGAAGGATGAAAAAGTTTATTTCAATGATTGCTGCAATTATTCTGATTATCTATATAGGAATAAAAGTGGATGTAGAAAAGCTCTATCCAGAAAGAGATGAACTAACCAACATCTATGTTATGGCTCTAGAAGATGAAACCTATCTACTAAAAATCCGTGGACAAGTACAGGACGTATTGGATCAGCATAGGAGCAGTATATTCAAAAAGGATCCAGTACAATATATGGCCAATTTATCTAAAGGTTATCAGGATTATCAGGATGATAGACTGAGAGATTATGGCATTGTTAAAGATGAAATTGAAGCAGAATTGAGGAATCAAGAATACCATCAGCTTAGCTATCAGATCCAACTTCTCTATCCAACAACCCAAGGAATACTTGTCAGGGCTGAAAAACAATATGACTTAAAATCAGGCAAGTCCTCTGTATCCAAGCGATTAATTGAAGATTTTTGGTTTATCCGAGAAGAAGGAACCTGGAAGATTAGGGGAATTAGAACAGTATCCACCTTGATATAATACATCTATAGAAACATTTTCCCAAAAGGGATGTTTTACCGATAGATGATGCGAACATCATAATTGACATCGACATGGTCAGTTTTTACTAAAATAGGCGAGGTTAAAAATCCAGTATTCCAAGGACCTTCAAGGTCAGATTCATGGACGGTTATATTAAATATAAAACCATGGAGGTCTTCTGTAATATCCATCTTTTTGATAAGATAGTTATTATGATCTCCAAAGGTAATGAGCAAATAATTTCCTGATGAAAAAGTATTTCGATAAAGACCTGTACTAGAGCTGATTTCGTGAATCCAATCTTTAACGTCCTCATCTAAGATAGAACTATCTTTAATGATTTGAAAACCCTCTAACTCATTGATTTCTCTTGTATCGGCGCAACCTAAAACAAGCATCCCCAGCAGTATGATCGAAATAAATAAAAAACCCCTTTTCATGATAATACCCCCTGATTTCTACCTAATATTAGACGGAGTAAGATGCAGAAAAGTTTCATTTTTGGTATAAAGTTTTTTGTATCAACTAAAAAAGATGACCAGAAGGTCATCTTTTTTAGTCTAAATCCTGGGGCAGCTCATTGGTATAGACCATTCCATTGGATGCATTTTCCATAAGGATATCATTCATCCCTGAATTTAGATTATTATTTGCTTCTGTATTGTTCATCACACTGAGTTCTCCAGCTATTTCTTCCCTAAATTGATTCATAGCAATTCTTGCTTCCCTTGCTGTAGGCTGCTTTACCATTTGATGAACCTCCTTTAATGATTGATGGATTCCATACAATATAGTATTTGCAGAAAAGGGAAGATTTATTTAAGTAGGGTTATAGAAAATCCTTCATCAAATTATCAAATTCATTGGTAATGTTTAAGCTTTGTTTTACAACGGGGGTGCCCCGCTCACCGGGGAGTTTGCTATAATAGTCTGGGTTATTATTTTCATAGAGGGTTCCTGTGAATAAACCATCGGATGCAATATATTGCTCCATAGCTGTTTTAAAATCGCTGGGATCATGGGTTTGGCCTTCATCTAGATTGAGCAGGTGATCACGAAACCACTGATAGGTATTGGTTTTATTAAAGGTAACACAGGGACTAAAAACATTGACAAAGGAAAAACCTTTGTGTAAAATTGCTTTTTTCAAAACCTCTACCAGCTGTTCCTGATAAGCTGAAAAGCCTTGTGCTACAAAGGTAGCACCAGAAGCCAAGGCAATAAGTCCTGGTTTAATAGGTGCTTCGATAGAACCATAGGGTGTACTTTTGGAGACAAAACCAGTAGTACTTAAGGGCGATGTGTGGCCCTTGGTTAAACCATAAACTTGATTATTCATTATCACATAGGTGATATCGATATTTCTCCGAATAGCATGAATGGTATGGGCTGTGCCAATGGCAAAGCCATCGCCATCTCCCCCTGCAGCGATAACCGTTAGCTCAGGATTTACCAGTTTAATGCCTTGTGCAACAGGCAGGGCCCTACCGTGAATACTGTGAAATCCATAGGTGTTCATATATCCCGATATCCTACCTGAACAGCCAATGCCTGAAACTACAGTCAACTGATGGGGAGAAATATCTAGATGGGCTGCTGCTGCTTGAATAGAACGGAGAACAGAAAAATCTCCACATCCAGGGCACCAGGTAGGTGTAGTCTGATTACTATAGTCCATTGCAGAACCCATTATATCAACTCCTCAATTTTTCTTAAAACTTCACTATGGGTAAAGGGTAATCCATCATATTTTAACAAACTGTGTACCTTATGATGATATCCTATTTCTTTCTTTAAAAGTCCAGCCAACTGCCCCCTATAGTTATTCTCTATAACTAGAACCTTCTCATAACGCTGCAGCAAATTTTCCAATTGACGAACAGGTAAGGGTTTGATTCTTTTGACCATGCCATAGGCTATGGGGAGGGCAGAATCAGCCACTGAATCTCGAATGATTCCATAATTGGAGCCCATGGATAGAATCAGAAGATTACCTTCTGTACTGCCGAAAATATCTATGCCTGGTATATTCTCTAAAGCCATAAGTTTTCTCATTCGCTTATCCATCATTTTTTTTCGGTTTTCTTTACCTTCATCGGGTCGGCCTGTTTCTTGATGCTCGATTCCTGTTAAGGCGTGAATACCGTTGGGCATACCAGGATAAGCCCTGGGGGAAATGCCATCTTCTGTAAATAAAAATCGCTTAAAAGGTTTTTCCTCTCCATCTATCTCAAAGGTAGGATGAGCCAATTTACCGCGATCAATGGAGATCGATTTGGGATTCAAGTCCTCTATGGTTTGTCTGGAAAGACTGAGATTTAAATCGCTTGCAAGGAAAACAGGGCATTGATACTGATCAGCCAGATTAAAGGCATCTATGGTTTGATAGAAACATTCTTCTACCGAATAAGGTGCTAAAATAATAGATGGGATTTCACCATGGGGGCCATAATAGAGGCTATCTATATCGCTTTGCTCATGCTTTGTTGGCAATCCCGTACTGGGGCCACCCCTCTGGGCATCGACTACTACCACAGGAATTTCTGCCATTCCCGATAGACCGATAGCCTCCAGCATTAAAGAGATTCCAGGACCTGAAGTGGCTGTCATGCTTCTACATCCACCATAAGAAGCACCTAGTGTCATAGTAATGGCCGATATCTCATCCTCTGTTTGTACCATGACACCATTATAACGAGGGAATTTTTTTGTTAGATACTCCATAATCTCTGAGGCTGGTGTGATAGGATAGGCAGCCATGAATCGACAACCGGCCATTAGAGCGCCTAGGGCAATGGCTTCATTGCCTATCATAGATGGACGGCTTTTTTCTTCCTGGGGAGGAGCCAGCTGATAAGTAGAAAGAAAAGATGCTCTTTCTAAATTGTAACTTTCTTGGAGTACCGACAGATTTTTAGATACAATGGTTTCTCCTTTTTTTTCAAAGGTTTGCCGGAGAACCATTTCTAACTGTATATAGGGCAATGCAAATAATTGTCCCAATAGGCCCATGAGTGCAGTATTTTTCATTACAGAGGTTCCGTACTTTTTTGCTATTGCAGTAAGAGGAGCTCCATATAGATGAATGTTCTTAGAGGGCAATGTGTCTAACAGATCTTTTACTGACACAATGTCATCATAAATTAAGAGTCCTCCTTCCTTTAATTTAGAATAGTTAAGTACAATTGATTCTTGATCAAAGGCAATCAGGATATCTAAGGTATCTCTACAGCTTAAAACTTTATGGCTCTGGATATCAATGACATAATTGGTATGCCCACCCTTTATCCGTGAAGAAAAGGTGCGATATCCATAGGAAAAGTAGCCGATTCTAGAGAGTACCTTGATCAAAGTATCCCCAGTACTGACTACACCTTCTCCCTGTACACCGCCAAACATTAAAATGATTTTATCAGTCAAAACAATCACACTCCATTCCATTTCTGTCGGCTTACCCTATATGTACCACATCTTTGGCAGTATTAATCAAATAAGGTATAGTATTTACATTTTTATTAAATTTATAGAGAATATAGGATTCATACATAAAAGCACCTTTAAATGTAAATACTGTGAATATAAATAAATAGGGAGGTGTTTATGATGGAGGAAAAAAGAAAAGAAAAAAGAGAGATAGGTATTGGCAGCATGATTATTCGTATTTTGGTTTCGATGATTGTGCTGGCAGTAGCAGCCTTCTTTACACCCTACTTTTCTATTGCAGGTTTTGGACCCTTATTATTTGCGGCCATTGCAATTGGGGTTATTGATTATTTGATAGAAATGTTTACAGGCTTTGATGCATCACCTTTTGGCAGAGGTATCACAGGTTTTTTAGTATCTGCACTGATTATTTATTTAACAGGTGTATTAGTTGGTGGTGTGTATGTGAACTGGTTAGGAGCCATTTTAGCAGCCCTTGTTATCGGACTAATCAATATGATTATTCCAGGAAGAAAAGTGATGTAAGAGCGTTTTAAAACCTTCGTTTGTTAAATTTATCCAATATAAAAAGTCTTTCTTGATAAGGAAGACTTTTTATATTGGATAAATTTACTGGAATAAAAAATAGATGAAAAGGTATAGGGAACATGGTAGAATAATGATACGCAGCTAAAATTTGTGTATAGAAAGCCAAAAGATGCAGAAGAGGTGACTATATTGAATGTTGAAAAGAATCTAGGAATTATTATTATTATAATTACGGTTATATGTGGGGGTATTGTGGGTGTTTTTTCTGGATTTTACTTAGGAGCAAAATCGCAGACTGAAGAGCCTTCTTGGACTCAAGAAAATAATCCCATAGCGGTAGAATCAGAGGTGGGTGAAGAATTGGATATAGAAAAGGGGGAACGGATATCGTCAGAAGAATCTGTTGAATTAGAGGCATTTGTGATACCGGATATTACTAGTATACAAGTTTTTGTCGATACTTGGGAAGAATTGATTGATAGAACTTCAAAGGGCGTGCTTGAGCCCGAGGAAGCATCTGCTATGATTTATCAGTTGTCCAGTGAAGGATATCGCAGAAATATTCCACAAGCCTATGGGGTATTACGGCTGAAGGAGGTTATAGGGAAAACAATGGGAGACTTAAAAGATATACAGTTTTCAGAGCCTAGCTACGAAAACGGAAAAACTGTAGCTGTCGTTGAGGTAAAGGAACGCTTTGAAAAAGGGGAAAATACCTATTTATTAAAATTGATTAAAGAAAAAGAGCATTGGTATTTTGCTGCTCAGTTAAGCCGATAGAATCGGGGGAAATGATTATGGGAAATAAAAAGTTGATTTATGTATGTATTTTACTTTGGATAATCACAGGTATCTCTGTAGAAGCGGCTGCTTTGGTCCAAGTATCTCAACCTTTTAAAGAATCTAGTGGATTGATATCTTTGGGACAGGAGAAGATCGGTTTCAAATATGAAACTGTTAAAAAGAATTCTCTCCTAGAGAATGAAGAACCAATTAAGGCTCAAGAAAAGGAAGAAGAAAAAGAGCAGGGGATACAATCTGGTAGATTTCGAAAGCCCCAAGATTTTTCTTTTCTTTCCTTTCTGTTATTTAATGGTGGTGTTATCATACTGATTTTAGTTTTATATAGAAATATTATGAAATGATAAAAGAGACATCTATAAATGAGGGGATGCCTCTTTCCTAGGATAGATTACATGGTATGGTTGTGAAAAAGACTTTTGTAGAAT
>JBFNEZ010000213.1:0-6340 GCA_040797825.1 Thermotaleaceae bacterium | reverse complement strand
TGAAGTATTAGGACTATTTTCTGAAAACAAGAGCAGAGCGATAATACTTTTTAAAAAGTTCAGTAATGAGGAAAGTCTAGATAACTTTGTAGATATCAAAGAAGATGATGAAAAGTTGAATGAAGAGGAAGTATTTGAATACATCAGGAAATATCTTAACGAAAAGAAGATTAAGCTTGAGCAGTTAAATGAAAAGGCGTATAGGATAGAACTAGAGGTACTAATCAAAGAATTGATTAGTAAAAGCGATCTGTCTTTGCGAAGAATCGCAGAGATCACAGGAGTCAATAGAGAGAAAGTACGAAAAATGAACATGTCACAAGAACCGTCCCTTTGACATTTTCAAGGTGTGGAGGCGAAAATCTGAAATTGAGGAATTCGTAGACCAATTTTCAAGAAAGCCAACCTTCCGCTAAGGTCCTAATGGGTCTTAACGACATCATTTTTGTCTACTCAAGGCATGTTGAAATTTGCACATTTTTGTCGAGGGAATAAGCGAGCTAATTATTTCATGACTCTCACAGAATGAAGGAATAGTTGAAAGCCCTACAATGGAAAATTATAGGATAATATGATAAAATTATTTTTAAGGATATTTAATATAAAGTATAAGGAAAGTGGTGATTACCAACATGAGTGGCTTTCAGATAAAAGAAACCAATAGAATCGAGCTGAAGCGCGAGTTAAATGATAAATTGGAAAAGGAAGTGGTTGGTTTTTTAAACTACCATGAGGGAGGCACCATTTATATTGGAATAGATGATGATGGCAATATGATCGGACTTGAGAATGTGGATGATGTTCAGTTGAAAGTGAAGGACCGGATTAAAAACAATATTATGCCATCAACATTAGGCCTATTTGATGTTTATGTGAAACAAACAATGGCAAGAGCTATATTAAAATCAATATAGCATGTGGTCCTGAAAAACCATATTATATAAAAAAATATGGAATGTCACCAAAAGGGTGCAGCATCCGTATTGGCAGTTCCACTGAATCAATGTCTCAAAATACCATAGAAGAACTATTTGCAGGGCGAACAAGGAATTCTATAGGAAGAATGAAGTCCCCGAAGCAAGCACTAAGCTTTGAACAGTTAAAAATATTTTATGAAGAAAACGAATTTCATCTTAATGAGCATTTTGCTAATAACTTAGAATTATTAACGGATGAAGGCAAATATAACTATGTTGCTTATCTTCTTGCAGATGTAAATGGCACATCAATTAAAGTGGCAAAATATAGTGGTGACGATAGATACGAGCTGATAGAAAATAATGAATACGGATATTGCTCTTTGATAAAAGCAGCCAAGCGAGTATTAGATAAGTTAGAAGTTGAAAATCGAACCCTTGCAAAAATAACTTCAAAAGAAAGAGAAGAAAAAAACCTTGTAGATAAAATTGCTTTAAGAGAAGCGGTGATCAATGCTATTGTTCACAATGATTATTCAAATGAAATACCACCGAAGGTAGAAATTTTTTCAGATAGGATAGAAATAACTTCATCTGGGGGTCTGGTTCAGGGAATGACGGAAGAAGAGTTTTTTAGCGGTTATTCTGCACCAAGAAATAAAGAATTAATGAGAGTATTTAAAGATATTCATCTTGTAGAACAATTGGGTTCGGGCATGATAAGAATATTAAAAAAATACGACCGTTCAATCTTTACAATAACTCCGAACTTTATTAGAGTCGCTTTTCCTTTTTCAAATGTAATAGAGTTCGCAAGTGAAATAGAAAATGGAGGATTAAATGGAGGATTAAAATCCTTGTTTGATATTATAAAAAATAACCCTGGAATTAAAACAAAAGAGGCTTCAGATTTATTGGATAATCGTTCTATCAGTACGATAGAAAAACAGATGAGAGTATTATCGAATAAGGGTTTAATTGAAAGACGAGGAAGTAAAAAAACCGGAGGTTATTATGTTGTTGAATAATGAGGAATACAATATGAAGACATATGTAATAGTTCATATTTAAAAGGTGCCATTATGAACTTTGAAGAGTTGCTTGAGAAGTATCAAGCAGTATTAGCTGAAAATAACAATTTAAAAGAAGAAATAAAAAGATTGAAAGCTGAACTTGACATTGAGAAATCTCAAGTTAGTTTTGATGAAACTTTTGAGGAAAAATCTCAATGCCAAATGTTCCAGCAGGAATCAATTAGTCATGTTTTACCTTCCGGTGTTGACAACATGTCAGACCCAACAGAAAAAATCAAGTTGTTTATGACACTGTTTAAAGGCCGGGAAGATGTTTATGCAAAAAGGTGGGAGAACCCAAAGAAAGGGACGGCTGGATATTCACCATCCTGTTTGAATGAATGGAGACCTGGAGTGTGCGGAAAACCAAAGGGCAAATGTACGGATTGCTCCTATAAGTCATACGCTGTATTGGATGAAACGGTTATTGATAATCATTTGAGAGGACGCAAGAATCTTGTTGTGGGAATATACTCCCTGTGCCTAGATGAAACCTGTCATTTTTTAGCCATAGACTTTGACGGAGAAGAATGGCAAAAGGATATTTCAGTACTGAGAGAAGTGTGTGTGGAATTTAATATTCCATTAGCTGCTGAACGTTCACGTTCCGGAAAAGGAGCCCACGGATGGTTTTTCTTTAAGAGTCCGATACCTGCTGCTTTGGCAAGAAAATTTGGAAGTGTACTGCTTACCTGCTCCATGAGCAAAAGACACGAAATAAAGTTTGAGTCCTATGACAGGTTTTTTCCCAATCAGGATACTATGCCAAAGGGTGGTTTTGGGAATTTAATTGCTTTACCCTTGCAAAAATCTGCAAGAGAGAATCATAACAGTGAATTTATCGATGAAAATTATCAATCATATCATGATCAATGGGCATTTTTAGGAGCTATTCAAAAACTCTCTGAAGATGATATTGAAATACTGATATCAAAATTATGTCATGGAAACGAACTAGGCGTATTAATAAAAGATGAAGAAGATCAAAAACCATGGGAAACAAGTAAAACTAAATTATTGAAAAATGATTTTCCAAAGGCTGTTGAGATTACAAAAGCTAATATGATTTTTATCCCGAAAGCAGGTATTTCTCAAAGGGCGCTAAATTATTTTAAGCGTTTGGCAGCTTTTAAAAATCCTGAGTTCTATAAAGCTCAAGCCATGAGGTTAACCGTAAAAAAACTGCCAAGGATCATCTCTTGTTCTGACGAAACGACAGAATATTTATGTCTGCCAAGAGGATGCGAAGCTGATTTAAAAGATGAATTTAGAGAACTGGATATAGATGTTCATTTTATAGACAAAACAAATTATGGAAAAAGCATTGATATTGAATTCAATGGTAATCTAAGAGATGAGCAGTCTCTGGCAATGGACAAGCTATTGAAATATGATAATGGAATACTTTGCGGAACAACGGCTTTTGGTAAAACAGTTGTGGCAATAAAGCTGATTGCTGAAAGAAAGGTGAACACGCTTATTATTGTTGATAAAGTCAATCTAGTATCACAATGGAAAAAGAGATTAATGGAATTCCTTATAATAAATGAAAGCTTACCAGATATAGATGAGGGAAAAAAGAGAGGACGAAAAAAGGCAAAAAGCATTATAGGGCAATTGGGCGCAGGAAAAGACAACTTAAGTGGGATCATTGATATAGCTGTAATGCAGTCGTTAAATAGAATGGGTGAAGTAAAGGATTGTGTAAAAAATTACGGTATGGTTATTGTAGATGAATGTCATCATGTTTCAGCCTTTAGCTTTGAAAAGATACTAAAAAGTGTAAATGCAAGATATGTTTATGGACTAACCGCAACACCAACAAGGAAAGATGGACATCATCCTATTATTTTTATGCAGTGCGGTTTTATACGGTATAGAGATGATGCAAAAAAACAAGCAGAAAAAAGACCTTTTGAGCATTATATTATACCAAGATTTACATCTCTTCGAGTTCCCGTGGATAAAGATGAGAAAGATATCTCTATCCAGGAGCTATATGCCGAAATTGTTATTAACGAAATGCGCAACCAGCAGATTATAGATGATGTGGTTAAAAGTCATGAGAATGGTAGGAACTGCGTTGTTCTAACAGAGAGAACTGCACATGTTAAACTACTTACAAAAAAACTGAGGGAGAAAATTCCTGACGTGATATCTCTTACAGGCGGAATGAGTGCAAAGAATAGCAGAGAAATTCTCGAGCGAATAGCAAATACACCTATAGATAGGCAGTTGACTTTAGTGGCTACAGGTAAGTATATAGGGGAGGGTTTTGATGAACCCCGTCTTGATACATTATTCTTAGCCATGCCCATATCGTGGAAGGGTACCTTGCAGCAATATGCAGGGCGGCTTCACAGACTATTTGAAAATAAAAATGAAGTGCAAATCTATGATTATGTGGATATCCACATAAGGATGCTGGAAAAAATGTATAATAAACGGCTTACCGGATATGCATCAATTGGATACAAAGCAAAAGGTGAAAGTATTGCAGCAGAATCATTAGATATTATTTTTGATAAAAGCAATTTTTTACCGATATATGCAAATGACATTGTGAATGCAGCAAGAGAAATTTTGATAGTAAGCCCTTTTATTACGAAGAAGCGTACTTTACAGATGATGCAATACCTAGAAGTTGCACTAGAAAATAAGGTGAAAGTTATCGTAATGACCAGACCATCTGGGGATTTTAAGGATAAAGATGTGACTGCTCTGCAAGCTGCGATTGGATTCTTGCAAGATGCTGGAGTCATTATGATTTTTAGATCAAATATACACCAGAAATTCGCAGTTATTGATCAAAAAATCATATGGTATGGTAGTATCAATCTACTAAGTTTTGGTAGTGCAGAAGAAAGCATTATGAGATTCGAAAGTCCTAATATTGCAAATGAGTTGATAAAGAGTATAGAAAAATAATTATCATCAATGGAGCTTAAAAGAAGAGAGATGAGAAAAGCAATGAATTATAATGAATTTATGAAAGCAGTTGATGAAAAACTATCCGCTATGTCTGAAGTGGAAAAAACTGAATGGATACATAATATGGCTCGGACTACAAATGGGAATCAGAGAATTATGTTTTTAAACTCCTTAACAAAAAAACAAGATTATTGTCCAGATATTTTTATAAAAAAGGAGATAAAAGAGCTAGAAGATTGGTGTAGAAAAATAGAAGATGCAGAAATCTATTTTGAGTGCAGCGGTTATGAAGAGTATGGAGAAAGCTATTGGGATAGCGATTATACTTATGAGTATTCTGATATTTTTGGAATAGGAAAAGAGCTTTCTAAAGCATTTCAGATTGCAGAAGGCTTGTTATTCCAAAAAGAATACCAGCAGGTGGCAGCATTATATGATTTACTTTGCAGTATAACTTTTTCGGCATTGAATAGCGATATTGAAGAGTTGCGTGAGTTGGAGCTGGAGGAGCTTGTAGAAGAAAAACTGGTAATTCTCGATTTGAAGCGTATTGCTCTAAACATGATGTATGCAAAATATCAGGTTACTGAAGGAGAAGAAAGAGCAGCTGCACTGTACCGGTATCTTTCATGGGACATGTGTAAAAAGATAAAAGTAGAAGAAATGTTTACTATAGGACCGGAAGAACTTAAAGGAATAGACAGATTTATGGAGGATTGGATTTCTTTTCTTAAAAATACAGATGGTGACCTGGCGGGAGGTTTGCTGTCGGAGGCATGTATATATCAGGGGGGTATCAGACGTCTATGTGAAGCAGCCAGAGAAGTATGGACGAGACATCCGGTTTTATATCAACATGCTTGTAAGTATTTGCTAAATGAAAAAAAGGAGTTTGAGTGTGTGAAGCTGGGAATGGAGGCTATCAGTGTATTGCCTGAAAAGCTGATTATTCGGGGAAGCATTGCAGATCTAGCTGCAAAAGCTGCTGTACAGTTGGAAAACACTGATATAATGAATCAATGCTATGAAACCGCTTTTTATTCTGAATCAACGCTGTACCATTATTTACGGTTATTTGAGCTTTCGGATTACCAGAATATAGCGGATAGAGCGGTACAGCATGCAAAAACACTACCTGAGAATTCTATGTGGGAAGGATATCATAAAAATAAACAGATGATGGTGAATAGTCTTTCAACGGAACATAAAAAGCTCCTCCGGTTTTTTAATGGAGAATTTGATTATATTTATGAAGATTGTAAAAAAGATAGAACTACATTAGGTTGGAGCAGCAATTTTAAAGGAACTGTTGTACCACTTTTCATGGGATGTTTGTCAGAGGGACGGTTCTTTTGACAGAATACAAACTCTATGGTATACTGTACCAAAAGAGGTGATATAGATGCCAAGACATGCACG
>JBFNEZ010000212.1:0-6492 GCA_040797825.1 Thermotaleaceae bacterium | reverse complement strand
GCTCTATACCTTGCTTTTTCTTTTTAGGGATTGATTGTTCAGATATTGTAAGAATTTCTTTCAGCAACGCTTGGGTTTCTTTTTCTTTTTCCAGGTAATAATTGGCTTGCTCAATCTCTTCGTCAATCTCTTCTACTAGAAATTTAACATTTACATTTTGATTTAAATCGTTTTTATAGATTTGTTGAATAAAAGCATCAATTTTTCTTTCTAGAAGATTGTCTAATCCTAATTTATCTTTGACAATGATATTTACTACATTATCATCAAAACTAATTTTATCTGCATCTATCCAGGCTATTACCGAAGGCATTTTTTTTCCTAATTCATATAATACATTATCCCAATAAAGCTCTAGCATATTATCCCTGGTTTTTAGAGAGTTTTTATATTTTGTTAAAAAAGAGATCTCTTTTACAAAGGGAAAGTATATTTTTATTGGTTCTTGCAGTTGATCTATCGAACCTTTATGCAATATGTCCTCTGGTGTTATCACTACTTGCAGTGATTTACTAGAAGGACTATAAATAACTTTTTCAATTATAGCATCAAAATCAAAGGCCTTATCCCAATTCATATGGCCTATCATTTCACTTAATAAGTAATTCATCGGACGCCTCCTAAAGCAATACATCGGTATACATAATATAATTATTGTCCAGCTTTACTGAGGTTATTTTACATCTACTTTAATAGTCTTTACAATTTGCCAATACATCTTTAGACGCCATAAAAAACCTCTGAGCATACCAACTTTTTCTTCTTTCATAGTATGTGTAATGCCCTGTAAAACAACTTTTT
The DNA here is from genome assembly GCA_040797825.1 of Thermotaleaceae bacterium. Classification (GTDB taxonomy): domain Bacteria; phylum Bacillota; class Clostridia; order Peptostreptococcales; family Thermotaleaceae; genus Geosporobacter. The sequence goes on along the minus strand of JBFNEZ010000212.1, from coordinate 5,691 downwards.
TTGTTGGAATATCGTGAACATACAAATATTTTGTTAAGGCCGTTTCAAATCCATATCGTGTAATGTCAAGCTTTTGTATGCTTTCTGCTACCGAATGACCTAGGGCTCTTTGACCAGATAAAAAGGGAGCGATTTTTTGAGCCGCATCTGTAAAAAATCTTCCAGACGAAAATATCCCCACCGTTGTCAATGCTTCTCCCTTCATTACAGGCGCTATAAGTGCAGCAATGTGTTCTTTTTTTAACCCAATCAAATCAGCATCCAATAACAACACAATATCTCCATGACTGGCAGTGATACCTGTAATAACAGCACCGCCTTTCCCTATATTCTTGTTTAGCGCAATTACATTTTCTGTATATGCTTTTGCAATTTTTACCGTATCATCCGTTGAGCCATCGCTGACTACAATGATCTCATGTATAAAATCTATCTGTTTTACAACATCAAGTACCTTTTCTATTCTTTTTTCTTCATTATAAGCAGGTATGATTACAGAAATTTTCATTTGCTTCCTCCAAAAAGTTTAGAGTTTAGAAAGTTCTTCAAGAAGAACAGCCTCAATCTGATCTTCTTCAATCCTTCTAATAATTTCCCCCTTTTTGAAAAGTAATGCTGAAGATTTCCCGCCAGCTATTCCAATATCCGCATCTCTAGCTTCTCCCGGGCCATTTACAGCACAACCCATAATAGCAATTTTTATTGGTTTATTAATGGCTCTAATTTTATCTTCTATACGTTCAACCAACTGTATCAAATCAATCTGGCATCGACCGCAGGTTGGACAAGAAATAATTTCAACACCAAAACTCCTCATTCCAATAGTTTGCAATATTTCTCTTCCTACCCTTATTTCCTCTATGGGATCACTAGTAAGAGAAACCCGAAGTGTATCTCCAATTCCATTAAGCAGTAAAGAACCTATCCCAACAGAGGATTTGATGGTACCTGCCCAAAGAGTGCCTGCTTCAGTAACACCTATGTGAAGGGGATAGGGAACCTGACTTGAAATCAATTTATAAGCATCTAGTGTTAAGAGAACATCTGATGCTTTTAAAGAGATAATAATGTTTTCAAAATCTAAGTCTTCTAATATCTTTACATGTCCTAACGCACTCTCAACCATGGCCTCTGCTGAAGTGTTTCCATATTTCTTTAGAATATTCTTTTCTATGGAACCTGCATTTACACCAATGCGAATAGGTATCTGTCTTTCTTTTGCTTTTTCAACAACTAATTTTACCCGCTCTATATTACCTATGTTACCTGGATTAATACGCAGCTTATCTGCACCATTTTCTATACTCTTTAGAGCCAATCTATAATCAAAGTGAATATCTGCTACCAAGGGTATTTTTATCTGCTTCTTAATTTTTCTTATGGCATGAGCAGCTTCCATATCAGGAACAGCTACACGAATTATTTCACAACCAGCTTCTTCTAGCTCTTTTATCTGTTGAACAGTTGATTGAACATCACTTGTATTTGTAGTGGTCATAGATTGTATAGATATAAGTGAATCTCCACCAATTGCAACATTTCCACAATAAACTTTTCTTGTTCTTACTCTTTCAGTAGCCACATCTATTTCCTCCTATTTTCAAAACAAATCAAAACGAAGAATATCCTTATAGGCTATAAAAACCATTAGTACCATTAATAATACGAATCCAATTAAATGAATAAATCCCTCTTTCTCTGGATCAATAGGCCTTCCACTAATGCCTTCAAAACATAAAAATAATAAGCGCCCACCATCTAAAGCTGGAATGGGTATTAAATTTACAATGCCTAGGTTGATGCTAATTAAACCAGCAAGAGATAATACGCTAAATATACTAGTCTTAGCTGCTTCTCCCACTAGATGGATAATACCCACAGGCCCTACTACATCTTCTGTAGAGGCCTTCCCACCAAAAATGTTTCCTAAAAATTCCAGCATACCTCCCATAATAAAAATCATTCTATCAAAACTCGTTGTTATAGATCTTACAAAGGATTTTTGAGCCATAGGTGTAATACCGATTACTGCTTGATTGGTCTCCTCATTAATGATAGGTGTGACACGCACCTTTCTTTCCTGTCCTTCTCTAATTAAAGAAATTTCAATATTTTCCTCTCTGCTCCCATTAATGACACTGACAATTTGATCCCAACTTTTAATCCTTTGCTCATTTATTTCAACAATTTGATCTCCTGGCTGAATTCCCACTTTATCCGCTGGAAAATTAGGAGTAACGCGATCGATAATTGTTGTTGGAAATCCAATCGCATAAAAAATCACCGAAAACAATAGTATCGCTAATACAAAATTCATGAAAGGACCCGCTATTAATACGGCCATTCTGGCTAAAACAGGTTTATTGTTAAAACTTCCTGCAGCCATTGAAGCTTCATCTTCTCCTTCCATTTTTACATATCCTCCTATAGGAAGAATTCTTAAAGAATACTCTGTTTCATTTTTTCTTACTTTAAATAATCTTGGACCCATACCAATGGCAAATTCATGTACAGTTATGCCAACAAATTTTGCTACTGCAAAATGTCCTAATTCATGAAAAACTACAAGCAATCCAAAAACAATTAAAGCTACAATTACAATACCTGCATTAACAATCAAAGCATCCACAATTTACACCACCTTATGATAATCTTTTACAATAAACTCCCTTGCCCATTGATCCATAGCTAAAATTTCATCAATTGTATTTGTATGGCATAAAGGATTTCTTTTCATAGCCATTTCAATTCCCTTAGGTATATCATAAAATCCAATTTTCCCTTGTAGATACAATTGAACAAGCTCTTCATTCGCTGCATTCAATATGGTCCCATAGCTTCCACCCAATTTCAAAGCTTCTAAAGCAAGTTGTAAGCATGGAAAATTCTCTATATCTGGTTTTTCAAAGGTAAAAGTTGAAATCTCTGTGAAACTAAGGCGCTTATATACATTCTCAATCCTATTTGGATAGGATAGGGCAAATTGAATAGGAACACGCATATCTGGACAACCCAATTGTGCAATGATAGAACCATCAATATATTCTACCATAGAGTGGATGATACTCTGAGGATGCACCACTACCTCAATTTGACTTAGTTCTAATTGAAAAAGCCATTTTGCTTCAATAACTTCCAATCCTTTGTTCATCAATGTGGCAGAATCTATAGATATTTTTTTTCCCATATCCCACTTAGGATGCTTTAAAGCTTGCTCAGCAGTAACATTTTCTAGTTTTTCTTTACAATATCCTAGAAATGGTCCTCCAGAAGCTGTTAAAATAACTTTACTAACTTCTTTTAAATTATACCCCTTCATAGACTGAAATATTGCACTATGCTCACTATCTACCGGGATTATTTCTATATTATTTTTGCTGGCTTCCTGCATCACCAATTCGCCAGCAGTAACCAATGTTTCTTTATTGGCCAAGGCAATACTCTTTTTTGATTTTATAGCCTTTAATGTAGGCAATAGACCTATCATTCCAACTACAGCAGTGACAATTTGATCCGCCTCTGTCATGGTTGCAATACTTGTGAGCCCTTCCATTCCAGATAAAACTTCTGTTTTTGATTTTCCTAATCTTTGCTTTAGGGTCAAGGCCTTTTTTTCATCCATAACAGCCGCAGCTTGAGGTTGAAATTCTCTTATTTGTTTTTCTAATAAATCAATGTTTTCATTAACACTTAATCCTATTATATCAAAGTATTCCCTATTCTCTCTCACAACATCAAGGGTCTGGGTACCAATAGATCCTGTGGAGCCTAAAAGGCTTATTTTTTTCATGACATCACTCTTTCTATCAAAAAATTTATAAAGGCAGAAAAAGATAAAAGGCATGACTGCCTTTATAATAAAAAAATTATTTTAATAAAAATACTATATAATAATATACTGTAGGGGCAGTAAAAAGTATACTATCAAATCTATCTAATACGCCACCGTGACCTGGCATAATTTTTCCATAATCTTTTATTCCAACATATCGTTTAAAGCTTGATGCAGTTAAATCTCCAATCTGAGCCGATATACTACCGATAAATCCAATAATCATACAATGAGATAATACTGTTATATCTATAAAGTATGCAAATATGGCACTAACAAAAATGCTCCCGATTACGCCTCCTAGAGATCCTTCAACAGTTTTTTTAGGACTAATTGTCGGACACAGCTTACGAGTTCCAAAAAAATAACCAGTAAAATATGCAAAGGTATCGGTTGCCCAAGCAGATAAAAAAATCATCCAAATTAAGTAGTTATACTTATCTATATTAGAAACCATGACGATATGGAACATAAAAAATACTACGTAAAAAATCCCTAATAATGTAACACAAGAATCTTGAATATTGGCTTTTTTATTAAATAAGTTATTGGTTAAAACTAGTATTATCACAGAAAAAAACCAAAATGCAATAGCCTCAGTAAAGACCAAAAAATAAGACAGTGAAAACAAAAGAAAGATACTCATAAATCCAATGATTTTGGATGGCTTAATATCAATATTATGAAAGGCATTAAAAAATTCATTCAGACCAATACAAGCCATGAGCCCTACAGAAAGTCTTAAAACCATGCCGCCTTTCAGAACAATAGCTAGTAGTAAGGGTATTCCAACAAGTGCAGAAATAATTCTTATGAACATCGTATTTCACCACCTTTATTTTGCTCCTCCGTATCTTCTCTCTCTCCTCTGATAGTCAATGATGGCCTGTATTAAAGCTTCTCCATTAAAGTCAGGCCAATAAATCTTAGAAAACCAAAACTCACTATAAGCAATCTGCCATAATAAAAAATTGCTGATCCGCAACTCACCACTTGGTCTAATTACTAAGTCAGGATCAGGTATATCCTTCGTATATAAAAATTTAGAGAAATATTTCTCATCAATTTGCTCTATTTCAATTTCGTTTTTCTTGACATTTATGCATATTTCTTTTACGGCTTTTAATATTTCCATTCTGCCTCCATAATTCAAGGCGATATTTACTGTAAGACCATCATTATTTTTTGTTAATTCTTCCGCCAATTTAATTTCATCTAAGGCATTTTGAGGCAATCTACTTATATCTCCAATAGTCTTTATCCGAACATGGTTTTCATGGAGCTCCTGTATTTCATTTCTAAGATAATAAACCAATAAATGCATGAGGGCAGATACTTCTTCTTGAGGCCTTTTCCAATTTTCCGTAGAAAAGGCGTATAGCGTCAAATACTGAAGATGCAGCTTTGAACTAGTTTTTATAACATCTCTTATAGCTTCTACACCCGCTTTATGCCCTGCTGATCTTGGAAGTTTTCTTGCCTTTGCCCACCTTCCATTTCCATCCATAATAATAGCAATATGCTTAGGCATTCTTTCGACATCTATTTCTATATTAGCAGATGTTGAATGATTCTTTAAAGATATTTTTTTTAAAAAATTCATATTAATGCCTCCAATAAACAATGATGTATAAGATGATAAATAATATTTTTAAACCCCCTATAAGTTGGGGGCTTAAAAGTAACTAACAACTAACTCGATGCTTTGATTTAGTTGTTTTTGACGAATTACTCTGGATTCTATTCCGCTACTCTCATTTTTTGGTGCTGCAGTTTTTTGGATTTCCACAGTCAAGCCTGTCTTATCTATAATCTTAATGGCTTCTTCAGAAGAAAGTCCAACTACATCAGGTATAGGT
>JBFNEZ010000211.1:0-6630 GCA_040797825.1 Thermotaleaceae bacterium | reverse complement strand
CCATGGAGACGATAACGGAAACGATTATTACAGAGTCTACCATGATTGGCCACAATCCCTCCACTCCAGGGGGGATCGGCTTAGGAGTAGGAACAATTGTTGGTATTGATGGTTTAAGTGCAGTACCTAAAGAGGAAGCGGTGATTGTGCTGATACCTCAAAACGTAGATTTTAATGATGCGGCAGCTAAATTGAATCGCACTATTGACAAACAATTAAATATACAAGGAGCAATAGTACAAGGAGATGATGGGGTATTAATCAACCATAGACTAAAGAAGCAGATTCCCATTGTTGATGAAGTATTACTGATTGAAAAAATACCAGTAGGAATGAAGGCAGCGATTGAAGTAGCTAGCCCTGGGGGTGTAGTTGAGATTTTATCCAATCCCTATGGCATTGCTACTGTTTTTCAATTGTCTCCAGAAGAAACGAAGCAAATTGTGCCTGTTGCACGAGCACTGATAGGGACTCGGTCGGCGGTTGTAATTAAGACTCCAAAGGGAGATGTTCAAGAAAAAAGAATCCCTGCAGGTCAAATTCATATTATTGGAGAAAAAAGAAAAGCAAGTATAGATGTTGATGATGGTGCAGAGAGAATTATGAAGGTACTTAAAATAACAGCACCCATTGAAGATATAAAAGGTGAGCCCGGCACGAATGCTGGAGGTATGTTAGAAAAGGTTAGACAGGTAATGGCCAATCTAACACAGCAGCATCCTCAAAACATAAAAATTCAAGATCTTTTGGCAGTAGATACTTTTGTTCCGCAAAAAGTAAAGGGGGGACTGGCAGAAGAGTTTTCCTTAGAAAATGCTGTAGGTATTGCAGCAATGGTAAAAGCCGATAGACTACAAATGCAAATGATTGCAGAAGAATTAAAATCAGAAATGTCCGTTCAGGTAGAAGTAGGTGGCGTAGAGGCAGATATGGCAATTAGAGGAGCATTAACAACTCCTGGAACGAACATACCACTTGCTATCCTCGATATGGGGGCAGGTTCTACGGATGCGTGTATTATGGATAAAAACGGAAAAACCAAATCAGTACATTTAGCTGGTGCTGGTAATATGGTTACCATGCTTATTAATTCTGAATTGGGTTTAGAAGATATGAAATTGGCAGAGGATATTAAAAAATATCCATTGGCTAAGGTGGAGAGTTTATTTCATATTCGCCATGAAGATGGCGCAGTTCAATTCTTTGAAGAGCCTTTGCTGCCAGATGTGTTTGCTAAAGTTGTTGTCTTAAAAGATAAATATATGATCCCCATACCTGAACATAACTCATTGGAGAAAATAAAACATATTAGGAGAACTGCAAAAGAGAAGGTATTTGTTACAAATGCAATCAGAGCGCTTAGTATGGTATCTTCAACGGGAAATATTAGGGATATAGAGTTTGTAGTATTGGTAGGGGGATCAGCTTTGGATTTTGAAGTACCCCAATTGGTTACCGATGCGTTGTCCCAATATGGTGTTGTTGCAGGCAGAGGAAATATAAGAGGAACAGAAGGCCCAAGAAACGCTGTAGCTTCAGGCTTGATTCTTGGTTTAAAAGAAGGTGATTTATGATGAGGAAATCTACCAATTCTAAGAATAAGCCTACAATTTTTGTCTACTATAGTAGTGAAATAAAAGATATATCAATTTTTAACCAATTACTATGGGGGATCGAAGAAGAAGGAATTCCTTTTGATGTTATAGAAAAAAGCAATGGTACAGCTCTAGAGTTAAGCTACTTAGCTGCTGAAGATTCAAGTCTAAATGCGGGAATTGGTATTGGAGAAGATGGTTTCATTGTATTGCACTACGCAAAGCTCTCTATAGATAAACCGCTCTTTACAATTTCTCAGGAAAGTAATAGTAAACTACAGAGAGCTTTGGGAGCCAATGCAGCAAGATTGGTGAAAGGAATTCCTTTCAAGTCCTTAACAAATGACCATAAATTAGAAAAAGATGCTATCGAAAATAAAGAACTAAAAACTATTATTTCACAAGTGATTGAAAAACTAATTCAGGCAGGTGCTTTAGGGAGGTGAAACATTTGTCAAAACTGGCTTTAGGAATCATAGAGACGGTTGGATTAGCAGCAGCCGTAGAAGCAGCAGATGCAGCTGTTAAGTCAGCTAATGTCACCCTTATAGGGTATGAAAATTCTAAGGGTAGTGGTTTAATAACCATTAAATTAGAAGGAGATGTGGGGGCTGTAAAAGCAGCCATTGAAGCAGGCTGTACTGCTGCGCGAAAAATAAATAAAGTATGGAGTAAGCAGGTCATTCCAAGACCCCACGAAGAAATTCAAAAACTAATATATACGAAGGATACTGTGGGTATAAAAAAAACAGATAGCATAAAGAGTATTGAAGAAGTAAATAAGGTACAGGATGTAGAGCTATCTCATGGGGATTCTCCTTTAGTTCAGGGTACTATTTCCTCTGTAGAAGATGAAGCCGTAGGAAATGAAGCTAAAGATGAAATTATAGAAGAAGCAAACTCCTCTGAAGTATGCAATATTTGTGGAGATCCGGCTTGTACGAGAAAAAAGGGTGACTTAAAATCTTTATGTCTTCATTATGAAGAAGAAAAAAAAGAGTAATGGATACATGAGATAATGCAGGAAATGAGGTGAGATCTATTGGAATGGACTACCCTTATAGATCAAATTGTAAATGAAGTGCTTAAAAGATTAGCCCAACGGCCATCAAAGGCTCTCGTATTATTTAGTGGTGCGGCTATAGGCTTTGCTGAAGCGATGGAAGGATTAAAAAAATTGAAGCAGGATGGCTGGGAGCTGCAGCTTGCTTTGTCAAATAGTGCAGAGCGAGTTTTAACTGAAAATACTATTCAAGAAATACTCGGGCCCAGTAATATAATTCTAGAGAGGAATGTCACTGGTTTAAAGCCACTGTATTCGGGGGTAGATTTATTGATTATACCAACATTGACCATGAATTCTGCAGCCAAGATCGCTTTAGGAATAGAAGATTCAATGATTACTGATATTGTGGCCCATGCAATCATGCAAGGAATTCCTATAATAGCTGCAAAAGATGGTTGTGATTTACAAAATCCAGTTAGACTCCAACTAGGTATGAACAAAGCGCCGATTGCATATTTAAATAAAATGAAAGAGCAGCTATTAACATTAGAGGCCTATGGGATCAAGCTGGTTGATGCAAAACAACTATATGAGTATGCATCAAAGAAGAACTCTTTTATAGAGGAAACCACAGAATTAGAGATGGTTGAAAGTATTCATAAAATAAATAAAAAAGTTCTATCTAGAACAGATATTATAGAAACTGCAAACAAAGGGAAGATATTAATGGTTTCATCACAAACCATTATAACTTCACTAGCAAAAGATACTGCAAAAGAGCTGGGTGTTATTATAAAAATACAGTAAGATGGGATGGTGACATATGTATCTAGGGAAAGTAATTGGAATGGTAGTCGCCACAAGAAAAGATGAGACATTGGTTGGTAAAAAATTGCTCATCGTACAACCAGTAAACCCTAAAGAAGAGTCAATTGGTAAATCAGAGGTGGCGATTGATTCTGTTGGAGCAGGTGTTGGAGAATTGGTATTGGTTTCAAAAGGTAGTTCGGCGAGATTAATTTTTGGTGAGCCGAATTCTCCTATAGATGCGGCAATTGTAGGTATTATAGATTCCATTGAGGTCAACGAGTAGAGGATGTGAAATTATGGCGAATGTGTATACAAAAACAGGCGATAAAGGAACAACAGGATTGCTCGGTGGCAGTAGAATATCGAAAGATGATTTGAGAGTTTCTTGCTATGGGACCTTAGATGAAGCCAATTCAGCAATTGGATTGGCTTATTCATTAATAACCAATGAAGATATCAGGAATATATTACATCATATTCAGCAAAAAATTTTTGCAGCAGGTGCTGAATTGGCTAGCGACGAAAAAGGCAAGAAATTATTAGGAGAAATGATTTCTGATGAAGATGTAATATGGTTAGAGCAAAAGATGAACTACTATTTAGAAATTATTGGGGAACAAAAATCCTTTGTAATTCCTGGTAAATCTACATCATCGGCTTCCTTGCACCTGGCAAGAACAATTATAAGAAGAGCAGAAAGAAATATGATTACCTTGAAAAAAACAGAAGCAGTCAGAGAAACACTTTTACGGTATATCAATCGTTTGTCTGATATCCTTTTTGTTTTAGCACGGGTAGAAGAAGAAGCAGTTATTATGGAAGCCGTTAAGAGCAAGGTGTTAGAAAAGCTTGGTCAGTTTTTTAGAAATAATAATTTGAGTTTAGAAATTATTGAAAAAATGGCTAAAGCTGCTGAGGAGAAAGCATTGAAGATGGGCGTGCCCATAATTTTTTCGGCTGTAGATGCTGGTGGAAATCTGATGCTTTTTCATAAAATGGACAATGCTCTTCTAGCAAGTATAGACATATCTATTAACAAAGCGTATACCTCTGCAGCATTAAAGATACCCACCCATGAGGTAGCGTCATTGGTACAGCCCGGTGCCCAATTATATGGACTACAATGGACCAATAAGAATAGAATTGTTGTTTTCGGTGGTGGCTATCCTTTAAAGATACACAATGAAGTAGTAGGAGCTATCGGCATTAGTGGTGGCACAGTTGAGGAAGACATGAACATTGCATTGCATGCCTTAAGAGTATTTGAATTAGAACGAGGAGAATAGATTGTGTATCAGTGGGGTTTCGGTTATTGAATAAACTATAGAAAGCATTTCAGTAGGAAAAATAAGAGCAGGGTTCTCGTGGAAGGGGTTTCGATAAAATAAAATAGAGGTGGTTCCCATGGAAAATAACTTGATAAAGTTAATTCAAAATGCTGGTGTTATAGGTGCAGGTGGTGCCGGATTCCCTACCCACGTAAAAGTAAATGCAAAGGTAGAATATGTCATCGTTAATGGTGCAGAATGTGAGCCATTACTTCGGGTTGACCAACAATTACTTGTAGAAAAAACAGATAAAATTTTATTTGCATTAAACGAAATCATGAGGAAAACGGGCGCAAAACAAGGGTATATTGCACTTAAAAAAAAATATGAGGATGCTATCATTCAGTTAGAAAAAGGTGTAGAAAAATATTCTAATATGTCAGTATTCCCAATGGGAAATTTTTATCCTGCAGGGGACGAACAGGTAATGGTATATGAGGTACTCAATAGAATTGTCCCAGAAGGTGGAATTCCTCTAGATGTAGGTGTAATTGTCATTAATGTAGAAACCCTGTTAAATGTCTATAATGCTATTTTGGATATTCCAGTAATTGAAAAATACGTAACAGTTACGGGTGCTGTTAAAAATCCAGTTACTATAAAGGTACCCGTTGGAATTTCCATAGCAGAAGCCATTGAATTAGCAGGAGGATCAACTGTAGATGCTTTCAAAGTGATTGACGGGGGTCCTATGATGGGGAAGATACAAGAAGATATGAATAAGCCTATTACGAAGACTACGAAGGGTCTGATCCTTCTACCCAGAGCTCACTCTTTGCTAAAATCTAAGGAAAGAGATATAAAGACAATGCTGCATCTTGCAAAAACAGCATGTGAGCATTGTTCTCTTTGCTCAGAAGTCTGTCCTAGGAACTTGTTAGGTCATAAAATATTTCCTGACAAGCTGATCCGGTTAGCAAATTATAATAGCACATGTGAATCAGATACTTCTGCAACGGAAGCTTTTCTCTGTTGTGAATGTGCACTCTGTGAGTATGCATGTGTGATGGATTTACAACCATGGAAGCTTCATGTTTTCTTGAAATCACAAATGAATGAAGCAGGTATTAAGAATCCAAACCGCAGAATACCTCATGCAGCACATCCCTATAGGGCCTTTAAACGATTCCCAGTTTCAAAACTAATTACTAAATTAGGTCTTTCAAAATATGATACAAAGGCTCCATTGCTCGAAGTTGATTCGAATAGTTTTAGTGTTGTTCGTATTCCTCTAAAGCAACATATTGGTATGAAAGCAACACCTGTTGTAAGCGTAGGGGAGGTTGTTCAGCAAGGACAGCTGATTGGAAGTATTGAAGAAGGAAAATTAGGAGCTAATGTACATGCTTCCATAGCTGGTAGAATCGATTCTATTGATGATGTGCAAGTCACAATCAAAAAATGCTAATACCAGAGAGATGGGGTGAAATGATTGAAGAAAGCATTGGGATTAATCGAATTTAAAAGTATTGCCAAGGGAATGGAAGCAACCGATGAGATGGTCACATCATCAAATGTTGAGTTAATTCTTTCTGCGCCTATATGTCCAGGGAAATATGTGACAATAGTAAGCGGAGATGTAGCAGCAGTAAAAAATTCAATAAAAGTGGGGAAGGATATTGGGAGCATTTTTACAGTAGATGACTTTGTTATTGCTAATGTGCATCCACAGATTTTTCCTGCGTTAACAGCAACAACAGATGTTAACAAGATCACTTCTTTAGGGATTATAGAAACAATATCGGCTGTTTCTTCTATTATGGCTGGAGATATTGCAGTAAAGGCAGCGAACGTGGAATTGCTCGAAATACGTATAGCAAGAGGTTTAGGTGGAAAAGGTTTTGTAATATTAACGGGGGAAATATCTTCTGTTAAATCAGCAGTAAAAAAC